>NZ_CP136962.1:2009588-2344520 GCF_002863305.2 Neisseria perflava
ATGCCGAAAGACATGCCGGTTTGGGCGAGTTGTTCCCAGCCGGAGAAGGAGGAGAGGACTTGAAGATCGAAATTCATAATTGTGTGTGCGTGTGAAGTTGTTTAAAAGGTCATTGTAAAACAAGGCCGTCTGAAAAACTAATGATTTGGTTTTTCAGACGGCCTTTAATCTTTTTTAAATCTTTTTCAGCTTAACGTAAAACGGTTTTGCTCCAACGGCTCACCCATTGTTTTTGTTTGGTGTTGATGTCGGCGCGGTTGGGGGAATCGCTGTGTTTCGGGGTTTGGGCAAACTCGAATACTTTGGGCAGCGGCGTGTTTTTGACTGCCGGATAGACCCACATTTCGGCAGGCAGGGCTTTTTGCACTTCACCGCTTTGCAGCCAGCTCACCAGTTTGGCCGCCAGTTCGGGTTGTTTTGCGCCTTTCAAAACGGCCGCGCCTTCAACTTGGCGGAATGTGCCGCCTTTGAGGAAGAGGTTGCCGGTGGGCGGGGTGCTGTATTTGCCTTTGGAGTAGTGGACTTCGGCCGCCGGGCTGGTGGCATAGCTGACCACGAGGGGATAGGCACCGCCGTTTTGGGTAAAGTCGGTGTAGTAGGCTTCGCTCCAGCCTTTGGCGACTTTCACGCCGTTTTGGCGCATTTGCGCCCACCATTTGAACGCGCCTTCTTCACCCATGCCGCCGATGTTGGCCAAGAGGAAGGAGAGGCCGGGCGAGGACGTGGCGGGAGACGGGGTCACCAGAAGGTTTTTATATTCCGGTTTGGTCAGGTCTTGCAGGGTTTGCGGCAGGGGCAGTTTTTTCTGTTCAAACCATTTTTTGTCGTAGTTGATGGCGACATAGGCGTAATCGACAGCCAGTGCATCGGGCAGGGAAGCGGTTACGGGCGCGGATTTGGGTTGGCTGGCGGCGAGGATGCCGGCGGCTTTGGCTTTGCCGATGTTGGCGTTGTCCAAACCGTAAACCGCATCGGCAATCGGGTTGGCTTTGCTCAAAATCAGCTTGTTGAGCATTTCGTTGCCGCTGCCTGCCTTGATGACGGACACTTTGGCATCGTTGGCTTTTTCAAATTGCGCAATGACGGATTGGGGCAGGCTGAAGGATTTGTGCACGGCCAGACGCACTTCGGTTTGGGCGTACAGGTTTGCCGAGGCCAGCAACAGGGCCAAGACGGACAATTTCAGTTTCATTCTCTTTCCTTTGTACGGGTAAAATACGAAATATCATAACAAAATCTGCATATCAAGGCACGATATGAATCATTCCCCCGTTTGGCTGTTTGACCTCGACAACACTTTGCACAATGCCGAAGCCGGCATTTTCTACATCATCAACCGCGCCATGACCGAATACATGGCAGGCCGTCTGAAACTTTCTGAAGAAGCCGCCTCCCAACTGCGCCAAGATTATTGGCACCGATACGGCGCGACGCTTGCCGGTTTGCAAATCCATCATCCCGAAGTCGATATCGATGAATTTTTGCGTGAAAGTCACCCCCTTAAGCAAATTTTGGCAAAGGTGGAGGGTATGGATGGAACTGATGACGTTTTAGGCCGTCTGAAAGGGCGAAAAGCCGTATTTTCCAACGGACCTTCGTTTTATGTCCGCGCATTGGTTGAAGCGTTGGGCTTGGAAGCGCATTTTGACGGCTTGTTCGGCACGGACGACTTCGGCCTGCTCTACAAACCCAATCCGCAGGCCTATCTCAACGTCTGCCGCCTGTTGGGCGTCAAACCCGAACAGTGCGTTATGGTGGACGACAGCGCCGACAATCTGCACCAAGCCAAAGCCTTGGGCATGAAGACCGTTTGGTACGGCGAAAAAGCCCATCCGTTGCCATTTGCCGACGGCATAGCGAAAGATATGCAGGGTTTGCTTGAATTTTGCACAAAACTGCCGTGAAGTTTTGAAAAAACAAGTACAATACACGGTATTGCCGACATTTAAAAACAAGGACAACATCATGCGTAAACTCGCTTTAATTCTGACCGCCGCCGCCGTTTTGGCCGGTTGCTCTTGGGAAACCTACACCAACGAATCCGGCCGTACCGCCGTACGCCAAAAATATGCTACCGGCACACCTATCGTTTATCAGGACGGTACTTATTCTAAAAACATGAATTACAATCAGTTCCGCCCTGAGCGCCGCGCCGTCCAATCCAATCAAGCGGATCATGCTGAACACGGCGAACGCGGCCAACATTGGCAAAAACCGCAATTTGCCAACCAACAGCCAGCAACCGAATAACAATATCCCCAAGGCCGTCTGAAACGGAGTGAAAAACAATCAACACTTGTTGCCCCACTTTTCAGACGGCCTCAAACAACGACAACGGAAACCGTATCATGGCTCAGACAGCTTTAAATATCGTCATCCTCGCTGCCGGCAAAGGCACGCGTATGTACTCCAAAATGCCCAAAGTGCTGCACCGCATCGGCGGCCTTCCCATGGTTGAGCGCGTTATCGACACCGCCGCCTCCCTGAATCCCCAAAACATCTGCGTCGTCATCGGCCACGGCAAAGAGCAAGTCTTGGACACCGTCAAACGCGATGTCGTTTGGGTTGAACAAACCGAACAGCTCGGTACCGGCCACGCTGTCAAAACCGCCCTGCCGCACCTTTCCGCCGAAGGCCGCACGCTGGTGTTGTACGGCGACGTTCCCCTGATTGACGCAGCCACCCTCGAAACCCTGCTTGAAGCCGCAGGCGACGAAGTCGGCCTGTTGACCGACGTGCCTAACGATCCGACAGGTTTGGGCCGCATCATCCGCGACAGCAACGGCAGCGTAACTGCCATTGTCGAAGAAAAAGACGCCGATGCCGCCCAAAAAGCCGTGAAAGAAATCAATACCGGCATTTTGGTTCTGCCTAACGCCAAACTCGAAGCTTGGTTGAACAGCCTTTCCAGCAACAATGCCCAAGGCGAATACTATCTGACCGACCTCATCGCCAAAGCCGTTGCCGACGGTATTAAAGTTCATCCCGTCCAAGTCCGCGCCTCTTATCTGGCCGCCGGCGTGAACAACAAACTCCAACTGGCCGAACTCGAGCGTATTTTCCAAACTGAACAGGCGCAAGAATTGCTCAAAGCAGGCGTAACCCTGCGCGATCCGGCACGTTTCGATTTACGAGGCCGTCTGAAACACGGACAAGATGTCGTGATTGACGTCAACGTCGTCATCGAAGGCGAAGTCGAACTCGGCGACAACGTCGAAATCGGTGCCAACTGCGTGATCAAAAACGCCAAAATCGGTGCCAACACCAAAATCGCCCCATTCTCCCATTTTGAAGGTTGCGAAGTCGGTGAAAACAACCAAATCGGCCCATACGCCCGTTTGCGTCCGCAAGCCAAACTGGCCGACGACGTACACATCGGCAACTTCGTCGAAGTCAAAAACGCCACCATTGGCAACGGTACCAAAGCCAACCATCTCACCTACATCGGTGATGCCGAGATCGGCAGCAAAACCAACTTCGGCGCCGGCACGATTATTGCCAACTACGACGGCGTGAACAAACACAAAACCGTCATCGGCGACGAAGTGCGCATCGGTTCAAACTGCGTACTGGTTGCCCCCGTTACCCTAGGCAACAAAGTAACGACAGGCGCGGGCAGCGCGATTACCCGCAACTGCGAAGACGGCAAACTCGTTCTCGCCCGTTCGCGCCAAACCGTCATCGAAGGCTGGGTGCGTCCGGAAAAAGGCGATAAGAAGTAAGGTTGATCTTTTATTTGTTTTCAGACGGCCTTGAGAAACAACAGGCCGTCTGAAACCCAGATTTGCCGTTTCAATGAATATAAAACGGCGTTTTCCGACTGCCGCTTTCGGGAGCCGGAGCAGCAGTCATTTTCTCAAACTTTTGATACTAAGGAACTTATATGTGCGGTATCGTAGGTGCTATTCGCGCCAATCACAATGTAGTCGATTTTCTGACCGACGGTCTCAAACGCCTTGAATACCGAGGCTACGATTCGTCGGGTATCGCCGTCAACATGGACGGCAAAATCAAACGCGTCCGCCGCGTCGGCCGTGTGCAGCTGATGGAGGACGCCGCGCGCGAAAAAGGCGTGTTCGGCCATATCGGCATCGGCCATACCCGTTGGGCAACCCACGGCGGTGTAACCGAGCCTAACGCCCACCCTCATATTTCCGGCGGTATGATCGCGGTTGTCCACAACGGCATCATCGAAAACTTTGAAGCCGAACGCGAACGCCTGAAAGCGTTGGGTTACACCTTCGAATCGCAAACTGATACCGAAGTCATCGCCCACAGTGTCAACCACGAATACACACAAAACGGCGGCAAACTGTTTGAAGCCGTCCAAGCTGCGACTGCCCGTTTCCACGGTGCATACGCTATTGCCGTTATCGCACAAGACAACCCTGAACAAATGGTTGTTGCGCGCATGGGCTGCCCGCTGTTGGTGGCCTTGGGCGACCAAGAAACCTTTATCGCTTCCGACGTATCTGCCGTGATCGCCTTTACCCGCCGCATTGCTTACTTGGAAGACGGCGATATCGCCCTGCTGAACGCAAACGGCATCGAAAAACTGCTCGACAAAACCGGTGCGCAAACCGAACGCGCGATTAAAGTGTCCGAATTGTCTTTGGCTTCTTTGGAGTTGGGCCCATACAGCCACTTCATGCAAAAAGAAATCCACGAACAACCCCGCGCCATCGCCGATACTGCCGAAGTCTTCTTAGATGGCGGTTTCGAACCTGAAAACTTCGGTGCGAATGCACGCGAAGTGTTCGACGATATCCACAGCATCAAAATCCTTGCCTGCGGTACGTCCTACTATGCCGCGCTGACTGCTAAATACTGGCTCGAATCCATCGCCAAAGTGCCGACCGACGTGGAAATCGCCAGCGAATACCGCTACCGCGACGTGATTGCCGATCCGAAACAACTGGTCATCACCATTTCCCAATCCGGCGAAACTTTGGACACCATGGAAGCCCTGAAATACGCGCAATCCTTGGGACACAAACACAGCCTGTCTATTTGTAACGTGATGGAATCCGCCCTGCCGCGTGAAAGCGAGTTGGTACTGTACACACGCGCCGGTGCAGAAATCGGTGTTGCCTCTACCAAAGCGTTCACGACCCAACTGGTTGTCCTGTTCGGCTTGGCTGTTACCTTGGGCAAACAACGCGGCCTGGTTTCCGACGAGCAAGCAAGTGCATACGTTGAAGAATTGCGCCAACTGCCGGGCAGCATTCAGCACGTTCTCAATCTTGAGCCGCAAATCGCCGCTTGGGCGCAAAAATTTGCCAAGAAAACCAGCGCACTCTTCCTGGGTCGCGGTATCCACTTCCCAATCGCCCTTGAGGGCGCATTGAAGCTGAAAGAGATTACCTACATCCACGCCGAAGCGTATCCTGCGGGTGAGCTGAAACACGGCCCGTTGGCTTTGGTGGACGAGAACATGCCTGTTGTCGTGATTGCCCCGAACGACAGCCTGTTGGATAAAGTGAAAGCCAATATGCAGGAAGTCGGCGCACGCGGCGGCGAACTCTTTGTCTTCGCCGATCTCGACAGCAACTTCAACGCCACCGAAGGCGTGCACGTTATCCGCGCCCCACGCCACGTCGGCGTACTCTCGCCGATTGTGCACACCATCCCCGTGCAGCTCCTGTCTTACCACGCCGCCCTCGCACGCGGTACAGACGTGGACAAACCGCGCAACTTGGCTAAATCGGTAACGGTTGAATAAGCAATAAACCCGGTTAAAAAAAGGCCGTCTGAAACCTGAGATTTGGGTTTCAGACGGCCTGAGACCTTTGCAAAATTCCCCAAAGTCCCCTAAATTCCCATCAAGACATTTAGGGGATTTTTCATGACCTCCTTCTTCCAGCAAACCGCCCAAGCCATGATCGCCAAACACATCGACCGTTTCCCGCTATTGAAGTTGGATCAGGTGATTGATTGGCAGCCGATCGAACAATACCTGAATCGTCAAAGAACCCGTTACCTTAGAGACCACCGCGGCCGTCCGGCCTATCCCCTGTTATCCATGTTCAAAGCCGTCCTGCTCGGACAATGGCACAGCCTCTCCGATCCCGAACTCGAACACAGCCTCATCACCCGCATCGATTTCAACCTGTTTTGCCGTTTTGACGAACTGAGTATCCCCGATTACAGCACCTTATGCCGCTACCGCAACTGGCTGGCGCAAGACAACACCCTGTCCGAATTGCTCAAACTGATTAATCGACAACTGACCGAAAAAGGCCTAAAAATAGAGAAAGCATCTGCTGCCGTCATTGACGCCACCATTATTCAAACCGCCGGCAGCAAACAACGCCAGGCCATAGAAGTTGATGAGGAAGGACAAGTCAGTGGCCAAACCACACCGAGTAAGGACAAAGATGCCCGCTGGACAAAGTGTGCTTTCGCCTATACCTGCCATCGCAGCCACATCGGCAAGCGACAGTCCCTTCATTTTGATTTCCGCCCGTATCATTTCAGGATGCATACCACTCATCGTTTTCCTTTCTTTATTATCTAGACAGGTCGTCCGCCGTTTCAGACGACCTGTTTAACCTTATTAAATTCGACGAATAAAGTTCCAAGTATCAGCATTCAAACCTATAGCACAGGCATCGTAATAACCGCCTTTCACTTCGGTTTTCTCTCCACCCAACCATTCGATGACGAATTTTTTAGTCTTCCCGCGACCATATTCCAATATCCGCCCCACTGTACTTTCTTGATTCATATCCCAATCGTTCATCTGCATAATATTTGCAATGTGCTTCATTTTGATTCCTTTCTGTATAAAGTATCTAAGCAAAACCGCTTAATCGGTCGTCCGAACCGTTTCAGACGACCTGTTAAACAGTCTCCTTCCTGACGGGCCGAATACCCGTCATTTTTTTGGCTATTTCCAAATTGTTAAAGAACACTGCAAAATCGGTTATACTGTTTTAAAGTTGCCGTTTCGCTGTTTTTAACATTATATAACTTGGAAATTATTTCGCAACTAAAATTTCCATGCTTTTCTATGTTGTTTTGACAAGTGATTGTTTTAAATATGAAAATAATTTCTAAGATTTTTTCCATGTTTTTAATTGGAGCATGGAAATGAAAGAGCCAAAATTCAGCATCTCTGAAATTCAGAATTTGATTACCCAGTTGAATCTGATAAGCCTGCCGAATACAACACGCGCCATTCAATACAGGGCAGAAAGAGAACATTGGGAATATGAAGAAGCACCTTCACAAGGTGGGAAGAAAGGTGTTAAAAGAATCTACCCTCTTCCTCCTTATGTTATTGATGAATTGGAACAAAAAGGCTTGCTCCATTTGATAGATGGCGCGGAAACAGACACACCGCTTGAAGTCCGCAACACTCAACCCGATGTAGCGCATATCGAAAATATGGATTACGCAGACTGGGCGGCACGTCAGGATACGCGCGACATCGTACCCGTCCGCTATTACAAAGAAGTCTTCGCCAGCGCAGGCAGCGGCGCAATACCGTGGGATACCAACCCCGAAGCCATGTGGTTCCGAACCGCCTTCTTCAAACACCTGCAGCTCTCCCCCGCAGACTGCTTCTGTACCCGCATCGACGGGGACAGCATGTTCCCAACCCTAATCGACCAAGGCACCGTCCTATGGCAAACCGCCACGCGCTACACCCGCGAAGGAATCTACCTGTTCCGGCAGCAAGACGAACTCCGGGTCAAACGCCTGCAACGCCTGACCGCCGATACACTCAATATCATCAGCGACAACCCAAATAAATCCATCTACCCGACAACCCAACTAACCCTGTCTGCCTCCACCCCCGCCGACTTCCAAATCCTCGGCAAATACCTCTGGAGCTGCGGCATATCAAAATAAACAACTTCCCGATAATTCCCATGACAAAAAAAGCGCGAAACTGACAAAAAACTGTCAGATTTCGCGCTTTTTTCGCAATTCTAAAATTTCCACCACTTTTTTAAATTTCCTTATCCTTTCAATAATTTCCGCCTTTTTTTCTCGTTATATATCTATGACAAAACTAACACCACCCCACACAAAGAAAAACGGCCTCTACAAACTCGGTTACAAACAACATACCCGTACCGATGAGGAAGGCTATATCGAGAAACTGCACATTACCCCCGCCAATGCCCATGAGTGCAAACACCTGTTGCCTTTGTTGGAAGGCATTGCTGAAAGTACGACCGTCTATGCCGACAAAGGCTATGACAGTGAGGAAAACCGGCAACATCTGAAAGAGCATCGGCTGCAGGACGGCATTATGCGCAAAGCCCATCGCAAACATCCACTGTCGGAAGCGCAAACCAAACGCAACCGATATTTGTCGAAAACCCGTTATGTGGTCGAACAAAGCTTTGGTACGCTGCACCGTAAGTTCCGCTATGCTAGGGCAGCCTATTTTGGTCTGCTCAAAGTGAGTGCGCAAAGCCATCTGAAGGCGATGTGAATCTTTTGAAAGCCGCCAACAGGCTAAGTGCGCCTGTTGCCGCCTAAAAGGTGACCGGATGCCTGATTAATCAGGCATCCAAGGGGAATTAAGGGGGTATTTGAGTAGAGTCAGGAGTGATTTGGAATGGAAACAGCCGAAAATCTATGTTTAGGTTTCGGCTGTCGGGGGAAAAGGAATTTTGCAAAGGTCTCGGCCTTTATGTTTGTCGGTTTCAGTAATAGAGAGGCTATTTATGATGTCTTTGCTTTCATTATAAATGTACAACAACAGCTGATTGTGACTGATATTTTATTGATTAGAGTTGCCTCTGATGACAAGATCAGCAAACCGACAGAATGAAAACAGGCCGTCTGAAAAATCTTTCAGACGGCCTGTTGTTTTAAAGCGTTTTATTCTGCACCGACAACGACGGTGTTGAGGTCTTTGAATTTGATGCGGCGTTGCCATGCGTCGCGGACTTGTTTGACGGTCAGGCTGTTGATGGCTTTGGGATAGGCTTCCAAGTAGTCGTTGGGCAGGTCGTAGAGGCCGATCAGGCTCAGGTAGTTGAGCAGCTTGTCGTTGGAGTCGTAGCGCAGGGGAAAGCTGCCGACGATGTTGGCTTTGGCCTGTTTCAGCTCGGCTTCGGTCGGGCCTTCGGCGATAAACTGCTCGATGACGGCTTGGGTGTCAGCCAGTGAGGCTTTGGTGTTTTTCTTTTGGGTGGAATAGGAAACGGCAAACGTGCCTTCTTCTGTCGCCGGGGCGAGGCTGCTGTATACGCCGTAGGTGTAGCCGTGTTGGTCGCGCAAAACTTTCATGAGGCGGCTGTCGAAACCGCCGCCGCCGAGGATGTAGTTGCCGGCAACGAGGGCGTAGTAGTCGGGGTCGTGGCGTTTGATGAGGGAGGTGCCGAGCAGGACTTGTGCCTGTGTGCCGGCAAAGGGGATGTCGCGGCGTTGGGCGGTTTGTTTGGGAACGGGCGGGATGGCATGGGTTGCGGTGGCTTTGGTCGGCAGGTCTTTGAGGACGCGTTCGACCAGTTGCTCTGCCTGTTTGCGGTTGAGGTCGCCGACGATGGCGACGATGGCGTTGTCTTTGCCGTAGTGGGTGCGGTGGAAGGCGCGGATGTCGTCCAGACTAACTTGTTTAAGGCTGTCGACGGTTATGTTTGCGCCACTGCCGTAAGGGTGATTCGGGTAGATGAGCTTGGTCAGTTCGCGCGTGGCGGTGTAGTCGGGGGTGGTTTCCTGTTGTTGCAAGCCGGTAATGGATTGGATTTGACGGCGGCGGAAAACGGCTTCGTCAAAACGCGGACGGGTTAGCGAGTGGTTGAGCAAGTTGGCGGCTTTGTCGCGGATGTCGGCTTTGCTGAGGCTGCGGAAGCCTGCGGATGCACTTTCGGCATTGCTGTCGCTGCTGATTTGTGCGCCGATGTTGTCGGCTTCGGCATTGAAGGCTTCTTCGTCCAGCTCTTGGGTGCCGTCGGTCAGGAGGGCGGCGGTAAATTCGGCAACTTGGCTTTTGCCGTCCGGATTGGCGACGCTGCCTGCGCCCTTGAAGCTGACTTCAAGGTCGATGATGGGGTTTTCGTGGCGTTCGACAAGGAGGATTTGGGTGCCGTCGCGGTTGCGCCAGCGTTGGATGTCGGTGGCGGCTTGGACGCTTAAGGGCAGGAGTAGGGCAAGGGCGAGCAGGGTGGGTTTCATGTTGTGGCTTTCTGTTAAGGCCGTCTGAAAGGTTATGGGCTTTCAGACGGCCTGATGTTTATCGGCGTTTGGCAACTTTTTTGTTTGGCGCGGTGGCAGGTTTTTGCGGCTCGATGATGACGGTACTCATGCGATCGTCGGTCAACATCCGGGCGGCAGCCTGTACTTCTTGTGCGCTGACTGCCTGTAAGCGGCGGTGGATTTCTTGTTCGTCGGTATATTGGAAACCGCGCGCTTCGAGGCGGCCCATCATGGAGGCTTGGGAAGACATGGAGTCTTTGGCGTAGATTTCGCTGACCGCTGCCTGGGTTTTGACGCGCTGCAATTCTTCTTCGGAAACGCCGTGGTCGGCAATGTCTTTGATTTCTTGGCGCAGCTGGGCAATCAAAGTATCGGTTTTCACGCCTTCGGCAGGCATGGCCATGACGCTGAACAGCGGCATTTCACGGCTGATGATGTCGTAATGCGTTCCTGCGTTCAATGCGGTTTGCTTGCCGCGCACGAGGTTTTTATCAAAACGGCTGGACGCGTTGCCTGCCAAAATATCGGAGAGGATGTCGAGGGCGAAAGGCATCGTGTCATCGAGTTTTTGGAGTTTCGGCACACGGAAGTTGATGGCAATCAGCGGCTGGTGTGTAACCGGAGAAGTGGCTTTGACCGTAACAGGCTTGCGCAAATAGGGTTCGGTATGGAGTTTGTTGCGCGGCGGCTGGGCTTTGGCCGGAATATCGCCAAAGAGTTTGGCGGCCGTCTGAAGCGTTTGTTTGGCATCGACATCGCCGACAATGACCAATACGGCATTGTTGGGCGCGTAATATTGTTTGTACCACGCGCGCAAGTCGTCGGCTTTTAGGGTGTGCAAATCTTTCATGTAGCCGATGACGGAGGCGCGCATGGACGGTTGGGTAAAAGCGGCAAGATAGGCTTGTTCCCACATTTTGCCGTCGGCCGAGTCTTCCGTGCGCTGGCGGCGTTCTTCACGGATGACGTTCATCTCGTTGAGGAATTCTTTGTCGCTGAAGTTGAGGTTGTGCATTCGGTCTGCCTCGAGCTTCAGGATCTCGGGCAGGTTGGCGGCGGCAACGTTTTCATAATAGACCGTTTCATTTCGGTTGGTATAGGCATTGTTTTGTCCGCCCAGCTCGGACACGCGGCGGTTGAATTCGCCGGAGGGGACGTCTTTCGTGCCTTTAAACATCATGTGTTCCAAAGCGTGGCTCAGGCCGCTTTTGCCCGGTTTCTCATCCACGCTGCCGATTTTGTACCAAATCTGCGAAACGGCCACAGGTGCGCGATGGTCTTCTTTGACGATGATTTTCAGACCGTTGGGCAGGGTTTCAGAAAGCGTCTGCGCCCATGAGGCGGCAGGCAGCGCGAAGGCAAGCATTAAAGCAATTCGGCGTAACATGGTTCAATCCGTAAAATGAAAATCAATCGCCAAAGTATAGCGGAAAATCTGAAAGATTGGCCGAATGTTTCAGACGGCCCGGGCCTTATCTGCTGATTCACATCAAGCGCGGTCGTTGCCAATCTTTACCGTCGCCCCTCATTCGCGGATAATCCCAAACATTCCCGTTTCCAACCATCACAAAGGAATCATCATGGCATTTTTGAAACTGACCGAACAAAATGTTCAAGGCAAAACCGTTCTGATCCGCGCCGATATGAACGTACCGTTCAAAGACGGCAACATCAGCAACGACACCCGTATCCGCGCTTCGCTCGCATCCATCAAATACTGCTTGGACAACGGCGCGTCTGTGATCGTGATGACCCACCTCGGCCGTCCGACCGAAGGCGAATTTCATCCTGAAGACGATGTGGCACCTGTTGCCGCGCATTTGGGCAAACTGTTGGGCAAAGACGTGAAAGTATTGAACGACTGGCGTGAAAACAAACCGACTTTAAACGCCGGTGATGTCGTGATGCTGCAAAACGTGCGCATCAACAAAGGCGAGAAGAAAAACGACTTGGAGCTGGGCAAAGCCTACGCTTCTTTGTGCGACGTGTTCGTCAACGACGCATTCGGTACCGCCCACCGCGCCCAGGCTTCGACTGAAGCCGTTGCCCAAGCCGCACCGGTTGCCTGCGCCGGCGTGTTGATGGCGGGCGAACTTGACGCTTTGGGCAAAGCCCTGAAACAACCGGCTCATCCGATGGTTGCCATCGTTGCCGGCAGCAAAGTGTCTACCAAACTGACCATCCTCGAATCTTTGGCCGACAAAGTCGACCAACTCATCGTCGGCGGCGGCATTGCCAATACCTTCCTGTTGGCAGAAGGCAAAGCCATCGGCAAATCTTTGGCCGAACATGATTTGGTGGAAGAATCTAAAAAAATCATGGCGAAAATGGCGGCAAAAGGCGGCTCTGTTCCGCTGCCGACCGATGTGGTTGTCGCTAAAGCCTTTGCCGCTGATGCGGAAGCGGTGGTGAAAGACATTGCCGACGTTGCCGAAGACGACATGATTTTGGACATCGGCCCGAAATCCGCTGCTGCTTTGGCCGATTTGCTCAAAGCTGCCGGTACGGTTGTATGGAATGGCCCGGTCGGCGTGTTTGAATTTGACCAATTTGCCGGCGGTACCAAAGTATTGGCCGAAGCGATTGCCCAAAGCGATGCGTTCTCGATTGCCGGCGGCGGCGACACTTTGGCGGCGATTGCCAAATTCGGCGTAACCGATCAAATCAGCTACATCTCTACCGGCGGCGGCGCGTTCCTTGAGTTCTTGGAAGGTAAAGAGTTGCCTGCTGTTGCTGCTTTGGAAAAACGCGGCGCATAATCGGTTTTAATATCGATTGTTAAAAATAAAGGCCGTCTGAAATCTGGAAATCAGGTTTCAGACGGCCTTTTGTTTTTTGGTTTTTATTTGAGGAAGTGTTTAGCTGGATTCAACGCCGATGGTTGGCAGACTTGTTGCTAAACAGTCTGGAAAGCGTCCGGCTCTTTTCAGACGGCCTCTACGTCGGCCTGTCGGTGCAATGCCTGATAGCACGGGGTAAGCTGGCGGATGATCAGGTCGAGCTGGTGTTTGAGGATGTGGTCTTGCTGCGCTTGTGTGTTTTGTTCAAGCTCGGCAAATTCCTGACGGATTTGGGTCATGGCCGTTTCAAAAGCTTCGGGGTCGGTTTGGGGCATTTGGGTCAGCAACTCGGCGATGTGGTGGGTCAGCTTGGCATAGGGCGCAAAGCCGTCGTTGCCGTCGATTCGGACTTGGTCGCGGTATGCACCGAGCGCGGAAATGTGGCCGGTCAGCGCATAGCTGGTTTTGAGCAGGGTAAAACTGTCTTGCAGGCGGTCTTGGTATTTTTTCGGGTTGCTGCTCATGTCGGACAGGGTGCTGCTGAGGGCAGCGGTGCTTTCGTGGGCTTGGCGGCGGGTGAGGCGGTAGTCGAAATCGTCGCGGCTGCCGTTTTGCAGCTGGTCGAGGATGGCGTCGAGATAGCGGCCGTTGGCAGTAATGGTTTGGGCGGCAGTATGGCTGAGGGTGAGGTAACGCCAATCGGGCCAGAGGTAGGTGGCGGCGGCCCATGCGATAACGGAACCGACGATGGTGTCGATGATGCGGATGGGCATGGCGTGGTACACGTCCAAACCGGCAAGCGAGAGGCTGGTCAGGGCTTGGATGGTGATAAAGAAGGTGGAGAAGCTGTATTTGTAGCTCCGGGTCATGAAGAACAGGGTGGTGCTGGCGATGACAATCCAAAGCTTGGTTTCAACAGACGGGGTGAAGTAGGGAACGAGCGAACCGACAATTACGCCGAGAATCGTACCGGCGATACGTTGGTACACGCGGCTTTTGGTGGCGGTGTAGTTGGGCTGGCAGACGAAAAGGGCGGTCAGCAGAATCCAGTAGCCGAGATTGAGATGAAGGATTTCGACAATGATGCAGGCCGCGGCCACGACGATGGAGAGGCGGGTGGCATGGCGGAAGACGCCGGAGTCGAAATTGAGCTGGCTGAGGACGGTCTCGCCGATATTGCGGAATTTGGTGTTTTCAAGGGCGGCGATGCGGGTGTCGGTGTTGTCGTTTTCGGCAAGGGACGCATCGTTTTGCAGTTGCCGCAGTTGGTAATCGACACTGCTGAGGTTGTCGAGCAGGCGGCGGATATTGTGGAGGTTGGCATTGTCGGCGTGGGTCTCGGCAAAATGGCCGAGGGACTGGCGGCAGCCTTCCATGGCGCGGCCGAGGCGTTTGCTGTATGCGTAGGGTTTGTTGTTGCGCAGGGTGGCGGCAATGTTGCGGCATGCCTGACCCTGCATTTCGAGCAGGCGGCGGATGCGGAAGATGAGGTCGGTGTTTTTGAGCTGCTCGGCCATTTCGCTGTAATCGACGTGGGCGGAGCTGATGCGTTCGTGCATGTCTTGCGCGCTGAGGTAGTAGCGCAGCATTTTGGCGGTACGCGGATGGCGGTGTTGGCCGCGCAATCGGTAGAAAAGTGCGCCGCGGCATTGGTTGAAGGCGGTAATCACGCCGGTGTTGCTCATGGCCAAGTCGATTTGGCGGTTGCCCAACCATGCGGCTTCGTCGGGGTCGAAAAAGTCGGCTTTGGCATCGAAGTAGTTGCTGAGTGCGTCGTAGGCGTTGGCAACGGTTTCTTGGACGGGGCGGTGGGGCAGGATGATTTGGAAGATCAGGGTGTTGACGCTGTATAGGACAGTGCCCAACAGAATCATGACGGGGTTGGTCAGCCAGTAGGTCTCGGGTGTGTAGGTCAGCGTGGTGTAGGTGGCGACGGCGAGCGCACCGAAAGCGAAGGTGCGGTATTTGAGGCCGACGGTGCCGAGGATGGTGAAGCCGAAAGTCATCAGGGTCATGGCCAAGATGAAGGGAACGCCTGTGCCGATGGTGCTTTGGGCAAGCAGTGAGGAGAGGGTGAACAGGGCAACGGTGATGACGATGTTTTTCAGACGGCCTGTGAGGCGGTTGTCCAAGTCGACCAAACCGCCGGCAATAATGCCGAGTACGAAGGGCATGACGAGCTTAGGCGTGTTGAAGTGCCAAACGAGGGTGGCGGCGATGAACACGCTGGCGAAGACGGGCAGGGAGGCAATGATCAGAGGTTTGAGCGGCGGAGTGTTCATGATGGTGTTGTTTATTATTCGTTATGAGGTGAATGATTGGATTTTAACAGGATTTTCAGTCGGTTTCAGAATGTTTGAAATAGGATAAGGCCGTCTGAACGGATACGGGGAAATACTTGATTTCGTTTCCACATTTGTTCAGACGGCCTTTTTTGGCTTGCGCCATCAGGTCATCAGGTTGAGGTCGCTGATGCGGTCGTAGAGACGCTCGGTATTGTTGCCCTCGTCGTGCATTTGAATGCGCAGGCGCAAATCGTTGGCGGAAACTGCTTGGCGCAGGGCTTCGCTGAGTTCGATTTGGCCCTGTGCGTAGAGGTTGAAGAGGTTTTGGTCGAACGTCTGCATGCCGTTGCTGCCGGAGCGTGCCATCAGGTCGCGGATTTCCAGCAATTCGCCTTTGAAAATCAGGTCCTGCATGGCCGGAGTGTTGAGCAGGAGGTCGGTAACGGCCGTGCGTTGGCGGTTTTTCTTGATGGTGAGGCGTTGGCCGATGATGCCGACGAGGTTTAACGCCAAATCCATCAAAACTTGTTGGCGGCGGTCTTCCGGATAGAAGTTGATAATGCGCTCGATGGTTTGGGAGGCCGTACTGGCATGGATGGTGAAAACGCACAGATGGCCGGTTTGAGCCAGTTGAAGGGCGTATTCCATGCTTTCTTCGCTGCGGACTTCGCCGATACAGACGACGTCAGGCGCTTGACGCATGGCGCTTTGAACGGCAATTTTCCAGTTGTCGGTATCGATGCCGATTTCGCGCTGGGTGAAGATGCTGCGGCAAGGTTTGTAGATAAACTCGATGGGATCTTCGATGGTGACGATATGGCCGGGCAGCTTTTGGTTGCGGTAGTTGAGCATGGAGGCCATGGTGGTGGACTTACCCGAACCGGTCGGGCCGGCGAGGATCAGCAGGCCGCGCGGCGCGAGTGCAAGCTCTTGGAGTTTTTCGGGCAAACCGAGGGTCTTCATTTCGGGAATGTCTTGGCTGACGCGGCGCAATACCATGCCGACGCGGCCTTGCTCGTGGTAGGCGTTGACGCGGTAGCGCGTGTTGCTGCGCGATTGGACGGAATAGTTGATTTCCCAGTCGCGATTGAAGGCTTCGAGCTGGTCGGGGTTCATGGTGGATTCGGCGATGGCGGCGGTGTCCGCGCCGGTCAGCGCTTTGTGGGGCATGGGCGTGAGGGTGCCGCCGACTTTGATGGCAGGGGGAAAGCCTGCGCTGATGAAGATGTCGGATGCGTTGCGTTTTTCGGCCTCTTCACACATACGGTCGAGCAGGGGGTGAAGATGCGTGCCGATTTCGGCCGGGGTCGGGATGTGCGGTGCTTGGTTTTTTTGTGAGTAGGCTTGCACCATTTCGCTTAACAGGTCGTGCAGAGGGGCGAGGTCGCTCATGATGATTCTCTTTAAAACGGGTATTCGGTCAGACTGAAAGGCCGTCTGAAAACGGGATGATGGGGTTCAGACGGCCTGGGTATGGTTTAGAAAACAGAGAGGTTTTCGATGTTTTGCGCCTTGCTGCGTGCCAGCTCGGGGCTGATGGTGCCTTGGCGGACAAGGGTTTGCAGGGCTTGATCGAGGGTTTGCATACCGTGGGCCTGACCGGTTTGGAGGGCGGCGTTGATTTGGGCGATTTTGTTTTCGCGGATGAGGTTGCGCACGGCCGGTGTGGAAATCAGGATTTCGTGTGCGGCGACGCGGCCGTTGCCGTCGCGGGTTTTCAGCAGGGTTTGGGAAATGATGGCGCGCAAGGATTCGGACAACATGGAGCGCACGATTTCTTTTTCGCCTGCGGGGAATACGTCGACAATACGGTCAATGGTTTTGGCGGCGCCGGTCGTGTGCAGCGTGCCGAAAACCAAGTGGCCGGTTTCGGCGGCGGTCAGGGCGAGGGAGATGGTTTCAGGGTCGCGCATCTCACCGATCAAAATCACGTCTGGGTCTTCGCGCAGTGCGGAACGCAGGGCGTTGGTAAAGCTGTGGGTGTGCTGATGCAGCTCGCGCTGGTTGATGAGCGCCTTTTTGCTTTGGTGGACGAACTCAATCGGGTCTTCGATGGTCAGAATGTGGGCCGGTTGGGTTTCGTTGATGTAGTTGACCATCGCCGCCAGCGTGGTGGATTTACCCGAACCGGTCGGGCCGGTTACCAAGACCAAACCGCGCGGATTTTCGGCAATTTTTTGGAAAATGCGCGGCGCACGCAATTCTTCCAGCGTCAGAACGGTGCTCGGAATGGTACGGAATACGGCAGCCGGGCCGCGTTCGGTCATAAAGGCGTTGACGCGGAAACGGGCAACATTAGGCAGCTCAAATGAGAAATCGACTTCAAAATCCTGTTGATAGAGCTTGCGCTGGTGGTCGTTCATGACCGAGGTAATCATGGTACCGACTTCTTCCGAGCTCATCTCGGGCAGGTTGATGCGGCGGATGTCGCCGTGTACGCGTATCATGGGGGAAATGCCAGAACTCAAATGGAGGTCGGAGGCTTTGTTTTTCACGCCGAACGCGAGTAAGTCGGTAATCTGCATAATGTGGCCTTGTTTTGGTTTAGAATAATAAAATCGCTTTATTTTAAATAGATAAATCCGTTCGACCAAGTAAAATTTTCAAAATGCCGAGTGATGAACGGGTTAAAGGAGAAAACCATGTCGGTATTGCAACAAAACTATCAGGACGTATGCCGGGCGGTTGAACAGGCGGCTAAGGCTGCAGGACGGCCTGCGGATGCGGTGAAGCTGGTAGCGGTCAGCAAGACGTTTCCGGCAGACGATATCCGCGAAGTGTATACGGCCGGTCAGCGCGATTTTGGCGAGAACTATATTCAGGAATGGTTTGAAAAAACGGAAACGCTGGTCGATTTGCCGGATATTGTTTGGCACGTTATCGGCGATGTGCAGTCTAATAAAACCAAATTTGTGGCCGAGCGCGCACATTGGGTGCATACGATAGGCCGTCTGAAAACGGCGCGACGCTTGAGCGAACAAAGGCCGTCTGAAATGCCGCCGTTGCAGGTGTGTATTGAAGTAAACATTGCCGCGGAAGAGGCAAAACACGGCGTGGCGCCCGATGAAGCGGTCGAGCTGGCCCTTGAAGTGGCCAAGTTGCCGAATATTAAAGTGCGCGGATTGATGTGTGTGGCCAAGGCCGACAGCAGCGACGATGAGTTACGCGGCCAGTTTCACACCATGCAACGGCTGTTGGCTGAGCTGAACGCGGCAGGCGTTGAAGTAGATGTTTTGTCTATGGGTATGTCCGGAGATATGCCAATCGCGGTAGAATGCGGCGCAACCCATGTCCGCATCGGCAGCGCGATTTTCGGCAAGCGGCATTATCCTCAATAAAAGTAATAGGCCGTCTGAACAGGGCAGACAGCAGTTTCAGACGGCCTGATCGATATCACAAAGGAGTAACATATATATGAATATCTATTTTCTTGGCGGCGGCAATATGGCGACTGCCATTGCAGGCGGTTTGGTCAAACAAGACGGCTATCGTGTCCACATTGTCGAACGCGGCGCCGAAAGACGGGCGCAACTGGTGCAAGAATTGGGCGTAGCCACTTCTGAAAATCTGCCCGAATTGAGTGAGGACGACATCCTCATTCTCGCCGTCAAACCGCAAGACATGCAGGCAGCCTGTCAAAACATCCGTTTAAATGGTGCGCTGGTGTTGTCCGTAGCGGCAGGTTTGTCCATCGATACCCTCAGCCATTATCTGGGTGGCACACGCCGTATCGTACGCATCATGCCCAATACGCCGGCCAAAATCGGTTTGGGCGTATCCGGTATGTTTGCCGATGCAAGTGTTTCAGAAACCGACCGTGCCGCTGCAGACGGCATCATGCGCTCTGTCGGTACAACCGTTTGGCTGAACGAGGAAGAGCAACTCCACAATATTACCGGCATCAGCGGCAGCGGCCCCGCCTATGTTTTCTATCTGTTGGGCGCTCTCCAAAATGCGGCCTTAGCACAAGGTTTCAATGAGCAAGACGCACGCGAACTGAGCCTTGCTACATTTAAAGGCGCAGTGGCTTTGGCCGAACAAACCGGCGAAGCATTCGCACAATTACAGCAAAACGTAACTTCCAAAGGCGGCACGACACACGAAGCCATCGAAACCTTCAAAGTCCGTCACGTTGCCGAAGCCATCGAACAGGGTGTAGAAGCCTGCGTCAAACGTTCGCAAGAAATGGCGCAACAATATAAGGCCGTCTGAACATGCGCGGCGACTTGCTCCTATTATTGGCAGACGCTATTGCCATCCTGTGTATCACGCGCTTTTTGCTCCGATACGCAGGATTGGCAGCAGAACAACCCCTGCTCAAATTCAGCATACAGGCAACAGGCTGGCTGACCAAACCTTGGCAAAAAGCATTTCCATCCGGCGAGAAAACCGATTGGTACTGCCTGCCTTCAGGTTTTCTGGTGTACTACCTTGCCTGTACCGCCATTATTTTCATCTCGCCGGCGCTGTCCATCAGCAATAAGCTGATTTTGGCAAACTTCTGGTTTGCCGCGCTCCATATGCTGAAAGCCGCGGCTTATACATTACTTATTGGTCTGATTATTAGAATGGTGTTCAGTATACAGGGCCGCTATTCGCCGTTGACTTATGCCATCGAACGAATCTTGCAGCCATTGCTCAAACCGTTTTCCTTCTTACGCGTAGGACGATACGATTTTTCAGGCAGTTTATTGGCACTCTTATTATGGTTGTGGCTGGCCCGATGGTTTCCCCAACTTATCCAGCAAACCAACCTATGGTTGCTTCAATAGGCCGTCTGAAAGCGCAGCAGGTATTAACGACCAAAAATACAACGTCCTAAAAAGCGCTTTAATACATTTAGGTGTAAGGTAGTGCAAAAAAGTGCAAATCGAAATATAAAGAACAAATGAATAGGTAAAACATGATATGATTCGCCCAATTTCCAAAACGGAAATTCAAGAAAACCCAATAAAAGCAAACCCGTAGCATCCAAATCATTAACAACAAACCGAAAGCAGACACCATGGCAAAGCTGACAGAACAAGATATTTTAAACTGGGATGGTCCTGAAGAGGACTACATGAACAGCGACCAATTGGCCTTCTTCCGCGAACTACTGGTTAAAATGCAAGAAGAGCTGATTGAAAATGCAAACACCACTACCGGCCATCTTCAAGAGCACGAATCCGCTCCCGATCCTGCTGATCGAGCTACTCAAGAAGAAGAATACGCTTTAGAACTGCGCACCCGCGATCGTGAGCGTAAACTTCTCAATAAAGTGCAAGCGACTCTCCGCAGCATTGACGAAGGTGATTACGGTTTCTGTGCCGATACCGGCGAACCCATCGGCCTCAAACGCCTGCTGGCACGTCCGACCGCGACATTGTCCGTAGAAGCGCAAGAGCGCCGCGAACGAATGAAAAAACAGTTCGCCGACTAAGAATATAAAGATAGAAACCTCAAAAGGCCGTCTGAAAGAGCATTTCAGACGGCCTTTAGTTTGTATTTTTTGTATGTTTGGATTGTGTAGAAAGGTTGTTGGAGTTTTTTTATAAAATAAAAACCCTGTTAAAACAGGGTGGTGGTTAAATTTCTAGAAATAATTTTGCGAAAGGTGTTGACTGGTTTTGTTGGGAGGCGTATAGTTCGGTTCTTCGCTGCTGACGCGGTGAAGAAAACGAAGCAGACAGTATAACACAGTTAGTTAGAATTTTCGATAATTTTAGTTGACATTTGCTAAATGTACTGTATAATTCGATTCGCTCTTTAAAAAACAGATTACCGATAAGTGTGAGTGCATTAGGCCTCACACTGTTTAAAAGACAGACAAGATAATGTTTTAGACATTGTCCTGTCGGTTTCTTTGAAGCAGACCAGAAGTTATAAGTTAGAGATTGAACATAAGAGTTTGATCCTGGCTCAGATTGAACGCTGGCGGCATGCTTTACACATGCAAGTCGGACGGCAGCACAGAGAAGCTTGCTTCTTGGGTGGCGAGTGGCGAACGGGTGAGTAATATATCGGAACGTACCGAGTAATGGGGGATAACTAATCGAAAGATTAGCTAATACCGCATATTCTCTGAGGAGGAAAGCAGGGGACCTTCGGGCCTTGCGTTATTCGAGCGGCCGATATCTGATTAGCTAGTTGGTGGGGTAAAGGCCTACCAAGGCGACGATCAGTAGCGGGTCTGAGAGGATGATCCGCCACACTGGGACTGAGACACGGCCCAGACTCCTACGGGAGGCAGCAGTGGGGAATTTTGGACAATGGGCGCAAGCCTGATCCAGCCATGCCGCGTGTCTGAAGAAGGCCTTCGGGTTGTAAAGGACTTTTGTCAGGGAAGAAAAGGCTGTTGCTAATACCGACAGCTGATGACGGTACCTGAAGAATAAGCACCGGCTAACTACGTGCCAGCAGCCGCGGTAATACGTAGGGTGCGAGCGTTAATCGGAATTACTGGGCGTAAAGCGAGCGCAGACGGTTACTTAAGCAGGATGTGAAATCCCCGGGCTCAACCTGGGAACTGCGTTCTGAACTGGGTGACTAGAGTGTGTCAGAGGGAGGTAGAATTCCACGTGTAGCAGTGAAATGCGTAGAGATGTGGAGGAATACCGATGGCGAAGGCAGCCTCCTGGGATAACACTGACGTTCATGCTCGAAAGCGTGGGTAGCAAACAGGATTAGATACCCTGGTAGTCCACGCCCTAAACGATGTCAATTAGCTGTTGGGCAACTTGATTGCTTAGTAGCGTAGCTAACGCGTGAAATTGACCGCCTGGGGAGTACGGTCGCAAGATTAAAACTCAAAGGAATTGACGGGGACCCGCACAAGCGGTGGATGATGTGGATTAATTCGATGCAACGCGAAGAACCTTACCTGGTCTTGACATGTACGGAATCCTCCAGAGACGGAGGAGTGCCTTCGGGAACCGTAACACAGGTGCTGCATGGCTGTCGTCAGCTCGTGTCGTGAGATGTTGGGTTAAGTCCCGCAACGAGCGCAACCCTTGTCATTAGTTGCCATCATTTAGTTGGGCACTCTAATGAGACTGCCGGTGACAAGCCGGAGGAAGGTGGGGATGACGTCAAGTCCTCATGGCCCTTATGACCAGGGCTTCACACGTCATACAATGGTCGGTACAGAGGGTAGCCAAGCCGCGAGGTGGAGCCAATCTCACAAAACCGATCGTAGTCCGGATTGCACTCTGCAACTCGAGTGCATGAAGTCGGAATCGCTAGTAATCGCAGGTCAGCATACTGCGGTGAATACGTTCCCGGGTCTTGTACACACCGCCCGTCACACCATGGGAGTGGGGGATACCAGAAGTAGGTAGGGTAACCGCAAGGAGCCCGCTTACCACGGTATGCTTCATGACTGGGGTGAAGTCGTAACAAGGTAGCCGTAGGGGAACCTGCGGCTGGATCACCTCCTTTCTAGAGAAAGAAGAGGTCTGATGCATTCACACTTATCGGTAAACTGTAAAAGATGCGGAAGAGAAAAGCTTGAGTGAAGACAAGATTCGCTTAAGAAGAGAATCCGGGTTTGTAGCTCAGCTGGTTAGAGCACACGCTTGATAAGCGTGGGGTCGGAGGTTCAAGTCCTCCCAGACCCACCAAGAACGGGGGCATAGCTCAGTTGGTAGAGCACCTGCTTTGCAAGCAGGGGGTCATCGGTTCGATCCCGTTTGCCTCCACCAAGAACTTTACAAATCAAAGGAAGCCTGCTATACTTAGCAGCTTATTTTGATTTGCGAAGTGAAATATCGACGCATCGATCTTTAACAAATTGGAAAGCCGAAATCAACAAACAAAGACAATGAGTTTGTTTTGATTTTTTGTTCTTTGCAAAGGATAAAAAATCTCTCGCAAGAGAAAAGAAAACAAACACAGTATTTGGGTGATGATTGTATCGACTTAATCCTGAAACACAAAAGGCAGGATTAAGACACAACAAAGTAGTAAGCTTTATCAAAGTAGGAATTTCAAGTTTGCTTCCCTAGTCAACGGGTAGGCAAACGAAGTCAAAGAGGTTCTTGAAATGATAGAGTCAAGTGAATAAGTGCATCAGGTGGATGCCTTGGCGATGATAGGCGACGAAGGACGTGTAAGCCTGCGAAAAGCGTGGGGGAGCTGGCAATAAAGCTATGATCCCGCGATGTCCGAATGGGGAAACCCACCTCTTAGGAGGTATCCTTATCTGAATACATAGGATAAGCGAAGCGAACCCGGAGAACTGAACCATCTAAGTACCCGGAGGAAAAGAAATCAACCGAGATTCCGCAAGTAGTGGCGAGCGAACGCGGAGGAGCCTGTACGTAATAACTGTCGAGATAGAAGAACAAGCTGGGAAGCTTGACCATAGTGGGTGATAGTCCCGTATTCGAAATCTCAACAGTGGTACTAAGCGTACGAAAAGTAGGGCGGGACACGTGAAATCCTGTCTGAATATGGGGGGACCATCCTCCAAGGCTAAATACTCATCATCGACCGATAGTGAACCAGTACCGTGAGGGAAAGGCGAAAAGAACCCCGGGAGGGGAGTGAAATAGAACCTGAAACCTGATGCATACAAACAGTGGGAGCACCCTTGTGGTGTGACTGCGTACCTTTTGTATAATGGGTCAACGACTTACATTCAGTAGCGAGCTTAACCGAATAGGGGAGGCGTAGGGAAACCGAGTCTTAATAGGGCGAACAGTTGCTGGGTGTAGACCCGAAACCGAGTGATCTATCCATGGCCAGGTTGAAGGTGCCGTAACAGGTACTGGAGGACCGAACCCACGCATGTTGCAAAATGCGGGGATGAGCTGTGGATAGGGGTGAAAGGCTAAACAAACTCGGAGATAGCTGGTTCTCCCCGAAAACTATTTAGGTAGTGCCTCGAGCAAGACACTGATGGGGGTAAAGCACTGTTATGGCTAGGGGGTTATTGCAACTTACCAACCCATGGCAAACTAAGAATACCATCAAGTGGTTCCTCGGGAGACAGACAGCGGGTGCTAACGTCCGTTGTCAAGAGGGAAACAACCCAGACCGCCAGCTAAGGTCCCAAATGATAGATTAAGTGGTAAACGAAGTGGGAAGGCCCAGACAGCCAGGATGTTGGCTTAGAAGCAGCCATCATTTAAAGAAAGCGTAATAGCTCACTGGTCGAGTCGTCCTGCGCGGAAGATGTAACGGGGCTCAAATCTATAACCGAAGCTGCGGATGCCAGTTTACTGGCATGGTAGGGGAGCGTTCTGTAGGCCGATGAAGGTGCATTGTAAAGTGTGCTGGAGGTATCAGAAGTGCGAATGTTGACATGAGTAGCGATAAAGCGGGTGAAAAGCCCGCTCGCCGAAAGCCCAAGGTTTCCTACGCAACGTTCATCGGCGTAGGGTGAGTCGGCCCCTAAGGCGAGGCAGAAATGCGTAGTCGATGGGAAACAGGTTAATATTCCTGTACTTGATTCAAATGCGATGTGGGGACGGAGAAGGTTAGGTTAGCAAGCTGTTGGAATAGCTTGTTTAAGCCGGTAGGTGGAAGACTTAGGCAAATCCGGGTCTTCTTAACACCGAGAAGTGACGACGAGTGTCTACGGACATGAAGTAACCGATACCACGCTTCCAGGAAAAGCCACTAAGCTTCAGTTTGAATTGAACCGTACCGCAAACCGACACAGGTGGGCAGGATGAGAATTCTAAGGCGCTTGAGAGAACTCGGGAGAAGGAACTCGGCAAATTGATACCGTAACTTCGGGAGAAGGTATGCCCTCTAAGGTTAAGGACTTGCTCCGTAAGCCCTGGAGGGTCGCAGAGAATAGGTGGCTGCGACTGTTTATTAAAAACACAGCACTCTGCTAACACGAAAGTGGACGTATAGGGTGTGACGCCTGCCCGGTGCTGGAAGGTTAATTGAAGATGTGCAAGCATCGGATCGAAGCCCCAGTAAACGGCGGCCGTAACTATAACGGTCCTAAGGTAGCGAAATTCCTTGTCGGGTAAGTTCCGACCCGCACGAATGGCGTAACGATGGCCACACTGTCTCCTCCCGAGACTCAGCGAAGTTGAAGTGGTTGTGAAGATGCAATCTACCCGCTGCTAGACGGAAAGACCCCGTGAACCTTTACTGTAGCTTTGCATTGGACTTTGAAGTCACTTGTGTAGGATAGGTGGGAGGCTTTGAAGCAGAGACGCCAGTCTCTGTGGAGCCGTCCTTGAAATACCACCCTGGTGTCTTTGAGGTTCTAACCCAGACCCGTAATCCGGGTCGGGGACCGTGCATGGTAGGCAGTTTGACTGGGGCGGTCTCCTCCCAAAGAGTAACGGAGGAGTTCGAAGGTTACCTAGGTCCGGTCGGAAATCGGACTGATAGTGCAATGGCAAAAGGTAGCTTAACTGCGAGACCGACAAGTCGAGCAGGTGCGAAAGCAGGACATAGTGATCCGGTGGTTCTGTATGGAAGGGCCATCGCTCAACGGATAAAAGGTACTCCGGGGATAACAGGCTGATTCCGCCCAAGAGTTCATATCGACGGCGGAGTTTGGCACCTCGATGTCGGCTCATCACATCCTGGGGCTGTAGTCGGTCCCAAGGGTATGGCTGTTCGCCATTTAAAGTGGTACGTGAGCTGGGTTTAAAACGTCGTGAGACAGTTTGGTCCCTATCTGCAGTGGGCGTTGGAAGTTTGACGGGGGCTGCTCCTAGTACGAGAGGACCGGAGTGGACGAACCTCTGGTGTACCGGTTGTAACGCCAGTTGCATAGCCGGGTAGCTAAGTTCGGAAGAGATAAGCGCTGAAAGCATCTAAGCGCGAAACTCGCCTGAAGATGAGACTTCCCTTGTGGTTTAACCACACTAAAGAGTCGTTCGAGACCAGGACGTTGATAGGTGGGGTGTGGAAGCGCGGTAACGCGTGAAGCTAACCCATACTAATTGCTCGTGAGGCTTGACTCTATCATTTGAAGAACTTCAAAGATAAAAGCTTACTGACTGATTCAGTCATCACCATTTATACTGATTAAGGCTTTACCGATTTGTAACAGTTTAAGTTTGGCGGCCATAGCGAGTTGGTCCCACGCCTTCCCATCCCGAACAGGACCGTGAAACGACTCAGCGCCGATGATAGTGTGGTTCTTCCATGTGAAAGTAGGTCACCGCCAAACACCCATTCCGAAGCCCCCGACTGATGTCGGGGGCTTTTTACATGCCTGTCGTTTCTGTCGGTTTGATGATAGGAGGTAGGGTAATGGGTGCATCTTTATGAACCGATACCCATTCCGATGCCTATTGAGTGTTCGTGTATTCTTGTTGTTTAAATTAAGGGATGATAATCCTGTTGTTATTCTTGAACAAAAGTACTGAAAGTTATAGTTAACTGTTTAGAATATTTGAAATAAAACGATATTTGCGTTAATATGGCGTAAGCATTTATGCGGGTATGGGCTGTTGCCCTATCTGCGTATGTGACAGTGTTTACCGCTTGGGATAAAACTATTCGGTAGACTTTATGACTGATTCAATCAAATATGTTATGGGAAAAAATCTGATGAAGAAATTTTTATTTGGTGCATTTGCCGCCGTCTGTGCAGCATTCTCTTTGGCCGCCGTGAACATCAATACCGCATCTTCTGCCGAACTGGAGGCTTTGCCGGGTATCGGCCCGGCTAAGGCGAAGGCGATTGTGGAATACCGTCAGAAGAACGGTACGTTCAAATCGGTGGAGGAGCTGAAAAACGTGAAGGGTATCGGTGATGCGGTGCTGAACAAGTTGAAGGCGGAGGCGACGGTTTCTTCTGCCGCACCTAAAGCCGCACAGCCTGCCGTGAAAAAATAAGCCTGACTCTGCCTGTATGCCGCCCCGAGGACGAACCGTTTGCCGGTTCCGGCTGACGGGCGGCTTTGTATGGGGCAGTGGGAATGAAGACTTGGACCAGTGGAGACTTTAGATTGGGTGAAGGGATAAACGGATAGTCTCTTGTTGGATAGGGTATAAAAGATAAAGGGAATAAAGATATGTACTTAAAAACATTTGACGGAAAACGGAATGGGGCAACTGTGCAGAGAGGCTACTCATTGGTACAGCTGTTGGTGGTGATGCTGCTGGTTTCGATATTGGCGACGGTGGCATTGACCGCCTATCGGGAGTCAGTCCGTTCGGCCAACTTGCGTGCGGCTCATGCCGCGCTGCTGGAAAATGCGCGCTTTATGGAGCAGTTCTATGCGAAAAAGGGCAGCTTTAAGCTGACGTCGACGAAGTGGCCGGAGCTACCGGTAAAGGAGGCGGGCGGTTTCTGTATCAGGATGAGCGGTCAAGCTAAGGGTATCTTGGAGGGAAAGTTTACCTTGAAGGCGGTGGCGCTGGATAGGGAGGCGGAGCCGAGGGTGCTGCGCTTGAACGAGTCGCTGACGGCGGTGGTGTGCGGGAAGATGAAAGTGAAGGGCAGCTGTAGGGACGGTGAGGAGATATTTAGGGGCAATGATGCGGAGTGTAAGCCTTTTATGGGGTAGAAATCTGATCGAAAGGGAGGAAGCGGATAAAGAAAAGGATGTGGGGGGGCACGTCCTTTGGGCGATCGTTTCAGATTCTAAGTCCAAATACGATCTGATTATCTATTAATTTCAACCTATTTGTCATTTCAAATAACTGAGTATTTTTGATTATAGTATCTTATGCTGACACCATAACCAGCTGGCGTAAGAAACACTCTAGCCGAACTACTGGAACTGATTAACGGCAAATCGATCGAAACAGGCTTAAAAGTAGAGAAAGCAACCATTGCTATTATTGTCAACATTATTCAGACGGCCAGTGGCAAGTGTGGATGACAAAGGACAAGGAAGCACAAACCAAGTAATGATACCTTGCTGGGTAAGGAAAGACGGCTAATACAGACGGGTCACAAACAATATACCCGTACCGATACTGAAGGCTATATTAAGAAATTGCATATTACTACCACTACTGCCCATGAGTGCAAATACCAATTACCTTTTAAAAGCTTTGGTACTTTTCATCGTAAATCGGGCTGGTAGCCTATTATGCTCTAGGTAAATAAGTACGCAAAGCCATTTGAAAGCAATGTGTTTGAACCTGTTGAAAGCCATTAAGTCTGTTTGTCTCTAAAAAGTAGTCTGAATGATGTTAGATTGTGAGTATTTAGAAAAGATAAATAGGGTATCTGGAACAGAAACAGCCGAATCCCTGTGTTTGGTTTTCAGCTGTTGAGTATGGGACTATTTTGTAAATGTCTCAGGCCATCTGAAAACTTGAAAGAAGCAGCCGTCTGTTAAATATGAGATAATGCAGAAGATTTCATGGGTGTGATAGAAACATGGTTGTGATTGTCCGATGGGGATGATGTCGGGCAGTGATGGAATCGGTTTGCTTGAAACGCCCGCCTGTTGCGGGCTTTTTTATGGGAAGGAATGGTCATGCCTAATCCGCTTTATCGGCAACATATTATTTCAATTTCAGATTTGACGACGGAGCAGCTCGAATTACTGCTTCAGACGGCCTTGAAGTTGAAAAAGCAGCCTCGTGAAGATTTGCTTGAAGGCAAATTGATTGGTTCGTGCTTTTTTGAACCGTCCACTCGTACGCGTTTGTCTTTTGAAACGGCGGTACAGCGTTTGGGTGGGAAAGTTATCGGTTTTTCCGATGGTGCGAATACCAGCGCGAAAAAGGGTGAAACGCTTGCAGATACTGCGAGGATTATTTCCAGCTATACGGATGCGATTATTCAGCGACACCCGAAAGACGGTGCGGCCCGTGTGGCGGCTGAATTTTCGAGCGTACCTGTGATTAATGCCGGCGATGGTACCAACCAACATCCGAGCCAGACGCTTTTGGATTTGGTAACGATTTATGAAACACAAGGCAGTTTAAGCAATTTGAAAATTGCGATGGCCGGCGATTTAAAATATGGCCGTACGGTACATTCATTATGTCAGGCGCTGAAGCGTTGGGGTTGTGAATTTGCGTTTGTTTCCCCTCCTAGCTTGGCGATGCCGGACTATATCACTGAAGAACTGGAAGAGGCCGGGTGTCCTTATCAAATTTTGCCCGACTTGGAAGAAGCGGTCGAATGGGCGGATATTTTGTACATGACCCGCGTTCAGCGCGAACGTTTTGATGAGCAGGAATTTGCCAAAATCCAGGGTAAATTCAATCTTGATGCGTCAATGTTGGCAAATGCCAAACCCAATTTGCGCGTCTTGCATCCTTTACCGAGGGTAGATGAAATTCATCCGAATGTGGATAAAACACCTCATGCCTATTATTTTGAACAGGCAACCAATGGTGTGTATGCACGGATGGCGATTTTATCTTTGGTATTGAACGAAGAAGTTTAAGGAGCGAAAGATGGAAAACTCAAAACTTAGCGTTGAAGCGATTGAACAAGGTACGGTAATTGACCATATTCCTGCCGGTAAAGGCTTGGCCATTCTAAGGCAATTTAAGCTGCTGCATTATGGCAGCGCGGTTACGGTCGGCTTTAATTTGCCCAGCAAAACGCAGGGAAGCAAAGACATTATCAAAGTCAGCGGCGTATGGTTGGATGCCAATGCGGCTAACCGTTTGGCTTTATTTGCCCCTGAAGCAGTGGTAAACAAAATCGATCAGTTTAAAGTAATCGACAAACAGCATTTGTCATTGCCGGAGGAAATTTCGGAAGTGTTCCGCTGCCCGAATACCAATTGTGCCAGTCATGGCGAGCCGGTCATCAGCCGCTTTTATGTCCGTTCACATAATGGTCAGACGCGTTTGAAATGCCATTATTGCGAAAAAACCTTCTCGCGTGATTCGGTTGCCGAAGCCTGATAAAAATCTCAGGCCGTCTGAAAACACGGCTGTGCGGTTTGAGTTGTCTGCTTGATACATCAGTTTCATAAAAAGCAAGATATTAAGCAAATTGCGTTAAAATTACGTTAAAATAATGCCTTCTGAGTTAATGACATCATTTGCTCAAAAGGCATTATTTTTTATAACACGATACGAAATGTAGGAAAACTTATGCACTCATCCATACTAAGCCGGTTTGCCCCAATTTTATACGTCTTGATTTTCTTTGCCGGATTTTTGGCAGCACAAGTTTGGTTTAATCAGCAAGCCTATTTGACCAACCTTCCCCTTTTAGTCACTGCCATTTCTGCCGTTGCATTGGTTTGGTTGATTTGGGCTGTCGTCTCTGCGCGATCCAAAGCAAAAAGCAAGATGTTGCACCGTGAGCAGCTGATTCAAAAAGAAAGCATTCATCCTGTTTTGCATGCGACGTTGCAACGTTCTGACGGGCAAACAGATTTATTGGTTTTGGTTGTCCGCAATAGCGGTAAGGGCTTGGCGAAGAATGTGCGTTTTGAGGCAGAGCCTTTGCCGGATCACTTGCCGAGCAAGCTGGTTGCCGATGCAGTTATGCGCTTGGAGATGTTTTCTGGCGGCGTGGATATGCTGGCATCGGGTGAATTGTATGGTGGCGTGTTTGCAAGCATGTTGGCGCTTGCTGCCGAATTGCCGGATCAGACATTTGGCGGCGTGTTGAAACTGAAGGCCACTTATGAAAATGCCTTTGGCGATCAATGCACTTCTGAAAGCGTCTTGGATTTGAGCATATTGAATTTCAATTTGTCAGAAATTAAATCCAATGGCGAGCAAAAGCCCCGCAAGAAATTGTTGTATTGATATTCAAAATATGCAGGCCGTCTGAAACTGAAATACTTGTTTTCAGACGGCCTGTTGTTATTTTTCAAATGATTTTTGAAGAAAAAGAGGCGTATCGGGTATAATAATCAAAGAATTCGAAACGGATTGTCAGGATCGGCAAGCTGTCTCATCATTGTCGTATTTCAAAACCTTACTGATATTTTTTCAATAATCTGTTGCTATGTATCGGAACTTTTTCTGATGTTGGCACTGGCGAAATATTCCTTCAGCCATTTACTCTCAGGAAGCTGCTTATGTTAGTGTGTAATCCTTATGAAGTTGTGATCCATGGTACGACCAGCAAAGGCAAGATTTTCCGACCAAGCGACTGGGCGGAGCGCCTGTGCGGTATTTTGTCTTCCTTCACCAAAGACAACCGCCTTTCCTATTCGAATTGGGTGCGCCCGATTTTGGTGGACAATGTCCGTTGTGTGGCAGTCGATAAAAAACTGGAAGAAGACAATCCGCAAATGTTCCGTTTCTTGATGGACTTTGCGGCGGATAATGATTTGCGCGTGATTGACTGCAAAGCCTTACTCAAAGAGCAAGAAAGCAAGCAGCAGGGCGAAGTGCCGGTCGAGCGCGTTTTGTTGGCGCAGGCGATTGAAGAAAAGCACGCCGCCGAGCGTGCGGAAGCGGCCGATACCCAGCCCGAGCCTCAAGCTGCCGCGCCTGTGGTCGGCGTATTGCGTGAAATTCCGCCGGAAGAAACTGCGACCGCTTTTGCGGCATTGAGCATTTTGCGTTCTTCTTTGACCGATATTCACCGTTTTGTCGAACAAATCAACGAGCATCAGCGTAAAACCGGCTACCGCCTGCTGGGCATTTTTGAAGAAGGCAAACAAAATGCCGTAGCCGTATGCGGTTTCCATGCCGCGTACAATTTGGCCAGCGGTTACCACATCCATATTGACGACATCGTAACCATGCCTCAATGCCGCCAAAAAGGCTATGCTTCGCGCTTGTTGGAAGAAGTACGCAAAATCGGTGCGGAAACCGGCGCAACCAAAATCCATCTGAATGTCCATGTGAACCATGACCGCGCAGATGCGCATCGTCTCTACTTCAAAAACGGATTTGAAATTTGCGCCTACCATTTCCGTTGCGATCCGAAATAATGGTTGTAGAAAGAGGGAATCCCATGTTGAAGATTTTGACTGCGGCTGTTTTGGCACTGAGTTTGGCGGCTTGCGCATCAGGCAGCGGGCAAGGCAGCTCGCAAATGTATGGTGAGATTAAGGCCGGTGTAGAAACCAGCCATCAACGTTGAGGCATATAATGACAAGGCCGTCTGAAATAGGTTTTTCTGTTTCAGACGGCCTTTTTGCAGCTTGATTAGAGGGTAGCGGAGGCATCGTCGGTGGCAACAGTCCGATGCAGGCGATACCAATTGTACAGGCGCAAGATGCACAAGAAAGCAATAATGGGCATGCAGGCTGCGGTAACCAGATAACGCGGGTTGCTGAAGTTTAAAACATTGCGGCCGGATAGCAGCGACAAAGCGGCATGCAACCATTCCCACAAAGACGAAATGCTGAATGCCAAAACAGCCAACAGACCGAGGGTTCGGAAAATACCGATGGGCAGGATTTGTCGGCGTAATACGGCGCGGTTGAGTTGGAACAAAACAATCAAACCGAAGCCGATGATGCAGACCATGCCGCCGTTGGCGATGATTTGCAGGCTGTTGAAGGCGATGTCGGGCGTAACGGAAAGCGTGCCGGACTGGTTAGATGCAGTTTGTTGCAAGTTTAAGCCTTGCATCACATTCAGGACGAAACCGTAGATCAGGTCGGCCAAAACGATGCCGATGGGTAGCGGAGTCAAAAAACGTTTCATGGATCAGTTGAGTATTCTATTAGTATGAGGGAGGCCGTCTGAAAATCAAAAATGACGACGTGAGAGTGTATTGTATCTGATAGAAAAGTAGGTTAATGTAAAAATAAATTTAGTTTAAGTCAGAAAATAATGTAATTTTACGCCAACATTATTGTATTAAGCGTACAATCTCCCTCATTATCAAACGTGGAATCAACAGGAAAGGACGTTTACATGAGCGAATTGCAACGTGATTTAACCCGTATCAGTCACAATACCAAAATTGTCGCCACATTGGGTCCGGGCAGCAACAATGTGCAATTGTTGGAAGACATGATCCGTGTCGGCGGTCTTAATGTCGTCCGTTTCAATTTCAGTCACGGTACTCCGGAGTTCCATGAAGAAAATGCCCGCATCGTGCGCGAAGCTGCGAAACGCGCAGGTCAGGAAGTGGCGATTCTTGCCGACTTGCAAGGGCCTAAAATCCGTGTTGGTAAAATTGCCGGCGGCAGCATCGAGCTGAATAAAGATGAAACCTTAATTTTGGATGCCGCGCTTGAAGGTGAAGGCACACGCGAAGCGGTGGGTTTGGACTACCGCGATTTGCCGAATGACGTCGTTGCCGGCGATGTTTTATGGCTGGATGACGGCCTGTTGACTTTGACCGTTGAGGCGGTTGAAGGAAGTAAGATTATTACAAGAGTTGAAAACAGCCATGTGCTGAAAAGTAATAAAGGTATTAACAAACGTGGTGGCGGCCTGTCTGCCGGCGCGTTGACAGAAAAAGACTTCCGCGACCTGAAAACGGCGATTGCCATCGGTTGCGACTACTTGGCCATCAGCTTTGTGAAATCTGCCGAAGATTTGCACATCGCACGCGCCAAAGTTGAAGAAGAAATGAAAGGAAGTACAGCCGTACGCCCAGGTTTGGTTTCCAAAATCGAGCGCGTAGAAGCCATTGAAAATCTGGACGAAATCATCCTCGCCAGCGACGGTATTATGGTTGCCCGAGGCGACTTGGCAGTGGAAGTCGGCCATGCTGCCGTTCCTGCCCTGCAAAAACGCATGATCCGCCGTGCCCGCGAGTTGCGCCGCTTCAGCATTACCGCGACCCAAATGATGGAATCCATGATTACCAACCCCGTACCGACCCGCGCCGAAGTGAGCGACGTGGCAAACGCGGTGTTGGATGGCACCGATGCGGTGATGTGTTCCGCCGAAACCGCTGTCGGCGCATACCCGTTTGAAACCGTCAGCCAAATGGCGATTATCTGCGCGGCAGCCGAAAAAGAGCAGGACTCGCTCAACGGCGTTGCCGAACAAGTCGAGTATCCCGAAGCCGTCAGCACCAACTTGGCGATTGCCGGCGGCGCAGTCGGCGTAGCGCGTGCGGTTCACGCTAAAGCGATTGTCGCCCTGACCGAAAGCGGCTCAACCGCCTTCGAAATCAGCCGCCACAACATCACCTTGCCGATTTTCGCCCTGACTCCGAGCATTTCCGCCCAACGCCGCATGGCAATGTATCGCGGCGTGCGTCCGATGATTTTGGCGACCAGTACCGACCACGATACTGCGCTGAACGAAGTGGAAGCTGTGTTGGTCGAACACCAAATTCTGTGTTCCGGCGACCAATACATCATTACAAGCGGCTCGAAAATGCGCGAATCCGGTTCGACCAACACATTGGAAGTGTTGCAAGTCAAATAATCGAATCAAGGTTAACTAAGTGGAAAAAGCAGGCTGTCCGTAGCCTGCTTTTTTTTTGTATTTTGGGTATTTTTTATGTAAAAAACCGAAAATAATAGGCAAGAATAACGATGTAGTATAGAATTGAGTGCCTATACTAAATCAATAAAGGACGTTTCAGACGGCCTTTTTCTTTGTCCGCTACTTTCACGGTAAACCAAAATGATTCATTTCAATTTGAAAAAAACAGCATTTATTTTAAGCACAGCACTTTTATCTACCGCAGTCCAAGCTTCCGGCTACCATTTCGGCACACAATCCGTTAACGCACAAGGCACGGCCAACGCCGCCGCCGCCGAAGCCGCCGATGCCTCAACCATTTTCTACAATCCGGCCGGTTTGAGTAAAATCGACAGCAGCCAAATTTCCGTTAACGCCAATATCGTATTCCCAAGCATTCATTATAAGGCGGAATCTGCGAAACACTTCCGCACGGGTGCCGATGTCAGCGGCTCGACCAGCGGCAAAATTACCGAAACCACCGTTGCTCCACATGTTTATGGCGCGTACAAAGCCAGCGACGATGTGACTTTGGGTTTGGGCGTGTACGTTCCCTTCGGCTCTGCAACAGAATACGAAAAAGATTCCGTATTGCGCCACAATATCAACAAACTGGGTTTGACCACCATCGCCATCGAGCCGGTAGTCGCGTGGAAACTGAATGAGCAGCACGCCGTCGGTGCCGGTTTGATTGCCCAATATTCCAAAGCCGAATTGCGCAAATACTCCGACTGGGACGCTTCCGGCGCCATCAGCCAATTGGCCAGCGGCTTGGCTTCCCGTCAAGCAGGCCGTCCTGTTGCTGTCGATGCAACCGGCAAAGCTGACGGTCATGCCGATGTAAAAGGCCACGATTGGGGCTTCGGCTATCAATTGGCGTGGATGTGGGACATCAATGAGCGCGCACGCGTGGGTGTGAACTATCGTTCCAAAGTATCGCATACGCTGAAAGGCACTGCCGATTGGGAAGCGGACGGCGCATATGCAAAACGCGCTTGGGATTTGGGTGCAATGGCTGCACGCGGTTATGTACCAAACGAAAAAGCCAGTGTAAAAATTGTCACGCCTGAGTCTTTGTCTGTGCACGGTATGTACCGCGCCACCGACAAAACCAACCTGTTCGGCGATGTGACTTGGACGCGCCACAGCCGCTTCAACAAAGCCGAGCTGGTGTTTGAAAACACCAAAAAAGTTGTCAACGGCCAATCTGACCGTACCGTCATTACGCCTAACTGGCGCAATACTTATAAAGTTGCATTCGGCGGCTCTTACCAAGTTACCGAACCATTGCAACTGCGTGCCGGTATCGCTTTCGACAAATCACCGGTTAAAAGCGCTGAAGACCGCATGAACAGCCTGCCTGACGGCAACCGTATCTGGTTCTCCGTCGGTGCCAAATATCAACTGGGTAAAAACCATGTGATCGATGCGGCGTACAGCCATATCCACATCAATGACACGGTTTACCGCACCGGCAAAGCCAGCGGCAACGACGTGGACAGCCGTGGTACATCCTCTGCCCGTTTTAAAAACAAAGCGGACATCTTGGGCTTGCAATACACTTACAAATTCAAATAATCGGATTTGAGTTGTGGATAAAAAGGCCGTCTGAAGACTTCAGACGGCCTTTTTGATTGGCAGGAACAGATGGAACAATCCACAGGCAATAAATCGCGTGTTGGGCTTTCATATTTCTGATTTGAATGACAGAGCGGAAAGGCAATAGAAAAGGGAATAGCCGATAAATAGCTAAAGACATGAGATGTTGTTTGCGCTTTAAACAACGTGTTACAGATTTCTTTATTCTGATAGGCAATCAAAAGGCCGTCTGAAAAACAGGTTTTCAGACGGCCTTTATTTACCGAATTGCTGCTAAAAAAGCCCAATCAGCTGCGGACTTCCAGTTCGATTTCTCTTTCCTGTTCGTCTTCAGCCGGTTTGTCCATGGTTTTTTCATCAGCCATATTGTCCAAATCACGGCCGGGTTCGGAGGCGGTATCGCCGATGGAAACGCTGTTCAGGCTTTCCAAAATAATGGCTGAGGCCAGATGGTCGGATGTGCGGTACACCATTGCCAAGCCGATTTCTTCCGCCGGAATGGAAACCAACTCAACCGTATCTTTGTCTTTCGGTTTGCGAATCAGGTTGTTGGACAGATTGACACGGACTTGACGGCCGCGTTTGTAGAGGCTGACCACAGTGCCTTTGTCCAAGCCGTCGAGTTCGCCTTTATCCAAAGTAATGGTTTGGAATTGGCCGGCTTCACCCACGCCGTCGAAGATGGAAACGACTTTGGCCTGAATCGGACGGGCAGGGGCGTGAGGCATAAAATTGAAGCTGTCGAGGCCTTCGGGCAGTTTCAGCAGATAGTCGTCTTTGCGGATTTCGGAAACGGCTTCTTCGATAACCAAAGGTTGCGCGGACTGGGTGCGCAGTTTCATGACTTTGTTGACTTGGGTGTAATACTCGTTGCTTTTGAGTTTTTCGTCAGAAGCGCGGGTACGGTTTTCCAAGGCGGAGTCGGTGTAAGGCAGCGTGTTGGCGATGCCGCTGAACACGACTTCTTGGCCGAGGAATTTGCCGGTTTCCGGGTCGGTGATGTTTTTATTAACGCGGTAGGTCAGGTAGCGGCCGGGTTCGGTCAGGCCGTATGCGTACACGCGGTTGCCTTGCGTGTAGAGGACGCGGTTGTCGGGACCTGCAATCAGGCGCGGTGCGTTGGCGGTTTCTTCCGGAGCGATAATCTGCGGATGTTTCATGAACATGCGGTAGAGGTTGACGTTGACGGTCGGAATGCCGTAGCCGGAAGTTTCGCGTACGCGCGGATGCAGTTTGATTACGGGAATGCCGTCTGAACGGGTTTGGGCATGTTCAAAACCCAGTCGTGGCTGGCCGTTGACGTAGCGTAAAACCAACACCTGACCCGGATAGATCAGGTGCGGATTGCGGATGGCGTTGCGGTTGGCGCCCCAAAGGCGGTTCCATTGCCATGGGCTGTACAGATATTTGCCGGAAATACCCCACAAGGTATCGCCGTTTTTAACGACGTAGCGTTGCGGCGCATTGGGGCGGATTTTTAAAGAAGCTGCCTGAGTGTGGGCAGAAATAGCCATGCCTGCCATGCAAAGCAGGGTTATAATACGTTGTTGCATAACCGTTCCCCTTGAAATCGATTCGGTTTGTCTTCAGATGATAAACAGAGAAGGCTGGAGTTTGCGAAACTGCCGCCCATTCATCAATACGATAACGAACGGCCTCCGTCGCGCTATCTTAACATTTTTCGGCGTTATTTTAGCATTGAATGTTGCTGTCATGACAGGAGATTGTGGCGGCGGAAACCGAATCTGTATGAAAATCACACATCAGCTTTATAAAACGAGAATATTATGGCTTTACTGAACATCCTCCAATACCCTGACGAGCGTTTGCACACGGTCGCCAAACCTGTTGAAAAAATCGACGAGCGCATCCAGACATTGGTTGCCGATATGTTTGAAACCATGTACGAAGCACGCGGTATCGGCTTGGCGGCCACCCAGGTCGACGTACACGAGCGCATCGTCGTGATGGATTTGACCGAAGACCGCAGCGAGCCGCGCGTGTTCATCAATCCCGTCATTGTCGAAAAAGACGGCGAGACGACTTATGAAGAAGGCTGTCTGTCCGTGCCGGGTATTTACGATACCGTGACCCGTGCCGAGCGCGTCAAAGTTGAGGCCTTGAACGAAAAAGGCGAGAAATTCACGCTGGAAGCAGACGGCCTGCTGGCAATCTGCGTGCAGCACGAATTGGATCACCTGATGGGCATCGTTTTTGTCGAACACCTGTCGCAGCTGAAGCAAGGCCGCATCAAAACCAAACTGAAAAAACGTCAGAAACACACCATCTGACCTACGCATCGCTTAAAGGCCGTCTGAAAAGACAAAACAGAAGGCAGACTTCGGTTTTCAATCTTTCAGACGGCCTTTTCAGCTGAAACAGTTTGCCCAACGCGCCATTCAAACCATTTCCACAAGGACACAACATGAAAGTCATCTTTGCCGGTACACCCGATTTTGCCGCCGCCGCCTTGAAAGCCATCGCCGCCGCAGGTTTTGAAATTCCGCTGGTGTTGACCCAGCCCGACCGCCCCAAAGGACGCGGCATGCAGTTGACCGCATCGCCGGTCAAACAGGCTGCCTTGGAATTGGGTTTGACCGTGGCGCAGCCGGAAAAGTTGCGCAATAACGCCGAAGCCCTGCAAATGCTCAAAGATACGAGCGCGGATGTGATGGTAGTGGCCGCGTATGGCTTGATTTTGCCGCAGGATGTGTTGGATACGCCCAAACACGGCTGCCTCAATATCCATGCTTCGTTGTTGCCCCGTTGGCGCGGCGCGGCACCGATTCAACGTGCGATTGAAGCCGGCGACGCCGAAACCGGCGTGTGCATCATGCAGATGGACATCGGCTTGGACACCGGCGATGTGGTCAGCGAACACCGCTACGCCATCCAACCTACGGATACTGCCAACGAAGTGCATGACGCGTTGATGGGTTTGGGTGCGGAAGCGATTGTTGCCGACTTGCAGCGTCTGCAGGCTGAAGGCCGTCTGAACGCGGTCAAACAGCCTGAAGAAGGTGTTACCTATGCCCAGAAATTGAGCAAAGAAGAAGCGCGTATCGATTGGAATCAAAGCGCGCACATTATCGAACGCAAAATCCGCGCCTTTAACCCCGTACCTGCCGCGTGGGTCGAATATCAAGGCAAACCGATGAAAATCTGGCGAGCCGAAGTCGTGGCCAAACAGGGTAAGGCAGGCGAAGTATTGTCTTGCACTTCAGACGGCCTGCTGGTGGCGTGCGGTGAAAATGCGCTGAACATCACCGAATTGCAGCCTTCCGGCAGCAAACGCATGAGCATACAGGCATTTGCGGCAGGCCGGACGATTGAAGTCGGAACGGTTTTGTAACAGGCTGGAAATCAACGTAGAGGAAAGAAAACAATGGCTGTTTTTGAAGTGGTCGAGGGCGATATTACCCGATTGGCAGTCGATGCGATTGTCAATGCCGCCAATTCATCGTTGTTGGGTGGTGGCGGCGTAGACGGTGCAATACACCGCGCCGCAGGCAAAGAACTGCTGGACGAGTGCCGTACTTTGGGCGGTTGCCGCACAGGCGAAGCCAAAATAACCAAAGGCTATCGTTTGCCTGCGCGTTATGTCATCCACACGGTCGGGCCGGTATGGTTTGGCGGACAGCAAAATGAAGAGGCTAAATTGGCACAATCCTACGCCAATTCCTTGCTGCTTGCCCAGAAGCATGAGCTTCACAGCATCGCCTTTCCGTGCATCAGCACCGGTGTGTACCGCTTTCCGGCCGAAGCCGCCGCGCGTATCGCTTTGGAGAGTTTGAAACAAACCCTGCCGCAATGTCCGGCAGTGGAAAAAATCATCTTTTGCTGTTTTTCCAAAATAGATGCCGAATATTATCGGGCATTGTTAGCTGCCGAACAGGCCGTCTGAAATCCTCCGAACACTTGAAATCAAATATGAATCAGAAAGCAAAAATATGAGTATGTCCCTCGCCCAAAAATTGGCCGCCGACAGCGTTGCCGCGGTTGCCGAAGGGCGCAATCTTCAGGATGTCTTGGCGGAAATCCGCGCGGCGCATCCGCAGCTGACGGCGCAGGAAAACGGCGCGTTGCAGGATATTGCCTACGGTTGCCAACGTTATTTGGGCAGTTTGAAGCATATGCTTGGTCAAATGCTGAAGAAGCCGATTGACAATCCGCAGCTAGAAAGCCTGCTTTTGGCGGCGATGTACCAACTGCATTACACGCGTAATGCGCCTCATGCGGTGGTCAATGAAGCGGTGGAAAGCATTGCCAAAATTGGCCGCGGCCAGTTCCGCTCGTTTGCCAACGCGATTTTGCGCCGCTTTTTGCGTGAACGCGACAAACTCGCGGCTTCCTGCAAAAAAGACGATGTGGCGAAACACAATTTGCCGGTGTGGTGGGTGGCTTACTTGAAAAACCATTATCCGAAACATTGGCACAACATTACTACCGCGCTGCAATCGCATCCGCCGATGACTTTGCGCGTCAACCGCCGACACGGCAATGCCGAAAGCTATTTGGAAAAACTGGCTGCAGAAGGTATTCCGGCCAGGGCTTTGGACGAATACGCCGTGATGTTGGAAGAAGCCGTGCCGGTCAGCCGCCTACCCGGTTTTTCAGACGGCCTGGTGTCGGTGCAGGATTTTGGTGCGCAACGTGCTGCCTACTTGTTGAACCCGAAAGACGGAGAACGCATCCTTGATGCCTGCGCGGCACCGGGCGGCAAGACGGGCCATATCATGGAACTGGCAGATTGTCATATTACCGCTTTGGATATAGACGAAGGCCGTCTGAACAGGGTGAAGAGCAACCTTGACCGTTTAGGCTTTCAAACGGCCTCTTTGACTTGTGCCGATGCGCAGGACTTGACAGCGTGGTATGATGGCAAGGCCTTTGACGCGGTCTTGGCCGATGTGCCGTGTACCGCTTCGGGCGTGGCGCGCCGCAATCCCGATGTCAAATGGCTGCGCCGACCGACCGATGCCGTCAAAACCGCACGCCAACAGGAAGCATTATTAGACGCGCTGTGGCAGACCCTGACGAAAAACGGCAGGATGTTGCTGGCTACCTGCTCGGTCTTTGTCGAAGAAAACGACGGTCAGTTGCAAAAATTCCTTAACCGCCATGCCGATGCCGAGTTGATCGGATCGCATGTGCTCTTACCGAACAAACATCAAGATGGCTTTTATTACGCGCTTATTAAAAAGCAGTAAAACGCTGATTGTACCGCTCTTGCTTGCCGTATCGCTGAATGCGGCGGGCGAGGGCATCAGTGCGACCCGTGCTGAGGCAAAGCTGACCCATGCCGGACAGCTTTCCGTCAGCAGCCGTTTCCGCACCGACCTGCCCGACCAGCTTAAAGAAGCACTCAAACAGGGCGTCCCCCTGCATTTCAATTTGAGTTGGCAGCTGTCAGCGCCGTCTATGTCGTCTTATAAATTCAAGTTCGACCAGCTGCTCAACAACGACAGCACGATTCAATATAAATTGTCCTTCCATCCGCTGACCAACCGTTATCGCGTTACCGTCGGTACGTTTTCTACCGAGTACGACACGCTTGAGACTGCCTTGCGCGCAGTGGGCGCGGTCGCGAATTGGAAGGTTTTGTCCAAGGGTGCGCTGAGTGATGTGGCCGCCAAAGACACGAAGGCTGAAATCCGCCTGCTGCTGACAACCGCCAAGCTGCCCAAACCGTTCCAAATCAATGCCCTGACGTCTAAAAACTGGCATTTGGATTCCGGTTGGAAGTCCTTGTCGGTCGTGCAGGAGTAAGCCATGCGCCGCTTTCTTCTGATTGCTGCCGTATTCGCCGTTGTTTTGTTGTATGGTCTGACTGTTGCAACGGGCAGCAGCAACGTATTGTCCGATTACTTCTGGTGGATTGTCGCCTTGTGCGGCTTGCTGTTGCTGGTGTTGGCGGCGGTGTTGGTACGCTATGTCGTGCTTTTGATGCGCGACAACAGCAAAAGCGTGTTCGGTTCGCAGATTGCGCGTCGGCTGTCGGGGATGTTTACCTTGGTTGCCGTATTGCCGGGTGTGTTTTTGTTCGGTATTTCCGCCCAGTTTATTAACTGTACGATTAATTCTTGGTTTGGCAACGATACCCATGAGGCTCTAGAGCGCAGCTTAAACTTGAGCAAATCCGCGCTGAACTTGGCGGTGGACAACGCTGTCAGCAACGCCACGCCGGTGCAAATCGACTTAATCAGCGCCGCTTCACTGGACGGCAATTTAGGGCAGACGCTGGCAAAATCGGCGCTTACTGCCGACTTTGCCCAGCTGGCGCTTTATAACGCGACTACCCATAAAGCTGAGAAAAGCATCAATCCCCTGAAACTAAATCAACCCGAACTCACCAAAGGAGGATGGGAGCAGCTGGAGCAGACCGGCTCGGTGCGCAGCTTGGAAAACATCGGCGGCGTGCTGTATGCTCAAGGCTGGATGCTGATCGGTACACATAAAAATCAGGATTATGCGTTGTTTTTTCGGCAGCCGATTCCGAAAGATGTTGCCCAAGACGCGACGCTGATTGAAGCGGCCCGCGCCAAATACGCCGAGCTGAGTTATACCAAAAAAGGCCTGCAAACCTTTTTCCTGTCCACGCTTTTGGTCGCGACATTGTTGGCTATCTTTTTGGCGCTGGTGATGGCTTTGTATTTTGCCCGCCGTTTTGTGGCACCGGTGTTGTCGCTGGCAGAGGGCGCGCGGGCGGTGGCTCAGGGTGACTTCAGCCAGACCCGGCCGGTATTCCGCAATGACGAGTTCGGACGGTTGACCCAGTTGTTCAACCACATGACCGAGCAGTTATCGATTGCCAAAGAGGCGGACGAGCGCAACCGTTTGCGCGAAGAAGCCGCCCGCCATTATTTGGAATGCGTGTTGGAAAGTTTGACCACAGGCGTGATTACTTTGGATGCCGACGGCCGTCTGAAAACCTTTAACAAGGCCGCCGAACAGATTTTGGGCGTTTCGCTGGTGTCTTTGTGGGGCAGCAACTGGCATCAATGGCACGGCAAATCGCCGCAGCAAACCCTGTTGGCCGATGTGTTTGCCGCCATTAATGAAACCGCCGACAGCGACAAACCCGTCCAAGTCGAATATGCCGCGCCCGATGATGCCCGAATCTTATTGGGCAAGGCCACCATCCTGCCGGAGGACAACGATAACGGCGTGGTGATGGTGATTGATGACATTACCGTCTTGATGCGGGCGCAAAAAGAGGCCGCATGGGGCGAAGTGGCGAAACGCTTGGCGCATGAAATCCGCAATCCGCTCACGCCTATCCAGCTTTCTGCCGAGAGATTGGCATGGAAATTGCATGATAAACTTGATGAACAAGACGCTCAAATCCTCAGCCGTTCAACCGATACCATCGTCAAACAGGTTGCCGCGCTGAAAGAAATGGTCGAAGCATTCCGCAATTATGCGCGTGCGCCGTCGCTGAATTTAGAAAAACAAGATTTAAACGGTTTGGTGTCGGAAGTATTGGTATTATATGAGGCCGGCGCGTGCAAGTTTAATGCTCGGCTCAGCGCCGACGCCTTGCCGATTGTTGCCGATACGACGGCGATGCGCCAAGTGTTGCATAACCTATTTAAGAATGCCGCAGAAGCGGCAGAGTCGGACGAAGCGCCGCAAGTAAACGTCGAAACAGGACGCGAAGGCGGACAGGTTTTCCTGACTGTCTGCAACAACGGTAAAAGTTTCAGCAAAGAAATGCTGCACAATGCTTTTGAGCCGTACGTTACCGACAAACCGACAGGAACGGGGCTGGGTTTGCCCGTTGTGAAAAAAATTATCGAGGAGCATGGCGGCCGTATCAGCCTGAGCAATCAGAACAGCGGCGGCGCGTGTGTCAAAATAGCTTTACCGGAAATGGCAGAAACTTATGCGAAGCAGTGATATTTTGATTGTAGATGATGAAGTAGGCATCCGCGACCTGCTCTCCGAAATCCTTCAAGACGAAGGCTATACCGTTACTTTGGCCGAAAATGCCGAAGAAGCGCGCCAATTGCGTTATCAAACGCGTCCGGCCATGGTGTTGCTGGACATTTGGATGCCCGATTGCGACGGCATCACTTTGTTGAAAGAGTGGGCGAAAAACGGCCAACTCAATATGCCTGTGGTGATGATGAGCGGCCATGCCAGCATTGATACTGCGGTTGAGGCCACCAAAATCGGCGCGCTCGATTTTCTGGAAAAACCGATTGCCCTGCAAAAACTCTTGTCCGCAGTAGAACGCGCCTTGAAACATGGCGAAGTTCAGACGGCCTCCGGCATGACTTTGGACAAACTGGGCAACAGTTCCGTCATTCAAGAAATGAACGGCAGCATTGAAGCGGCCGCCAAACACAACCGCCCGCTGTTGTTGGCCGGTGAGGCAGGCTCGCCGTTTGAAATTGTCGCCCGCTATCTGCACAAAAGCGGTACGCCTTGGGTGGCAACCGACCGTGTCGAACACATTGTCGATACGCCGATGGAGCTGTTGCAAAAGGCATCAGGCGGCATTTTGTATGTCGGTGATATTGCCCGTTACAGCAAAAATATCCAAAACGGCATTGCTTTCTTGCTGGAGAAAGCCGACCGCTACAATGTCCGTGTGATTGCTTCATGCGGCTTTAAACGCGGTGAGAGCGCCGATGACGTCGTTGCCGGCCGACTGGCGGAGCTGTTGAAAGAGCGCATCAATGTTCCTTCTTTGCGCAGTCAACCAGACGATATCGTCTTTTTAATCAACCGCATCATGACCGATTTGGCCGAAAGTCAAAAAATCCAGCCGGTAAAATTCAGCGACAGCGCGTTGGTGGTTTTGCGCCAATACGATTGGCCGGGCAATTACGACCAGCTTGCCGAAACGGTGAAAAACATCATGTTGGAATCGGACGGCAAAGAAGTGGACGAGCAGGCCGTTGCTGTGGCTTTGGGTCAGAAGGAAAACGCGACGGCGACAGAAATCATCGGCGGCTTCAATTTCAATATGCCTTTGCGTGAGTTGAGGGAAGAAGTCGAGCGCCGCTACTTTGAGTACCACATCGCCCAAGAAGGCCAAAATATGAGCCGCGTGGCGCAAAAGGTCGGTTTGGAGCGTACACACCTTTACCGCAAACTCAAACAACTCGGTATCAGCGTATCGCGCCGCAGCGCCGACAAATCCGAAGAATAAGCGCAATATCGGTTTAAACACAAAAGAGGCCGTCTGAAAGCCATCAGGTTTTTCAGACGGCATCGTCATTTGACGGTTTGCTCAGACAAGCAATACTTTATAAAAATAATGATATGGCTCGGCGGTGTTATTTTGCCTTTTAAGCCGACAAAAGTTTTATATCAATAAAATTTTCAGACGGCCTTGATTTACTTCGGGCCGTCTGAACAACCATTACGAAAAGGGAACAGATTGATGACGGAAAACGAGCGTTTTGCTTGGTTGCAACTGGCATTTACGCCCTATATCGGCGCAGAAAGTTTTTTGTTGCTATTGCAGCAATTCGGTAGCGCACAAGCTGCCTTGAATGCGCCGGCAGACAAAATTGCCGCGTTGGTGCGCCATAAACAGGCGGCCGAGTCGTGGCGCAATGCGGACAAACGGGCTTTGGCGCAGCAGTCTGCTGAAGCCGCTTTACAATGGGAAATGCAGGACGGTTGCCGTTTGTTGTTGCTGCAAGATGATGATTTCCCCGAAATGCTGACACAAGGCATTACCGCGCCGCCGGTCTTGTTTTTACGCGGCAATGCAGAGCTGCTGCACACACCTTCTGCCGCGATTGTCGGCAGCCGCCATGCCACGCCGCAGGCAATGCGGATTGCCAAAGATTTCGGCAGGGCGTTGAGCGAAAAAGGCATTCCCGTCGTATCGGGTATGGCTTCGGGTATCGATACCTCCGCCCATCAGGGGGCATTGCAGGCAGATGGCGGCACCATCGCCGTCTGGGGAACCGGTATAGACCGCATTTATCCGCCGTCCAATAAAAACCTTGCTTATGAAATTGCCGAAAGGGGATTGATTGTCAGCGAGTTCCCTTTAGATACGCGTCCGTTTGCAGGCAACTTTCCGCGCCGCAACCGTTTGATTGCCGCATTGTCGCAGCTGACATTGGTGGTCGAGGCGGCATTGGAATCCGGCTCATTGATTACTGCCAAGCTGGCGGCGGAGATGGGGCGCGAAGTGATGGCGGTGCCCGGTTCGATAGACAATCCGCACAGCAAAGGCTGTCACAAGCTGATTAAAGACGGGGCAAAACTGGTGGAATGTCTGGACGATATTCTCCATGAGTGTCCGCAGCTATTGCAAAATACGCCTGTTCCATCATATTCTATAAATAAGACGGTAAAACTGAAAAACGATCGAACCAAACATCTGCAACAAAAAATAATAGCGGATGAACCGCAAAGGCCGTCTGAAAACCTATCCGCCGCCCCATCAACAAGCGCTTTATTGGAAGCAATGGGTTACGACCCGATACACCCCGATATTTTGGCGCAACAAACCAATACGGCAGCAGCAGACGTGTACGCACAGCTTTTGGAATACGAACTTGACGGTATTGTTGCCGCCTTACCGGGCGGCCGTTATCAGCGTGTCAAAGCATAAATTATCTATATTTAAGGAACCAGCATGACCGAAGTCATTGCCTATTTAATCGAACACTTCCAAGATTTCGACAATTGTCCGCCTCCGGAGGATTTGGGTCGCCTCTTGGAAGATGCGGGTTTTGATGCTACGGAAATCGGCAATACATTGATGATGATGGAAGTCTTGTTCAATACGTCCGAATTCTATGCCGAGCCGTTTAACAGCGACTCCCTGCGCGTATTCTGCCGTGAAGAAGCTGAAAACCTGCCGCAGGAAGTCATGGGCTTGATGCAGTATTTGGTTGCCGAGCACGCAATTACTTATGAGCAACGCGAAATCGTCATTCACGCCCTGATGCACATTCCATCGGACGAAATCACCCTCGATACCGCCAAAGTGTTGGTATTGCTGGTGTTGTGGATGCACAAGAGCGAGTTGCCCGTCCTGATAGGTGACGACTTGATGAGTGCGTTGACCGGACAAAACGTTATGCACTAAACCTTTTTTCAGACGGCCTCAATCATAAAGGCCGTCTGAAACATAAACCCAATACATCCAAAAGAGAACAACAATGGCGAAAAACCTATTAATCGTCGAATCCCCGTCCAAAGCCAAAACCCTGAAAAAATATCTGGGCGGTGAGTTTGAAATCTTGGCGTCTTACGGTCATGTCCGCGACTTGGTACCCAAAAGCGGAGCAGTCGATCCCGACAACGGCTTTGCCATGAAGTACCAGCTGATCAGCCGCAACAGCAAACACGTTGATGCCATCGTCGCCGGTGCCAAAGAAGCCGAAAACATCTACCTCGCAACCGACCCGGATAGGGAAGGCGAAGCCATCTCATGGCATCTTTATGAAATCCTCAAATCCAAACGCGGCCTGAAAAACATCAAGCCGCAGCGTGTCGTGTTCCACGAAATCACCAAAAACGCTGTGCTCGACGCCGTCGCCAATCCGCGCGAAATCGAAATGGACTTGGTCGATGCGCAACAAGCCCGCCGTGCTTTGGACTATCTGGTCGGTTTCAACCTCTCGCCATTGTTGTGGAAAAAAATCCGCCGCGGTTTGAGTGCAGGCCGTGTACAAAGCCCTGCTTTGCGCCTGATTTGTGAGCGCGAAAACGAAATCCGCGCGTTTGAAGCGCAGGAATATTGGACGGTACATCTCGACAGCCACAAAGGACGCAGCAAGTTTACTGCAAAACTCGCCCAATACAACGGTGCAAAACTCGAACAATTCGACCTGCCGAACGAAGCCGCTCAAGCCGACGTGTTGAAAGAACTCGAAGGCAAAGAGGCTGTCGTTACTGCCATTGAAAAGAAAAAGCGCAGCCGCAATCCTGCCGCGCCGTTCACCACTTCTACCATGCAGCAGGATGCCGTGCGCAAACTCGGCTTTACCACCGACCGCACCATGCGTACCGCCCAGCAGCTTTACGAAGGTATAGACGTAGGGCAGGGTGCCATCGGTCTGATTACCTATATGCGTACCGACAGCGTGAATTTGGCCGATGAAGCGTTAACCGAAATCCGCCATTACATCGAAAACAAAATTGGCAAAGAATATCTGCCGAGTGCCGCCAAACAATACAAAACCAAATCCAAAAATGCCCAAGAAGCCCACGAGGCGATCCGTCCGACTTCCGTGTACCGCACGCCCGAAAGCGTCAAGCCCTTCTTGAGCGCAGACCAGTTCAAACTGTACCAAATGATTTGGCAACGTACCGTCGCCTGTCAGATGACGCCCGCTAAATTCGACCAAACCACCGTCGATATTACCGTCGGCAAGGGCGTATTCCGCGTAACCGGACAAGTGCAGACTTTCGCAGGCTTCCTCAGCGTTTACGAAGAAAGCAGCGACGATGAAGAGAGTGAAGACAGCAAAAAACTGCCTGAAATGAGCGAAGGCGATAAACTGCCCGTGGACAAACTCTACGGCGAACAACACTTTACTACCCCGCCTCCACGCTACAACGAAGCCACACTGGTTAAAGCCCTCGAAGAATACGGTATCGGCCGTCCTTCTACCTACGCCAGTATTATTTCCACGCTCAAAGACCGCGAATACGTTACCCTTGAGCAAAAACGCTTCATGCCCACCGACACAGGCGACATCGTCAACAAATTCCTGACCGAACACTTCGCCCAATATGTCGATTACCACTTCACCGCCAAACTCGAAGACCAGCTTGACGAAATTGCCAACGGCAAACGCCAATGGATCCCCGTGATGGACAAATTCTGGAAGCCGTTTATCAAGCAAGTGGAAGAAAAAGAGGGTATCGAACGCGCCAAATTTACTACGCAGGAACTCGATGAAACCTGCCCGAAATGCGGCGAACATAAACTGCAAATCAAATTCGGCAAAATGGGCCGCTTCGTTGCGTGTGCCGGCTATCCCGAATGCAGCTACACGCGTAACGTCAACGAAACTGCCGAAGAAGCCGCCGAACGTATTGCCAAAACGGAAGCAGAGCAAGCCGAACTCGACGGACGCGAATGCCCTAAATGCGGCGGTCGTTTAGTGTACAAATACAGCCGTACCGGCAGCAAATTCATCGGCTGCGCCAACTATCCGAAATGCAAGCACGTTGAGCCGTTGGAAAAACCGAAAGACACCGGCGTCCAATGCCCACAATGCAAAAAAGGCAACCTCGTCGAACGCAAATCCCGTTACGGCAAACTGTTTTACAGTTGCAGCACCTATCCGGACTGCAACTACGCCACTTGGAACCCGCCCGTCGCCGAAGAGTGTCCGAACTGCCATTGGCCGGTTTTAACCATCAAAACCACCAAACGCTGGGGCGTGGAAAAAGTCTGTCCGCAAAAAGAATGCGGCTGGAAAGAACAGATTGAACCGCCTGCACCGAAAGAGTAATTGGTTAAAGCTTAGATAGAAAAAGGCCGTCTGAAAAATAATTTTCAGACGGCCTTGGGTTATGAATGTATGATTTAAAGGCTTCGAATGCACTTACGGATTGAGCGTTTGAAAGATTTACCGTTTTCTAATACATCGTCTACTAAGCAACGATTCCCATTACATGACATCACATAAGTTAGTTTATTTAATTTGCCAAAATTTCTAAAGGTAGCAAGTACGTGTCCATTATCAGTAATAGAAGTTTTCAAGCTACGGCTGATTTCTTTAGGGTTTGAATCCTGACCTTGTGTTATTAAGTCATAATCAATACAGCCAACTTCTCCAACAGGAGTTTTGCGTTCGTCTTCAATAAAAACTGATTTGAAATCGCGGGTAGAATTATTGATTAAAGTTTGGTGATTGCCGCCACCTGCATAAATACGTTTCACAATTTGTAGTTTTTGAGCTTGCAAATTATCTTGTGCAAAAGTTGTTGTACAAGCCATGAGTGAGACAAGAGCAATCAGATATTTTTTCATGATTTTTCCTATATAATGGATTAATAAGAGTGGTTGATATAACAAAGAAGGTTGTTATCCTGCGGGTTTACATTTAGCAAGCTCTCTAGCAATGGATTTAACGCTGTTAGATGATGGTGTAAATGTTGCAATGAGCTTATTGTTTGAATATAAATCAATTTTTTTGGCTTTGGAAATGGCACGTGTAAAATTTATCCATTCATTTGCTCCACCTCTTGTGCTGGTCGGAAGTCCGCCATCTTGAGGAGGATAGGCAACTGTTGAATTATCGAACAGAATACTAATATTTCGAAGGGGGAGAGAATTCCCATTTAATCCTTTGGGATAGTAGTGAAAACCGTGATCGGAATGAATATCTGCATATTCATTACAGGCTACAATAATAGTTTGATTTCTTGAATTGGAGAGGACGTATTCGGTATAACCTTGGGTAAAAGAAGAAGTCCATACATTGGGAACGGCATAAGTTGGGATGGATAGAAGGCCTAAGATAGTAGTGACAGAGATTTTATGTAAAAATTTCATTTTATTTATCGCCTTTTAGAAAAGTTAAGAAGAATGTTCTCGAAGAAATGATTACGAGGCCTGTATCGTAAATAAATAAGCTTTATTATATGAATTTCATATTACATATAAATAAATTGATTGTCTAGCTACTATATGGTTAAAATTTATCCCAATAATACAACTATCTATACAGAAAGTTTAATTTTATGGAAACTCACGAAAAGATCCGCTTGATACGCGAATTAAATAAATGGTCTCAGGAAGAAATGGCGGAAAAGTTAGCCATGTCTGCCGGTGGATACGCTAAGATTGAGCGAGGTGAGACACAATTGAATATTCCAAGACTGGAGCAGTTGGCGGCTATCTTTAAAGTAGATATGTGGGATTTGTTAAAATCTAGTAATAACGGGATGGTTTTGCAGATTAATGAAGGAGATAGTGGAGGCGATATCGCTTTATATGCTTCAAGTGATATGGCTATGAAATTGGAGTTGTTGAATCAGGAGTTAAAACATTGCCGGGAAATGCTGGAGCAGAAGGATAAGGAAATTGAGTTGTTGAGACAGCTGGCTACTTCTGTGCAGAAGTAAAAGCCTAGGCCGTCTGAAAAATGATTTTCAGACGGCCTTGTTGTATCTAAAAGAATAGAGTGAAATACGGCTTGATGGCAGTTTCACTATATAATTGAGGCCGTCTGAAAACTCGGTATCTTTTTAAAAATCATGGCAAACAACAAACATTCCAAACACACCAATCAAGTACGCATCATCGGTGGGCAATGCAGGGGACGAAAGTTAACATTTTTATCTGCAGATGGTCTGCGCCCGACGCCTGACAGTGTGCGTGAAAAACTGTTTAATTGGCTGGGCCAGGATTTAACCGGCAAAACAGTATTGGATTTATTCAGCGGCAGTGGTGCTTTGGGAATGGAGGCTGCTTCCCGTAATGCGGCAAAAGTGGTAATGGTCGATAACCACCGCCAAACTGTTCAAACGCTTCAGAAAAATATCCGTGAATTAGGTTTGAAACAGGCAGAAATCGAGTGTTCAGACGGCATGATTTATCTGACAAGGCCGTCTGAAAAATTTGATGTCATATTTCTTGATCCGCCATTTGCATGGGAAGATTGGCAAAATCTGTTTATCCGATTGCAAAGCCACTTGAAAAATGGGGCAATGGTCTATATTGAAGCAGGGAAGCTGCCTGAAAAACCGGATTGGCTGGAAGTTTATCGGGAAGGAAAGGCGGGAATGAGTAGGTTTGAATTGTTACTCTATACACAAGTTGCTGAATAGTATGGAATTTGAGAATCATTCCCAAGGTGTAAAACATTCTTTCAAACGGATTGTTCCGACATCATTTGTGCTATAATCCGCGCCCAATCGGTTTTGATAATTTAAGAAAAAAGGAAATAGAAATGTCGCTCTTTATTACAGATGAGTGCATTAACTGCGATGTGTGCGAACCGGAATGCCCTAATGATGCCATTTCGCAAGGTGAAGAAATTTACGAAATCAATCCAAATTTGTGTACGCAATGTGTAGGCCATTACGATGAGCCTCAGTGCCAACAGGTATGCCCTGTCGACTGTATCTTGATCGATGAAGAACATCCTGAAACGCATGAAGAACTGATGGCTAAGTACGAAAAAATCATTCAGTTTAAATAAATAGTGTTTAAAAGCAAAAGCTTGGATATTTTTAAAGAAATAAATAAAAAAAAATCTTGACGGAAATCTGAGTTGCCAATAAACTAGCGTTCTCTTTTGGAGGGATTCCCGAGCGGTCAAAGGGGGCAGACTGTAAATCTGTTGCGTGAGCTTCGAAGGTTCGAATCCTTCTCCCTCCACCAAAAATTCTTACTTGGAGCAAAAAAGTGAGTATGCGGGTGTAGCTCAATGGTAGAGCAGAAGCCTTCCAAGCTTACGGTGAGGGTTCGATTCCCTTCACCCGCTCCAAACAATTTCGCCCATGTAGCTCAGGGGTAGAGCACTCCCTTGGTAAGGGAGAGGTCGGCAGTTCAAATCTGCCCATGGGCACCATCTCATTATTACCCTTTCTTTCAAAAAGCTATAGATTATAGGATATTGCCATGGCTAAGGAAAAATTTGAACGTAGCAAACCGCACGTAAACGTTGGCACCATCGGTCACGTTGACCATGGTAAAACCACTCTGACTGCTGCTTTGACTACTATTTTGGCTAAAAAATTCGGTGGCGCTGCAAAAGCTTACGACCAAATCGACAACGCTCCTGAAGAAAAAGCTCGTGGTATTACCATTAATACCTCACACGTAGAATACGAAACTGAAACCCGTCACTACGCACACGTAGACTGCCCGGGCCACGCCGACTACGTTAAAAACATGATTACCGGTGCTGCCCAAATGGACGGTGCGATCTTGGTATGTTCCGCAGCTGACGGTCCTATGCCACAAACTCGCGAACACATCCTGTTGGCTCGCCAAGTAGGTGTGCCTTACATCATCGTATTCATGAATAAATGCGACATGGTTGACGATGCCGAGTTGTTGGAACTGGTTGAAATGGAAATCCGTGACTTGTTGTCAAGCTACGACTTCCCAGGCGATGACTGCCCAATCGTACAAGGTTCTGCACTGAAAGCTTTGGAAGGTGACGCTGGTTACGAAGAAAAAATCTTCGAATTGGCTGCTGCTTTGGACAGCTACATCCCAACACCTGAGCGTGCTGTGGACAAACCTTTCTTGTTGCCTATCGAAGACGTATTCTCTATCTCTGGCCGTGGTACAGTAGTAACTGGTCGTGTAGAGCGCGGTATCATCCACGTTGGTGACGAGATCGAAATCGTAGGTCTGAAAGAAACTCAAAAAACCACTTGTACCGGTGTTGAAATGTTCCGCAAACTGCTGGACGAAGGTCAAGCTGGTGACAACGTAGGTGTATTGCTGCGTGGTACTAAACGTGAAGACGTAGAGCGTGGTCAAGTATTGGCTAAACCAGGTACGATCACTCCTCACACCAAGTTCAAAGCAGAAGTATACGTACTGAGCAAAGAAGAGGGTGGTCGTCACACTCCATTCTTTGCTAACTACCGTCCACAATTCTACTTCCGTACTACTGACGTAACTGGTGCAGTTACTTTGGAAGAAGGCGTAGAAATGGTAATGCCAGGTGAGAACGTAACCATTACTGTAGAACTGATTGCGCCTATCGCTATGGAAGAAGGTCTGCGCTTTGCGATTCGCGAAGGTGGTCGTACCGTAGGTGCGGGTGTGGTTTCTTCTGTAATCGCTTAAGTTTAGAGGCCAATAGCTCAATTGGTAGAGTATCGGTCTCCAAAACCGAGGGTTGGGGGTTCGAGACCCTCTTGGCCTGCCAAATAAAAAATTAACCGGCCTTGTGCCGGTTAATTTTTTTGTACTTAAGTTCTAAGATTATTTGGAATTAATTAATGGATCAATACCGCTATCTAAAATGAAGGCGGGTGGGGTATTGATAAGTGAGTAAAGATGACAGAACATCCGTCTGGACGCAAAGAAGGCCATCAGAAAAAGGAAGTTGTGGTAAGTAATAAGCCGGCTCCTGAAAAGAAAGAAGGTCTGTTTGCATATTTTAAGAGCTCTTGGACTGAGTTTAAGAAGGTAGTTTGGCCGAGTCGTGATGAAGCGGTTAAAATGACTGTATTTGTGATTATCTTCGTTGCAGTTTTAGCAGCCTTCATTTATGCGGCAGATACAATTATTTCATGGTTGTTTTTTGATGTTTTATTAAATAGGAAAGGGTAAAGATGTCAAAGCGTTGGTATGTGGTACAGGCCTATTCCGGTTTCGAGAAAAATGTTCAAAAAACATTGAAAGAGCGTATTGCTCGTGAAAACATGGAAGAATATTTCGGTCAGATTCTCGTTCCTGTAGAGGAAGTGGTAGATATCAAGAATGGCCGAAAAACCATCAGTGAGCGTAAATTCTATCCAGGCTATGTGTTGGTTGAAATGGAAATGACCGATGATTCATGGCACTTGGTTAAGAGTACCCCTCGAGTAAATGGTTTTGTAGGTGGTAGCGGAAATCGTCCAATCCCAATTTCTCAAAAAGATGCAGATGCTATTTTGCAACAAGCCAAAACAGGTGTTGAGAAGCCAAAACCAAAAGTTGAATTTGAGGTTGGTCAGCAGGTTCGTGTGAATGAAGGTCCATTTGCTGATTTCAATGGAATTGTTGATGAGGTTAACTACGAGCGTAATAGACTGCGTGTTTCAGTTCAGATTTTTGGTCGTGAAACACCGGTTGAATTAGAGTTCGGTCAGGTTGAAAAGATTTAAGTGGTTTAATTCGCTTGAAATTTTTTTTTTAAGCGGATATAATCGCAAATTCTGTTTGGGAAGCGGAATGGTTCCGCGTTATACCCGTTTTTAGGAGTCCTTAAGTGGCAAAGAAAATTATCGGCTACATCAAACTGCAAATTCCTGCAGGTAAAGCCAATCCATCTCCCCCAGTTGGTCCTGCTTTGGGTCAACGTGGTTTAAATATCATGGAATTCTGTAAAGCATTTAATGCTGCAACCCAAGGTATGGAACCTGGTTTGCCAATTCCAGTCGTGATCACCGCATTTGCAGATAAATCATTCACATTTGTGATGAAAACCCCACCAGCTTCTATCTTGTTGAAAAAAGCTGCTGGTCTGCAAAAAGGTAGTTCTAATCCTCTGACTAACAAAGTGGGTAAATTGACCCGCGCTCAGTTGGAAGAAATTGCTAAAACTAAAGAGCCTGATTTGACTGCTGCTGACTTGGATGCGGCTGTTCGTACTATCGCCGGCTCTGCTCGCTCAATGGGCTTGGATGTGGAGGGTGTTGTATAATGGCTAAAGTATCTAAACGCTTGAAAGCTCTTCGCTCTTCTGTTGAAGCTAATAAACTGTACGCAATCGATGAAGCAATTGCTTTGGTTAAAAAAGCTGCTACTGCTAAATTTGACGAGTCTGTTGACGTATCTTTCAACTTGGGTGTTGATCCTCGTAAATCTGACCAAGTTATTCGTGGTTCAGTCGTTCTGCCTAAAGGTACCGGTAAAACAACTCGCGTAGCTGTGTTTACTCAAGGTGCAAATGCAGATGCTGCTAAAGAAGCTGGTGCAGATATTGTTGGTTTTGAAGATCTGGCCGCTGAAATCAAAGCTGGTAACCTGAACTTTGACGTTGTTATTGCTTCTCCTGATGCAATGCGTATCGTTGGTCAATTGGGTACCATCTTGGGTCCTCGTGGCCTGATGCCAAACCCTAAAGTAGGTACTGTTACTCCTAACGTTGCTGAAGCAGTTAAAAATGCAAAAGCAGGTCAAGTACAATACCGTACAGATAAAGCCGGTATCGTTCACGCAACTATCGGTCGTGCTTCTTTCGCTGAAGCTGACTTGAAAGAAAACTTCAATGCGTTGCTGGATGCTATCGTTAAAGCCAAACCTGCTGCTGCTAAAGGCCAGTACCTGAAAAAAGTTGCTGTATCCAGCACTATGGGTTTGGGTGTTCGCGTTGATACTGCAAGCGTGAACAACTAAGAAATTTTCAGGTGATCCGGTTTTTTGGATTGCCTGAATTTGGGCTACTTAAAATTAAGTAGATGTCCAAGACCGTAGGGATCGTAAGATTTAATCGTAATTGCCCTACGCAGACGGTAGTCCTGAAACACATTGCAAGATTGCTTGTAAGATGTCTTTTTAGGTTACCGCGCTGGTGGGATATCATTCGGTATCCTGTTTATAAACAGTGGGAGGTAGACCTTGAGTCTCAATATTGAAACCAAGAAAGTGGCCGTAGAGGAAATTAGCGCAGCAATTGCTAACGCTCAAACTCTCGTAGTCGCTGAATATCGCGGTATCAGTGTTTCCAGCATGACTGAGCTTCGTGCAAATGCACGTAAAGAAGGCGTTTACTTGCGCGTTCTGAAAAATACTCTGGCTCGTCGCGCAGTAGAGGGTACTTCATTCGCAGGTTTGGCCGATCAAATGGTTGGTCCATTGGTTTACGCTGCTTCTGAAGATGCTGTTGCTGCTGCTAAAGTGCTGCACCAATTCGCGAAAAAAGATGACAAAATTATCGTTAAAGCTGGTTCTTACAATGGCGAAGTGATGAACCCTGCTCAGGTTGCTGAGTTGGCTTCTATTCCAAGCCGCGAAGAACTGTTGTCCAAACTGTTGTTCGTTATGCAAGCTCCTGTATCAGGCTTTGCACGTGGTTTGGCTGCTTTGGCAGAGAAAAAAGCTGGCGAAGAAGCCGCTTAATCAATTTTGTTTCATTTAATCAATTATTTTTTAATACAATATTTGGAGTAAAATAGCATGGCTATTACTAAAGAAGACATTTTGGAAGCCGTTGGTTCTTTGACCGTAATGGAATTGAACGACCTGGTTAAAGCTTTTGAAGAGAAATTTGGCGTTTCTGCTGCTGCCGTTGCAGTTGCAGGTCCTGCGGGTGCTGGTGCAGCTGCTGCTGAAGAAAAAACTGAATTTGACGTAGTATTGGCTTCTGCTGGTGATCAAAAAGTTGGCGTGATTAAAGTTGTCCGCGCTATCACTGGCTTGGGTCTGAAAGAAGCTAAAGACATCGTTGACGGTGCACCTAAAACTCTGAAAGAGGGTGTTTCTAAAGCTGAAGCTGAAGACATCCAAAAACAACTGGAAGAAGCCGGCGCTAAAGTCGAAATCAAATAATTTGATGCTTCCTGTGAAGGCTGGCAGTTTTCTGCCAGCCTTATTTTGCTTCTTAAAATAAGCATCAGGCATTGTTTACATTTATTTGCATAGTCTTGATAAAACCATTGCAAATAAATGTAAATATCAGGTTGATGCATGCCGTTGTTTTAGACGGCCTATTATTTAAAATTGCTTTTCGGAGTGTATATGAGCTATTCGTTTACCGAGAAAAAACGTATCCGTAAGAGTTTTGCAAAGCGAGAGAATGTCTTGGATGTTCCTTTCTTGCTGGCAACCCAAATTGATTCTTATGCGAAATTTTTACAGTTGGAAAACGCTTTTGACCAACGTACTGATGATGGTCTGCAAGCAGCATTCAATTCTATTTTCCCGATTGTGAGTCATAATGGTTATGCACGATTGGAGTTTGTGCATTACACATTGGGCGAACCTTTGTTCGATATTCCTGAATGTCAATTGCGCGGTATTACTTATGCGGCTCCATTGCGTGCACGTATCCGTTTGGTGATTTTGGATAAAGAAGCGTCTAAACCGACCGTAAAAGAAGTTCGTGAAAACGAAGTATATATGGGCGAAATCCCATTGATGACGCCAAGTGGCTCTTTTGTCATCAATGGTACTGAGCGTGTGATTGTTTCCCAGCTACACCGTTCTCCTGGTGTGTTCTTTGAGCATGACCGTGGTAAAACACATTCTTCCGGTAAGCTGTTGTTCTCTGCTCGTATTATTCCTTACCGCGGTTCATGGTTGGATTTCGAATTTGATCCAAAAGATTTGCTGTATTTCCGTATCGACCGTCGCCGTAAAATGCCGGTTACGATTTTGTTGAAAGCTTTGGGCTACAACAATGAACAAATTTTGGATATTTTCTACGACAAAGAAACTTTCTATTTGTCTTCAAACGGTGTTCAAACTGATCTGGTTGCAGGCCGTCTGAAAGGTGAAACTGCCAAAGTTGATATCTTGGATAAAGAAGGCAATGTACTGGTTGCCAAAGGTAAACGCATTACTGCGAAAAATATCCGTGATATTACCAATGCGGGCTTGACTCGTTTGGATGTAGAGCCAGAAAGCTTAATAGGCAAATCATTGGCTGCTGACCTGATTGATCCGGAAACCGGCGAAGTATTGGCTTCTGCTAACGATGAAATTACAGAAGAACTGTTGGCCAAACTTGATATCCATGGTGTAAAAGAAATTACGACCCTTTATATCAATGAATTGGATCAAGGTGGTTACATCTCCAGCACTCTGCGTACAGACGAAACTGCTGATCAGCAAGCTGCACGCGTAGCGATTTACCGCATGATGCGTCCTGGCGAACCACCTACCGAAGAAGCTGTTGAGCAACTCTTCAACCGCTTGTTCTTCAGTGAAGACAGCTATGATTTGTCTCGCGTAGGCCGTATGAAATTTAATACACGCACATACGAGCAAAAATTGTCTGAAGCACAACAAAACTCTTGGTATGGCCGTTTGTTGAATGAGACTTTGGCCGGCGCATCCGAAAAAGGTGGTTACGTTCTGAGCGTTGAAGACATCGTTGCTTCTATTGCGACATTGGTTGAACTGCGTAACGGTCATGGCGAAGTAGACGATATTGACCACTTGGGTAATCGTCGTGTTCGTTCTGTGGGTGAGTTGACTGAAAACCAATTCCGCAGCGGTTTGGCTCGTGTAGAACGTGCAGTTAAAGAGCGTTTGAACCAAGCAGAATCTGAGAACTTGATGCCGCATGACTTGATCAATGCGAAACCTGTTTCTGCCGCGATTAAAGAATTCTTCGGTTCCAGCCAATTGAGCCAATTTATGGATCAGACCAACCCATTGTCTGAAGTAACCCATAAACGCCGTGTATCTGCATTGGGCCCGGGCGGTTTGACTCGCGAACGTGCAGGCTTTGAGGTGCGAGACGTACATCCGACCCACTATGGCCGTGTATGTCCTATTGAAACACCTGAAGGTCCAAACATTGGTTTGATCAACTCATTGTCCGTTTATGCGCGTACCAATGATTATGGTTTCTTGGAAACTCCTTACCGCCGTGTTGTCGATGGTAAAGTAACTGAAGAAATCGACTACTTGTCTGCTATCGAAGAAGGCCGTTATGTGATTGCACAGGCGAATGCCGATTTGGACAAAGACGGTAATTTGATTGGCGACTTGGTCACTTGTCGTGAAAAAGGTGAAACCATTATGGCAACGCCTGACCGCGTTCAATATATGGACGTGGCAACTGGTCAAGTGGTATCTGTAGCGGCATCTCTGATTCCATTCTTGGAACATGATGACGCGAACCGTGCATTAATGGGTGCCAACATGCAACGTCAGGCCGTACCGTGTCTGCGCCCTGAAAAACCAATGGTTGGTACCGGTATCGAGCGCTCTGTTGCCGTTGACTCTGCTACTGCAATCGTTGCCCGTCGTGGCGGTGTAGTTGAGTATGTCGATGCCAACCGTGTTGTGATTCGTGTTCATGACGATGAAGCGACTGCCGGTGAAGTGGGTGTCGATATTTACAACTTGGTTAAATTCACCCGTTCCAACCAATCTACCAATATCAATCAGCGTCCTGCCGTCAAAGCAGGTGACGTTTTGCAACGCGGCGATTTAATTGCTGACGGTGCGTCTACCGATTTGGGCGAATTGGCTTTGGGTCAAAACATGACCATCGCCTTCATGCCATGGAATGGTTATAACTATGAAGACTCGATTCTGATTTCTGAAAAAGTGGCTGCGGACGATCGTTATACTTCGATTCACATTGAAGAACTGAACGTTGTTGCCCGTGATACCAAGCTGGGTGCGGAAGACATTACCCGCGATATTCCGAACTTGTCTGAGCGTATGCAAAACCGTTTGGATGAATCCGGTATTGTTTACATCGGTGCGGAAGTAGAGGCCGGTGACGTCTTGGTGGGTAAAGTAACGCCTAAAGGCGAAACTCAACTGACTCCTGAAGAAAAACTGCTGCGTGCCATCTTCGGTGAAAAAGCGTCTGACGTAAAAGATACTTCATTGCGTATGCCTACCGGCATGAGCGGTACCGTTATCGACGTTCAAGTCTTTACTCGTGAAGGTATCCAACGCGACAAACGTGCTCAATCCATTATTGATTCTGAATTGAAACGTTACCGTCAAGATTTGGGCGATCAATTGCGTATTTTCGATAATGACGCATTCGACCGTATCGAGCGTATGATTGTTGGTCAAAAAGCCAATGGTGGTCCGATGAAGCTGGCTAAAGGCAGCGAAATTACTACCGAATATTTGGCAAGCCTGTCCAGCAAACATGATTGGTTTGACATCCGTCTGGCTGACGAAGATTTGGCCAAGCAGTTGGAACTGATTAAATTGAGCCTGCAACAAAAACGCGAAGAAGCGGATGAGTTGTATGAGATCAAGAAGAAAAAACTGACCCAAGGCGACGAGCTGCAACCAGGCGTACAAAAAATGGTGAAAGTATTTATCGCCATCAAACGCCGTCTGCAAGCCGGTGACAAAATGGCGGGTCGCCACGGTAACAAAGGTGTGGTATCACGCATTCTGCCGGTGGAAGACATGCCTTACATGGCTGACGGCCGTCCGGTAGACATCGTACTGAACCCGTTGGGTGTACCTTCCCGTATGAACATCGGTCAGATTTTGGAAGTTCACTTGGGTTGGGCGGCAAAAGGTATCGGCGAGCGTATCGACCGTATGCTGAAAGAGCAACGCAAAGCCAGCGAGCTGCGTGAATTCTTGAACAAGCTCTACAACGGTAGCGGCAAGAAAGAAGATTTGGACAGCCTGACAGATGAAGAAATCATCGAATTAGCTTCCAACCTGCGTAAAGGTGCATCTTTCGCTTCTCCTGTATTCGACGGTGCGAAAGAGTCTGAAATCCGCGAAATGTTGAACTTGGCTTACCCAAGCGAAGATCCTGAGGTTGAGAAACTGGGCTTCAACGACAGTAAAACGCAAATCACGCTGTATGACGGCCGTTCAGGCGAAGCATTTGACCGCAAGGTTACAGTCGGTGTGATGCACTATCTGAAACTGCACCACTTGGTTGACGAAAAAATGCACGCCCGTTCTACCGGTCCATACAGTCTGGTTACCCAACAGCCTTTGGGCGGTAAAGCTCAGTTCGGTGGCCAACGTTTCGGTGAGATGGAGGTTTGGGCATTGGAAGCATACGGCGCGGCATACACGCTGCAAGAGATGCTGACTGTGAAGTCTGACGACGTGAACGGCCGTACCAAAATGTACGAAAACATCGTCAAAGGCGAACACAAAATCGATGCCGGTATGCCTGAATCCTTCAACGTATTGGTTAAAGAGATTCGCTCACTGGGCTTGGATATCGATTTGGAACGCTACTAAACAGAAGTTTTCAGACGGCCTTTTAAGGTCGTCTGAAAAAGCGGTTTCAGAATAAGAATGAAGCAATCGGCATTTAGGCCGTCTGAAATCAAAAGTACCGTTCCCAATATCGAAAATCCGCCACGCGGTAAAAATACTTCCTTCAAGGAGCAAAAATGAATTTGTTGAACTTATTTAATCCGTTGCAAACCACCGGCATGGAAGAAGAGTTTGATGCCATCAAAATCGGTATTGCCTCTCCCGAAACCATCCGCTCATGGTCTTATGGCGAAGTTAAAAAACCTGAAACCATTAACTACCGTACGTTCAAACCTGAGCGCGACGGTTTGTTCTGCGCCAAAATCTTTGGCCCGGTTAAAGACTATGAATGTTTGTGCGGTAAGTACAAACGCTTGAAATTTAAAGGCGTAACCTGTGAAAAATGTGGCGTAGAAGTTACCCTGTCCAAAGTGCGCCGCGAACGTATGGGCCATATCGAATTGGCTGCACCTGTTGCACATATTTGGTTCTTAAAATCCCTGCCTTCCCGCCTGGGTATGGTATTGGACATGACGTTGCGTGATATCGAACGTGTATTGTACTTTGAAGCATTCGTGGTGACCGATCCCGGCATGACTCCGTTGCAACGCCGTCAATTGCTGACTGAAGACGATTACTACAACAAGCTGGACGAATACGGCGATGACTTTGATGCCAAAATGGGTGCGGAAGGTATCCGCGAATTGCTGCGCACCCTGGATATTGTCAGCGAAATCGAAATCCTGCGTCAAGAGCTAGAATCTACCGGTTCTGACACTAAAATCAAAAAAATTGCCAAACGCTTGAAAGTATTGGAAGCCTTCCACCGTTCCGGTATGAAGCTGGAATGGATGATTATGGACGTGCTGCCGGTATTGCCACCTGATTTGCGTCCGTTGGTTCCATTGGATGGTGGTCGTTTTGCCACTTCCGATTTGAACGATTTGTACCGCCGCGTTATCAACCGTAACAACCGTCTGAAACGTCTGTTGGAACTGCATGCGCCTGACATCATCGTTCGTAATGAAAAACGTATGTTGCAAGAAGCAGTTGACTCTCTGTTGGATAACGGCCGTCGCGGTAAAGCCATGACCGGTGCCAATAAACGTCCGCTGAAATCATTGGCTGACATGATTAAAGGTAAAGGCGGCCGCTTCCGTCAAAACCTGCTGGGTAAACGTGTGGACTACTCCGGTCGTTCCGTGATTACCGTAGGCCCATACCTGCGTCTGCACCAATGTGGTCTGCCGAAAAAAATGGCGTTGGAACTGTTCAAACCATTTATTTTCCACAAATTGGAAAAACAAGGTTTGGCTTCTACCGTTAAAGCTGCGAAAAAATTGGTAGAGCAAGAAGTACCTGAAGTATGGGATATCTTGGAAGAAGTAATCCGCGAACATCCGATTATGCTGAACCGTGCGCCAACCCTGCACCGTTTGGGTATTCAAGCGTTCGAACCTATCCTGATCGAAGGTAAAGCGATTCAGTTGCACCCATTGGTGTGTGCCGCATTTAACGCCGACTTTGACGGTGACCAAATGGCGGTACACGTTCCATTGAGCTTGGAAGCACAAATGGAAGCACGCACGCTGATGCTGGCTTCAAACAACGTATTGTCTCCAGCCAACGGCGAACCAATCATCGTACCTTCTCAAGATATCGTATTGGGTCTGTACTACATGACCCGCGACCGTATCAATGCTAAAGGCGAAGGCAGCCTGTTTGCCGATGTGAAAGAAGTGCATCGTGCATACCATACCAAACAGGTTGAACTGGGTACGAAAATTACCGTACGTCTGCGCGAATGGGTGAAAAACGAAGCAGGTGAGTTTGAGCCTGTCGTTAACCGTTACGAAACGACTGTCGGTCGTGCATTGTTGAGCGAAATCTTGCCTAAAGGTCTGCCGTTCGAGTACATCAACAAAGCGCTGAAGAAAAAAGAAATTTCTAAACTGATTAACGCATCATTCCGTCTGTGCGGCTTGCGTGATACAGTTATTTTCGCCGACCACTTGATGTATACCGGTTTCGGTTTTGCGGCTAAAGGCGGTATTTCCATTGCGGTTGACGATATGGAAATTCCGAAAGAAAAAGCAGCCTTGCTGGCCGAGGCTAATGCCGAAGTTAAAGAAATCGAAGACCAATACCGTCAAGGTTTGGTAACCAACGGCGAACGTTACAACAAAGTAGTCGATATTTGGGGTCGTGCCGGCGATAAGATCGCTAAAGCGATGATGGACAACCTGTCCAAACAAAAAGTCATCGACCGTGACGGCAACGAAGTTGATCAAGAGTCCTTTAACTCTATTTACATGATGGCCGACTCTGGTGCCCGTGGTTCTGCGGCTCAGATTAAACAGTTGTCCGGTATGCGTGGTTTGATGGCCAAACCTGACGGCTCTATTATCGAAACGCCGATTACCTCTAACTTCCGCGAAGGTTTGACCGTATTGCAATACTTTATTGCGACCCACGGTGCGCGTAAAGGTTTGGCGGATACCGCGTTGAAAACGGCAAACTCTGGTTACCTGACCCGTCGTCTGGTAGACGTAACTCAAGACTTGGTCGTTGTTGAAGATGATTGCGGTACTTCAGACGGCTTTGTCATGAAAGCAGTAGTACAAGGCGGTGACGTAATTGAAGCGTTGCGCGATCGTATTTTAGGCCGTGTTACAGCATCAGATGTTGTTGATCCTTCAACAGGAGAAACATTGGTTGAGGCAGGTACACTGCTGACTGAGAAATTAGTCGATATCATTGACCAATCTGGGGTTGACGAGGTTAAAGTCCGTACGCCAATTACTTGTAAAACCCGTCATGGCCTGTGTGCACACTGTTATGGTCGCGACTTGGCACGCGGTAAACTCGTTAACGCCGGTGAGGCAGTTGGTGTGATTGCTGCACAATCCATTGGTGAACCAGGTACTCAGCTGACCATGCGTACGTTCCACATCGGTGGTGCGGCATCTCGTGCGGCAGCAGCCAGCCAAGTAGAAGCCAAATCCAACGGTACAGCACGTTTCAGCAGCCAAATGCGTTACGTTGCCAACAACAAAGGCGAGTTGGTTGTCATCGGCCGTTCTTGTGAAGTAGTGATTCACGACGATATCGGTCGCGAACGTGAACGTCACAAAGTACCTTACGGTGCAATCCTGCTGGTACAAGACGGCGAAGCTATTAAAGCCGGTCAAACCTTGGCAACTTGGGATCCGCATACCCGTCCGATGATCACCGAACACGCAGGTATGGTGAAATTCGAAAACGTGGAAGAGGGTGTTACCGTTGCGAAACAAACTGACGATGTAACCGGTTTGTCTACTTTGGTAGTGATTGACGGCAAACGTCGTTCTTCTAGTGCTTCTAAACTGTTGCGTCCGACTGTCAAACTGTTGGATGAAAATGGTCTGGAAATTTGCATTCCTGGTACGACTACCCCAGTTTCTATGGCATTCCCGGTCGGTGCGGTGATTACCATCCGTGAAGGTCAGGAAGTCGGTAAGGGTGATGTGTTGGCGCGTATTCCTCAAGCGTCTTCTAAAACCCGCGATATTACCGGTGGTCTGCCACGCGTAGCCGAATTGTTTGAAGCACGCGTGCCGAAAGATGCAGGTATGTTGGCTGAAATTACCGGTACCGTTTCCTTCGGTAAAGAAACCAAAGGTAAACAGCGTCTGATTATTACCGACGTAGACGGTGTAGCATACGAAACCCTGATTTCTAAAGAGAAACAGATTTTGGTACACGATGGTCAAGTGGTAAACCGTGGTGAAACCATCGTAGACGGTGCCGTAGATCCACACGACATTCTGCGTCTGCAAGGTATCGAAGCATTGGCTCGCTACATTGTTCAAGAGGTGCAAGAGGTTTACCGCTTGCAAGGTGTGAAGATTTCCGATAAACACATCGAAGTCATCATCCGCCAAATGCTGCGCCGTGTGAACATTGTGGATGCTGGTGATACAGAGTTTATTACTGGCGAACAAGTTGAGCGTAGCGATGTGATGCTTGCCAATGAGAAAGCCATCGCTGAAGGCAAAGAGCCGGCACGTTATGAAAATGTGTTGTTGGGTATTACCAAAGCTTCCTTGTCTACCGACAGCTTCATTTCTGCAGCATCGTTCCAAGAAACAACCCGTGTCTTGACCGAGGCCGCTATCATGGGCAAACAAGACGAGCTGCGCGGTTTAAAAGAGAACGTAATTGTCGGTCGATTGATTCCTGCCGGTACAGGTTTGACCTACCACCGCAGCCGTCACCAACAATGGCAGCAAGCCGATCAAGAGACTTCTGAAATCGAAGCTTCAGACGAATGATCCGGAAGGATTTTCGTGAAAATAAAACCGCAAGCCAGTCTTGCGGTTTTATTTTATAGAGGGCTTAGGATAGAGTAGAGAGTGAGGTCGTCTGAATCTTTCAGACGGCCATTGCTTCCAAAATTTTAAAGATAAATAGAAAAACACTAAACTTCATCAGTCATTTGCTTGACTAAACCCTTGCAATAAAAATATAATTCCAATCTTGTCGACATGGTGTCGGCAAGTATTTAACTCAACAGGACGAGAAAATATGCCAACTATTAACCAATTGGTACGCAAAGGCCGTCAAAAGCCCGTGTACGTAAACAAAGTGCCTGCACTGGAAGCTTGCCCGCAAAAACGCGGCGTATGCACCCGTGTATACACAACTACCCCTAAAAAACCTAACTCTGCATTGCGTAAAGTATGTAAAGTTCGCCTGACCAACGGTTTTGAAGTCATTTCATACATCGGCGGTGAAGGCCACAACCTGCAAGAGCACAGCGTCGTATTGATTCGCGGCGGTCGTGTAAAAGACTTGCCAGGTGTGCGTTACCACACTGTACGCGGTTCTTTGGATACTGCAGGTGTTAAAGACCGTAAACAAGCCCGTTCTAAATACGGTGCTAAGCGTCCTAAATAATTATCGGGACTCAAATAGGCACGTCGGCCGCCTAAGCTGAACAACGGCCGAGTAAGTGAATACTCAATTGGGTATTCATGGGAATTGACCCAACTGAATAGATTAAAGGAAATTAAAATGCCAAGACGTAGAGAAGTCCCTAAGCGCGACGTACTGCCAGATCCTAAATTTGGCAGCGTTGAGCTGACTAAATTCATGAACGTATTGATGATTGACGGTAAAAAATCTGTTGCAGAACGTATCGTTTACGGTGCGCTGGAACAAATTGAGAAAAAAACCGGCAAAGTAGCAATCGAAGTATTTAACGAAGCCATTGCAAACGCCAAGCCTATCGTGGAAGTGAAAAGCCGCCGTGTAGGTGGTGCAAACTACCAAGTTCCTGTTGAAGTTCGTCCTTCACGTCGTCTGGCCTTGGCAATGCGCTGGGTTCGCGATGCGGCCCGTAAACGTGGTGAGAAATCTATGGACCTGCGTTTGGCAGGCGAATTGATTGATGCGGCTGAAGGTCGTGGCGGTGCGTTGAAAAAACGTGAAGAAGTACACCGCATGGCTGAAGCTAACAAAGCATTCTCTCACTTCCGTTTCTAATATCGAAAGGCTAACAAAATGGCTCGTAAGACCCCTATCAGCCTGTATCGCAATATCGGTATTTCTGCCCATATTGACGCGGGTAAAACAACCACAACAGAACGTATTTTGTTCTATACAGGTTTGACTCATAAATTGGGTGAAGTGCATGACGGTGCGGCTACTACCGACTACATGGAACAAGAGCAAGAGCGTGGTATTACCATTACTTCTGCTGCTGTGACTTCTTATTGGTCCGGTATGGCGAAACAGTTCCCTGAGCACCGTTTCAACATCATCGACACCCCGGGACACGTTGACTTTACTGTAGAGGTAGAGCGTTCTATGCGTGTATTGGACGGCGCGGTAATGGTTTACTGTGCAGTAGGCGGTGTTCAACCTCAATCTGAAACCGTATGGCGTCAAGCTAACAAATACCAAGTACCTCGCTTGGCATTTGTAAACAAAATGGACCGTCAAGGTGCCAACTTCTTCCGCGTTGTTGAGCAAATGAAAACCCGTTTGCGCGCGAACCCTGTACCTATCGTGATTCCGGTTGGTGCGGAAGATAGCTTCAGCGGTGTTGTTGACTTGTTGAAAATGAAATCCATTATTTGGAATGAAGCCGATAAAGGTACAACCTTTACCTATGGCGATATTCCTGCTGAATTGGTTGAGACTGCCGAAGAATGGCGTCAAAACATGATTGAAGCCGCAGCAGAAGCCAGCGAAGAATTGATGGATAAATACTTGGGCGGTGATGAGCTGACTGAGGAAGAAATCGTAGGCGCATTGCGTCAACGTACTTTGGCTGGTGAAATTCAACCAATGTTGTGCGGTTCAGCATTTAAAAACAAAGGTGTTCAACGTATGTTGGATGCAGTTGTAGAATTGCTGCCTGCTCCTACCGACATTCCTCCAGTTCAAGGTGTTAACCCTAACACTGAAGAAGCCGACAGCCGTGAAGCCAGCGATGAAGAGAAATTCTCTGCATTGGCGTTCAAAATGTTGAATGATAAATACGTTGGTCAATTGACATTTATCCGCGTTTACTCTGGTGTGGTGAAATCCGGTGATACCGTATTGAACTCTGTAAAAGGTACTCGCGAACGTATCGGTCGCTTGGTGCAAATGACTGCTGCAGACCGTACTGAAATTGAAGAAGTACGCGCTGGCGACATCGCAGCCGCTATCGGTCTGAAAGACGTTACTACTGGTGAGACCTTGTGTGCAGAAAGCGCACCTATCATCTTGGAACGCATGGAATTCCCTGAGCCGGTAATCCATATTGCTGTTGAGCCGAAAACCAAAGCCGACCAAGAGAAAATGGGTATCGCCCTGAACCGTCTGGCGAAAGAAGACCCTTCTTTCCGCGTTCGTACAGACGAAGAATCCGGTCAAACCATTATTTCCGGTATGGGTGAGTTGCACTTGGAAATTATTGTTGACCGTATGAAACGCGAATTCGGCGTGGAAGCAAACATTGGTGCGCCTCAAGTGGCTTACCGTGAAACCATCCGCAAAGAAGTTGAAGCTGAATACAAACATGCCAAACAATCTGGTGGTAAAGGTCAATACGGTCACGTTGTGATCAAAATGGAACCTATGGAACCGGGTGGTGCAGGTTACGAATTTATCGACGAAATTAAAGGTGGTGTGATTCCTCGCGAATTCATTCCGTCTGTTGATAAAGGTATCCGCGATACCCTGCCTAATGGTATCGTTGCGGGCTACCCAGTAGTTGACGTACGCGTACGTTTGATTTTCGGTTCTTCACACGACGTCGACTCCTCTCAACTGGCCTTCGAATTGGCTGCTTCCCAAGCCTTCAAAGAAGGTATGCGTAAAGCCAATCCAGCTCTGTTGGAACCAATCATGGCAGTTGAAGTGGAAACCCCTGAAGAATACATGGGTGACGTAATGGGCGACTTGAACCGTCGCCGCGGCGTCGTATTGGGTATGGATGATGACGGTATCGGCGGTAAAAAAGTCCGTGCCGAAGTGCCTCTGGCAGAAATGTTCGGTTATTCTACCGACCTGCGTTCTGCAACCCAAGGTCGCGCTACTTACTCTATGGAGTTCAAGAAATATTCTGAAGCTCCTGCACACATAGCTGCTGCTGTAACTGAAGCCCGTAAAGGCTAATCAGGCAAATAGGTCGTCTGAAAGGCTGAAATGATTTTTCAGACGGCCTCTGTTCTTTAATCGATCTTTAATGTAAAGGAATTAGCTCATGGCTAAGGAAAAATTTGAACGTAGCAAACCGCACGTAAACGTTGGCACCATCGGTCACGTTGACCATGGTAAAACCACTCTGACTGCTGCTTTGACTACTATTTTGGCTAAAAAATTCGGTGGCGCTGCAAAAGCTTACGACCAAATCGACAACGCTCCTGAAGAAAAAGCTCGTGGTATTACCATTAATACCTCACACGTAGAATACGAAACTGAAACCCGTCACTACGCACACGTAGACTGCCCGGGCCACGCCGACTACGTTAAAAACATGATTACCGGTGCTGCCCAAATGGACGGTGCGATCTTGGTATGTTCCGCAGCTGACGGTCCTATGCCACAAACTCGCGAACACATCCTGTTGGCTCGCCAAGTAGGTGTGCCTTACATCATCGTATTCATGAATAAATGCGACATGGTTGACGATGCCGAGTTGTTGGAACTGGTTGAAATGGAAATCCGTGACTTGTTGTCAAGCTACGACTTCCCAGGCGATGACTGCCCAATCGTACAAGGTTCTGCACTGAAAGCTTTGGAAGGTGACGCTGGTTACGAAGAAAAAATCTTCGAATTGGCTGCTGCTTTGGACAGCTACATCCCAACACCTGAGCGTGCTGTGGACAAACCTTTCTTGTTGCCTATCGAAGACGTATTCTCTATCTCTGGCCGTGGTACAGTAGTAACTGGTCGTGTAGAGCGCGGTATCATCCACGTTGGTGACGAGATCGAAATCGTAGGTCTGAAAGAAACTCAAAAAACCACTTGTACCGGTGTTGAAATGTTCCGCAAACTGCTGGACGAAGGTCAAGCTGGTGACAACGTAGGTGTATTGCTGCGTGGTACTAAACGTGAAGACGTAGAGCGTGGTCAAGTATTGGCTAAACCAGGTACGATCACTCCTCACACCAAGTTCAAAGCAGAAGTATACGTACTGAGCAAAGAAGAGGGTGGTCGTCACACTCCATTCTTTGCTAACTACCGTCCACAATTCTACTTCCGTACTACTGACGTAACTGGTGCAGTTACTTTGGAAGAAGGCGTAGAAATGGTAATGCCAGGTGAGAACGTAACCATTACTGTAGAACTGATTGCGCCTATCGCTATGGAAGAAGGTCTGCGCTTTGCGATTCGCGAAGGTGGTCGTACCGTAGGTGCGGGTGTGGTTTCTTCTGTAATCGCTTAATTGAGGGATATTGATAAATGGCAAACCAAAAAATCCGTATCCGCCTGAAAGCTTATGATTACAGTCTGATTGACCGTTCTGCGCAAGAAATCGTTGAAACTGCCAAACGTACTGGCGCTGTTGTTAAAGGTCCGATTCCTTTGCCAACTAAAATCGAACGTTTCAACATCTTGCGTTCTCCTCACGTGAACAAAACTTCTCGTGAACAATTGGAAATCCGTACCCACTTGCGTCTGATGGACATCGTGGACTGGACTGACAAAACTACTGATGCACTGATGAAACTGGATCTTCCAGCGGGTGTGGATGTAGAAATTAAAGTTCAATAAGAACTGAAAAACCGAACAGCTTAGCTGTTCGGTTTTTTATAGAATTCTTAGGCCGTCTGAAAATTTTCAGATATTTGGCAACACTTCATCCGAAAAAAATGACGGTTTTAAGAAGTTAAATTGAAATTTTTGTTGATATTTCTTTGATTTGTCAATTATAATGGCGGACTTGGTACATCCGTATCAAGTTTAACTTTGTCTGAAAGGCAGGCCAATCGTAGCCCGCCCCTTTACTTAAAAGGAAAATAATCATGACTTTAGGTCTGGTTGGACGCAAAGTTGGTATGACTCGCGTGTTCGACGAACAGGGTGTTTCTGTTCCGGTAACTGTTTTGGATATGTCTGCCAACCGCGTTACACAAGTGAAATCCAAAGATACTGACGGCTACACTGCTGTACAAGTTACCTTTGGTCAGAAAAAAGCTAATCGTGTCAACAAAACTGAAGCCGGTCACTTTGCTAAAGCAGGTGTTGAAGCTGGTCGCGGTTTGGTTGAGTTTGCTTTGACTGAAGAAAAACTGGCTGAATTGAAAGCCGGTGATGAAATTACCGTTTCTATGTTTGAAGTTGGTCAATTGGTAGATGTAACCGGTACCTCTAAAGGTAAAGGTTTCTCTGGTACGATCAAACGTCATAACTTCGGTGCTCAACGTACTTCCCACGGTAACTCCCGTTCCCACCGTGTTCCTGGTTCTATCGGTATGGCACAAGACCCTGGTCGCGTGTTCCCTGGTAAGCGTATGGCAGGTCAATACGGCAACACTAAAGCAACTGTTCAAAAATTGGAAGTTGTGCGTGTTGATGCTGAACGCCAACTCTTGTTGGTTAAAGGTGCTGTTCCGGGTTCGGTTAACAGTGACGTCGTGGTTCGTCCTAGCGTGAAAGTAGGTGCGTAATGGAATTGAAAGTAATTGACGCTAAAGGACAAGTATCTGGCAGCTTGGCTGTTTCTGATGCTTTGTTTGCTCGTGAATACAATGAAGCTCTGGTTCACCAACTGGTTACTGCTTACTTGGCAAATGCCCGTTCTGGTAATCGTGCTCAAAAAACTCGTGCCGAAGTAAACCACTCTACTAAAAAACCATGGCGCCAAAAAGGTACCGGTCGTGCTCGCTCCGGTATGACTTCTTCTCCGCTGTGGCGTAAAGGTGGTCGTGCATTCCCAAACAAACCTGACGAAAACTTTACTCAAAAAGTGAACCGTAAAATGTACCGTGCCGGTATGGCGACTATTTTGTCCCAATTGGCTCGTGACGAACGTTTGTTTGCAATCGAAGCATTGACTGCTGAAACTCCTAAAACCAAAGTTTTTGCCGAACAAGTGAAAAACTTGGGTTTGGAGCAAGTGCTGTTTGTAACTAAACAGCTCGACGAGAATGTTTACTTGGCTTCACGCAACTTGCCTAACGTATTGGTTTTGGAAGCTCAACAAGTTGATCCTTACAGCTTGCTGCGTTACAAAAAAGTCGTTATCACTAAAGATGCAGTTGCACAATTAGAGGAGCAATGGGTATGAATCAACAACGTTTGACTCAAGTAATCTTGGCACCTATCGTTTCTGAAAAAAGCAACGTATTGGCTGAAAAACGTAACCAAATGACGTTTAAAGTTTTGGCAAATGCAACCAAACCTGAAATTAAAGCGGCTGTTGAGCTGCTGTTCGGCGTTCAAGTTGCAGACGTTACTACTGTTACCATTAAAGGTAAAGTTAAACGTTTTGGTCGCACTTTAGGTCGTCGCAGCGATGTTAAAAAGGCTTATATAAGCTTGGCTGCCGGTCAAGAGTTGGATTTGGAAGCCGCTGCTGCAGCTGCAGATAAGGAATAAACAAAATGGCAATCGTTAAAATGAAGCCGACCTCTGCAGGCCGTCGCGGCATGGTTCGCGTGGTAACAGAAGGTTTGCACAAAGGTGCACCTTATGCACCTCTGCTGGAAAAGAAAAATTCTACTGCCGGTCGTAACAACAATGGTCATATCACTACCCGTCATAAAGGCGGTGGTCATAAACATCATTACCGCGTAGTAGATTTTAAACGTAACAAAGACGGTATCCCTGCAAAAGTAGAGCGTATCGAATATGACCCTAACCGTACTGCATTTATCGCATTGTTGTGCTATGCAGATGGTGAGCGTCGCTACATCATTGCTCCTCGTGGTATTCAAGCCGGTACAGTATTGGTTTCCGGTGCTGAAGCTGCTATCAAAGTAGGTAACACTCTGCCGATCCGCAATATTCCTGTTGGTACAACTATTCACTGTATCGAAATGAAACCTGGTAAAGGTGCGCAAATTGCACGTTCTGCTGGTGCTTCTGCGGTATTGCTTGCAAAAGAAGGCGCTTACGCACAAGTTCGTTTGCGTTCTGGTGAAGTGCGCAAAATTAGCGTGAATTGCCGTGCAACTATCGGTGAAGTTGGTAACGAAGAACAAAGCCTGAAAAAAATCGGTAAAGCTGGTGCTAACCGCTGGCGTGGTATTCGTCCGACCGTTCGTGGTGTTGTAATGAACCCTGTTGATCACCCACATGGTGGTGGTGAAGGCCGTACTGGTGAGGCTCGCGAACCGGTTAGCCCATGGGGTACTCCTGCTAAGGGCTACCGCACTCGTAATAATAAACGCACGGATAACATGATTGTTCGTCGTCGTTACTCAAATAAAGGTTAATTAGTATGGCTCGTTCATTAAAAAAAGGCCCATATGTAGACCTGCATTTGCTGAAAAAAGTAGATGCTGCTCGTGCAAGCAACGACAAACGCCCAATTAAAACTTGGTCACGTCGTTCTACCATTTTGCCTGATTTCATCGGTCTAACTATCGCTGTTCACAACGGTCGCTCTCACGTGCCTGTGTTCATCAGCGACAACATGGTTGGTCATAAATTAGGTGAGTTCTCATTGACCCGTACCTTTAAAGGCCACTTGGCTGATAAAAAGGCTAAAAAGAAATAAGGTGAATCATGAGAGTAAGTGCACAACATAAAAACGCCCGTATTTCAGCTCAAAAAGCTCGTTTGGTAGCTGATTTGATTCGTGGTAAAGACGTTGCCCAAGCTTTGAATATCTTGGCATTCAGCCCTAAAAAAGGTGCTGAGCTGATTAAAAAAGTGTTGGAATCAGCAATCGCCAATGCCGAGCACAACAATGGTGCTGACATTGACGAACTGAAAGTGGTAACTATCTTTGTTGACAAAGGCCCAAGCTTGAAACGTTTCCAAGCTCGTGCCAAAGGTCGCGGTAACCGCATCGAGAAACAAACTTGTCATATTAACGTGACAGTGGGCAACTAAGGAAAAGCTATGGGACAAAAGATTAACCCTACAGGCTTTCGCCTGGCGGTAACTAAAGACTGGGCTTCAAAATGGTTTGCTAAAAGCACCGACTTTTCTACTGTTTTGAAACAAGATATTGATGTTCGTAACTACTTGCGTAAAAAACTGGCTAATGCTTCAGTTGGTCGCGTAGTGATCGAGCGTCCTGCTAAATCTGCACGTATTACCATTCACTCTGCTCGTCCAGGTGTGGTTATTGGTAAAAAAGGCGAAGATATCGAAATCTTGAAACGTGACTTGCAAGCTCTGATGGGTGTGCCTGTTCATGTAAATATTGAAGAGATTCGCCGTCCTGAATTGGATGCGCAAATCATTGCTGATGGTATTGCCCAGCAGCTTGAAAAACGTGTTCAATTCCGTCGCGCTATGAAACGTGCAATGCAAAATGCAATGCGTTCTGGTGCTAAAGGCATCAAGATCATGACTTCAGGCCGTCTGAATGGTGCTGATATTGCTCGTAGCGAATGGTACCGTGAAGGTCGTGTACCTTTGCATACTTTGCGTGCGAACGTGGATTATGCAACTAGCGAAGCACACACTACTTATGGTGTACTGGGTCTGAAAGTTTGGGTTTATACAGAAGGTAATATTAAATCTTCTAAACCTGAGCATGAGAAGAAACAAAGAAAGGCAGGTGGACGTAATGCTGCAGCCAACTAGACTGAAATATCGCAAGCAACAAAAAGGTCGCAACACCGGTATTGCTACTCGCGGTAACAAAGTAAGTTTCGGTGAGTTCGGTTTGAAAGCCGTAGGCCGTGGTCGTTTGACTGCCCGCCAAATCGAAGCTGCTCGTCGTACTATGACTCGTCATATTAAACGTGGCGGTCGTATTTGGATTCGTGTATTCCCTGATAAACCAATTACTGAGAAACCTATTCAAGTTCGTATGGGTGGCGGTAAAGGTAATGTGGAATATTACATTGCTGAAGTTAAACCAGGCAAAGTATTGTACGAAATGGACGGTGTTCCTGAGTCTTTGGCTCGTGAAGCATTTGAATTGGCCGCTGCCAAATTGCCTATTCCTACAACCTTTGTAGTAAGACAGGTGGGTCAATAATGAAAGCAAATGAATTGAAAGACAAATCTATTGAGCAATTAAACTCTGATTTGTTGGACTTGTTGAAAGCTCAGTTTGGCTTACGCATGCAAAATGCAACCGGTCAGTTGGGTAAATCTAGCGAGTTGAAACGTGTACGTCGCGATATTGCTCGTATTAAAACCATTTTAACTGAAAAAGGTGCTAAGTAATGAGCGAAGCTAAAAATGTTCGTACTTTGCAAGGCAAAGTGGTAAGCGACAAAATGGACAAAACTGTTACAGTATTGGTTGAGCGTAAAGTTAAACACCCTCTGTACGGTAAAATTATTCGTTTATCAACTAAAATCCATGCTCATGATGAAAACAATCAATATGGCATTGGTGATGTAGTGGTAATCGAGGAATCTCGTCCTTTGTCAAAAACCAAGTCTTGGGTTGTGAAAGAATTGGTTGAGAAAGCGCGTACTGTTTGATTTAAAACACAGTAATGTAGCTTAATAAGAAACGAAGTCTTGCAGCAAAGTTAATTTGCGTGTAAACTTCGTTTCTTATCTTCCAGCTTCTTATGGAAGTTTCTCTCCCTTCGGGATCCAAGACTGGTTTACTAGAACCGTGATGGTTTCATTTAATAAGCAGCTTAAAGTAAGGTGCGAGTTATATGAAAGTGGTAAATTAAGTTGGTTAATTTAAAGGTACTAATATGATTCAAATGCAGACCATCTTAGATGTGGCTGATAACTCTGGTGCGCGTCGCGTAATGTGCATCAAAGTATTGGGCGGATCTAAGCGTCGCTACGCTTCTGTTGGCGACATTATTAAAGTTGCAGTTAAAGATGCAGCCCCACGTGGTCGTGTCAAAAAAGGTGATGTATACAATGCGGTAGTTGTTCGTACTGCTAAGGGTGTGCGTCGTCCTGATGGTGCGTTAATTAAATTCGATAACAATGCTGCTGTGTTATTGAATAATAAACTTGAACCTTTGGGTACTCGTATTTTTGGTCCGGTAACCCGTGAATTGCGTACTGAGCGATTTATGAAAATCGTTTCATTGGCGCCTGAAGTATTATAAGGAATAGCGCGATGAATAAAATCATTAAAGGCGATCAGGTTGTAGTGATTACCGGTAAAGATAAAGGTAAGCAAGGTCAAGTAGTTCGAGTGTTGGGTGATAAAGTTGTTGTTGAGGGTGTTAATGTTGTAAAACGCCATCAAAAACCTAACCCAATGCGCGGTATTGAGGGTGGTATTATTACTAAAGAAATGCCTTTGGATATTTCTAATGTTGCAATCCTGAATCCGGAAACTAATAAAGCAGACCGTGTTGGTATTAAGCTGATTGAAAATGAAGGCAAAGTTAAACGCGTTCGTTTCTTCAAATCAAATGGCTCTATCATTGGAGCATAAGGAGATAACATGGCTCGTTTGAGAGAGTTTTATAAAGATACAGTTGTTCCTGAATTGGTTAAACAATTTGGTTACAAATCAGTAATGGAAGTTCCACGTATTGAAAAAATCACCTTGAATATGGGTGTAGGTGAAGCTGTTGCTGATAAAAAAGTTATGGAACACGCTGTTTCTGATTTAGAGAAAATTGCTGGTCAAAAACCAGTTGTTACTGTTGCTCGTAAATCTATCGCAGGTTTTAAAATCCGTGATAACTATCCAGTTGGTTGCAAAGTAACATTGCGTCGTGATCAAATGTTTGAATTTTTAGATCGTTTGATTACTATTGCATTGCCTCGCGTACGTGACTTCCGTGGTGTAAGCGGTAAATCATTTGATGGTCGTGGCAATTACAATATGGGCGTTCGTGAGCAAATTATTTTCCCGGAAATTGAATACGATAAAATCGATGCTTTGCGTGGTTTGAATATTACTATTACAACTACTGCAAAAACTGATGAAGAAGCGAAAGCTTTGTTGTCACTGTTCAAGTTTCCGTTTAAAGGATAATCATGGCTAAGAAAGCACTTATTAATCGTGAGCTGAAACGTCAAGCATTGGCGAAAAAGTTTGCAGCTAAACGTGAGGCAATTTTCGCTGTTATTAATGATGCTAATGCGACTGAAGAAGAACGTTTTGAGGCACGTTTGAAATTTCAATCCATTCCTCGTAATGCAGCACCTGTACGTCAACGTCGTCGTTGTGCTTTAACAGGTCGTCCTCGTGGCACTTTCCGTAAATTTGGTTTGGGCCGTATTAAAATCCGTGAAATCGCTATGCGTGGCGAGATCCCTGGTGTTGTTAAAGCTAGCTGGTAATAGGAGTATAAATAATGAGTATGCATGATCCTATTTCCGATATGTTGACTCGTATTCGCAATGCGCAACGTGCTAATAAAGCAGCAGTTGCGATGCCTTCTTCTAAACTGAAATGTGCAATTGCAAAAGTTCTGAAAGAAGAAGGTTATATCGAGGATTTTGCGGTTTCTGCTGATGCAAAACCGGTATTGGAAATTCAATTGAAATACTATGCAGGTCGTCCTGTGATTGAGCAAATTAAACGTGTTTCACGTCCAGGTTTGCGTATTTACAAAGCATCAAGTGAGATCCCTAGCGTAATGAATGGCCTGGGTGTCGCTATTGTTAGTACTTCTAAAGGTGTAATGACTGATCGCAAAGCCCGTTCTGAGGGTGTTGGTGGTGAGTTGTTGTGCATCGTAGCCTAGTGGAGAAAAGTAAATGTCACGCGTCGCAAAAAACCCAGTGACTGTTCCTGCTGGTGTAGAAGTAAAATTCGGAACAGATGCATTGGTTATCAAAGGTAAAAACGGCGAATTGTCTTTTCCTTTGCATTCCGATGTTGCTATTGAACTGAACGATGGTAAATTGACTTTTGCTGCAAAAAATGACAGTAAACAGGCTAATGCTATGTCTGGTACTGCTCGTGCATTGGTTAATAACATGGTTAAGGGTGTTTCTGAAGGTTTTGAGAAAAAACTTCAATTGATTGGTGTGGGTTATCGTGCCCAAGCTCAGGGCAAAGTTTTGAACTTGTCTTTGGGTTTCTCTCATCCAATCGTATACGAAATGCCTGAAGGTGTTTCTGTTCAAACTCCTAGCCAAACAGAAATCGTTTTGACTGGTGCAGATAAACAAGTGGTTGGCCAAGTCGCTGCTGAAATTCGTGCATTCCGTTCTCCTGAGCCTTATAAAGGTAAAGGTGTTCGTTATGTGGGTGAAGTAGTAGTGATGAAAGAAGCCAAGAAAAAATAATTGAGGTTCACTAATGGATAAACATACAACCCGACTCCGTCGTGCACGCAAAACCCGTGCGCGTATTGCGGACTTGAAAATGGTAAGATTATGTGTGTTCCGCAGCAATAATCATATTTATGCTCAAGTAATTAGTGCTGAAGGTGATAAAGTATTGGCTCAAGCCTCTACATTGGAAGCTGAAGTACGTAGTAGCCTGAAATCAGGTAGCAACGTTGAAGCAGCAGCTGTAGTTGGTAAGCGTATTGCTGAAAAAGCTAAAGCAGTGGGTGTTGAAAAAGTTGCTTTTGACCGTTCAGGTTTCCAATATCACGGTCGTGTGAAAGCTTTAGCTGAAGCTGCACGTGAAAATGGTTTAAGCTTCTAATATTTGGAGACTTTCAGATGGCAAAACATGAAATTGAAGAACGCGGTGACGGCCTGATTGAAAAGATGGTCGCAGTTAATCGCGTGACTAAAGTAGTTAAAGGTGGCCGTATCATGGCTTTCTCTGCACTAACTGTTGTTGGTGATGGTGATGGTCGCATCGGTATGGGCAAAGGTAAATCAAAAGAAGTACCAGTTGCTGTTCAAAAAGCAATGGATCAAGCTCGACGCTCTATGATTAAAGTACCTTTGAAAAACGGTACTATTCATCATGAAGTTATTGGTCGTCATGGTGCTACTAAGGTATTTATGCAACCTGCTAAAGAAGGTAGCGGTGTGAAAGCTGGTGGTCCAATGCGTTTAGTATTTGATGCTATGGGTATTCATAACATTTCAGCTAAAGTACATGGTTCTACTAATCCTTACAATATTGTACGCGCTACATTAGACGGTTTGTCTAAATTGTATACCCCTGCTGATATTGCTGCTAAACGTGGCTTGACAGTAGAAGATATTTTGGGAGCTAACCATGACTGAGCAAAAAAAGATTAAAGTTACATTGGTTAAGAGCCTGATCGGTACAATTGAATCTCATCGTGCATGTGCTCGCGGTTTAGGTTTGCGCCGTCGTGAACATACTGTAGAGGTTTTGGATACCCCTGAAAACCGTGGCATGATCAATAAAATCAGCTACTTGTTGAAAGTGGAGTCTTAATATGTTTTTGAATACTATTCAACCTGCTGAGGGTGCTACTCACGCTAGTCGTCGTGTAGGCCGTGGTATTGGTAGCGGCTTGGGTAAGACAGGTGGTCGTGGTCATAAAGGTCAAAAAAGTCGTTCTGGTGGCTTCCACAAGGTAGGTTTTGAAGGCGGTCAAATGCCTTTGCAACGTCGTCTGCCGAAACGTGGTTTCAAATCTTTGACTGCAGCCGCTAATGCTGAAGTTCGTTTGAGTGAATTGAATCTGATTGCTGTGAACGAGATTGATGTCTTGGTTCTTAAACAAGCTGGTCTGATTCCTGCAACTGCTTCTAATGTAAAAGTTATTGCTTCTGGTGAAATCTCAAAAGCAGTTACCTTGAAAGGTGTAAAAGCTACTAAAGGTGCTAAAGCTGCTATTGAAGCTGCCGGTGGTAAAGTAGAAGAATAAGGCTTGCACTACAGTGGCTAATCAACAATCTTTATCAGGATTATCCAAATTTGGTGATCTGAAAAAACGTCTGGTGTTCCTTTTAGGTGCTTTAGTCGTTTTCCGTATTGGTGCTCATATACCGGTACCGGGCGTAGATGCTGTTGCATTAGCTAAGTTATACGAAGGCGCTGCAAACGGCATATTCGGAATGTTAAATATGTTCTCGGGTGGTTCGTTGGAGCGCTTTAGTATATTTGCAATTGGTATCATGCCTTATATTTCATCGTCGATTATTGTTCAGCTTGCTTCTGAAATTGTTCCTTCTTTAAAAGCTTTAAAGAAGGAAGGTGAGGCTGGTAGGAAAATAATTACGAAATATACTAGGTATGGGACGGTATTATTGGCTGTATTGCAAAGCTTTGGTGTTGCAACATTTGTTTATCAACAAGGTGTTGTTGTAACGAGTTCGCTTGAGTTTCATATTTCTACAGTGGTCTGTTTGGTTACAGGTACTATGTTTCTGATGTGGTTAGGGGAGCAAATTACCGAGCGTGGTATTGGTAATGGTATTTCTTTAATTATTACAGCAGGCATTGTATCGGGTATCCCATCCGGTATTGTTCGGTTATTAACTTTGACTGAACAAGGCTCTATGAGTATGTTGATGGCGGTATCAATTGTGATTGGTATTTTGCTGTTGATCTATGCTGTAGTTTATTTTGAGAGTGCTCAGCGTAAAGTTCCTGTGCATTATGCTAAAAGACAGTTTGGCTCTGGAATGATGCCGGGACAAAGCATTCATATGCCGTTCAAGCTAAATATGGCAGGTGTTATTCCTCCTATTTTTGCTTCCAGTATTATTTTATTTCCATCTACACTTTTAGGTTGGTTTGGTTCAAATAGTACGAATTCTGTTCTTCATAAGGTTGCTGCAATGCTGCAACACGGACAGCCTTTGTATATTGGATTATTTGCAACAACTATTATCTTCTTCTGCTATTTCTATACTGCTTTAGTATTTAGCCCTAAAGAAATGGCTGAGAATTTGAAGAAAAGTGGTGCATTTGTACCTGGGATCCGCCCAGGTGAGCAAACTTCTAGATATTTGGAAAAAGTTGTACTGAGACTAACATTATTTGGTGCTTTGTATATCACTACAATCTGTCTGATACCTGAATTTTTAACGACAGCATTGAATGTACCTTTCTATTTAGGCGGAACATCTTTGCTTATCTTGGTTGTCGTTACAATGGATTTTAGGACGCAAATCAATTCCTACGTAATGAGCAGTCAGTATGAAGATTTGATGAGTCGTCCAGATATGAAATCTTTATCACGTAAGTAGGCTTATGGCTAAAGAAGATACCATACAGATGCAGGGTGAAATCCTTGAGACTTTGCCCAATGCAACGTTTAAAGTAAAACTGGAAAATGATCATGTAGTACTTGGTCATATCTCTGGAAAAATGCGAATGCACTATATCCGTATTTCTCCAGGTGATAAGGTAACAGTTGAATTAACTCCTTATGATTTAACCCGTGCTCGGATTGTTTTCCGAGCAAGATAAACGATAAAAGGAAATAAAATGCGTGTACAACCTTCTGTAAAGAAAATTTGTCGCAATTGCAAGATTATTCGTCGTAATCGTGTAGTTCGCGTAATTTGTACTGACCCACGTCACAAACAACGTCAAGGTTAAGAAGCTAGTTTTCTTAACTATTGATTTTGTGGTATAGTGACATACTTTGCCCTAAAAAGGAAAAAATATGGCTCGTATTGCAGGGGTAAATATCCCTAATAATGCCCATATCGTAATTGGCCTTCAGGCTATTTATGGTATTGGTGCGACTCGTGCTAAATTGATTTGTGAGGCAGCAAATATTGCTCCTACTACTAAAGCAAAAGATTTGGACGAGGCTCAATTAGACGCTTTGCGTGAGCAAGTTGCTAAATATGAAGTTGAAGGCGATTTGCGTCGTGAAGTAACGATGAGCATTAAACGACTGATGGATATGGGTTGCTATCGCGGCTTCCGTCATCGTCGTGGCTTGCCTTGTCGTGGTCAACGCACTCGCACAAATGCTCGTACCCGTAAAGGTCCGCGCAAAGCGATTGCCGGTAAGAAATAAATTTTAAGGAATTTGATTAATGGCTAAAGCAAACACAGCTTCGCGTGTACGTAAAAAAGTACGTAAAACCGTAAGCGAAGGTATTGTGCACGTTCATGCATCTTTCAACAATACCATCATTACAATCACTGACCGTCAAGGCAATGCATTGTCTTGGGCTACCTCTGGCGGCGCTGGTTTTAAAGGTTCTCGTAAAAGTACACCATTTGCAGCACAAGTTGCAGCAGAAGCAGCTGGTAAAGTTGCCCAAGAGTATGGCGTTAAAAATTTAGAAGTTCGCATTAAAGGCCCTGGCCCTGGTCGCGAATCTTCTGTACGTGCTTTAAACGCTCTTGGTTTCAAGATTACCAGCATTACTGACGTTACCCCGTTGCCTCATAACGGTTGCCGTCCGCCTAAAAAACGTCGTATTTAATATTGGAGTGATTTAAAACATGGCACGTTATATTGGCCCTAAATGTAAATTAGCACGTCGCGAAGGTACGGATCTGTTTTTGAAGAGTGCACGTCGCTCTTTGGATTCCAAATGTAAAATGGATTCTGCACCTGGTCAACACGGTGCGAAAAAACCACGTTTGTCAGACTACGGTTTGCAATTGCGTGAAAAACAAAAAATCCGTCGTATTTATGGCGTATTAGAGCGTCAATTCCGTCGTTACTTCGCGGAAGCAGCTCGTCGTAAAGGCTCTACCGGTGAATTGCTGCTGCAATTGCTGGAGTCCCGTTTGGACAATGTCGTTTACCGTATGGGTTTCGGCTCTACTCGCGCCGAAGCACGTCAATTGGTTTCTCACAAAGCTATCGTCGTAAACGGTCAAGTTGTTAATATCCCTTCTTTCCAAGTTAAAGCAGGTGATGTTGTAGCTGTTCGTGAAAAAGCTAAGAAACAAGTACGTATCCAAGAAGCATTGAGCCTGGCTACTCAAATTGGCTTGCCAAGCTGGGTATCTGTTGATGCCGACAAATTGGAAGGCGTATTCAAAAATATGCCGGATCGCTCAGAATTGTCTGGCGATATTAATGAACAGCTGGTGGTAGAGTTCTACTCTAAATAATGCTAGCTCAATGAGGGACAGTTAAATGCAAAATAGCACAACCGAATTTTTGAAACCTCGTCAAATCGATGTAGATACTTTGTCTTCCACTCGGGCCAAGGTGTCTATGCAGCCATTTGAACGTGGTTTTGGTCATACTTTAGGTAATGCTTTGCGTCGTATCTTACTGTCATCCATGAATGGCTTTGCCCCAACTGAAGTAGTTATTTCCGGCGTATTGCACGAATACTCTACTATTGATGGTGTTCAAGAGGATGTTGTTGACGTTCTCTTGAACATTAAAGGTATCGTATTCAAGCTCCACGGTCGTAACCAAGTTCAGTTGACTTTGAAGAAAACAGGTGCCGGTGCAGTTGTAGCCGGTGATATTGATTTGCCACACGATGTGGAAATCATCAATCCTGAACATGTTATTTGCCACTTGGCTGACAATGGCCAAATCGACATGGAAATTAAAGTAGAGCAAGGTCGTGGTTATCAATCTGTTTCAGGTCGTCGCGTATTGCGTGATGAGAACAAACAGATTGGTGCGATTCAGTTGGATGCGAGCTTTTCGCCCATCAGTCGTGTTAGCTTTGAAGTTGAACCTGCACGCGTAGAGCAACGTACGGATTTGGATAAATTGGTTTTAGATATTGAAACCAATGGTTCTATTGATCCGGAAGAGGCTGTACGTAGTGCCGCACGTATCTTAATTGACCAAATGTCTATTTTTGCAGATCTGCAAGGTACTCCGGTTGAAGAGGTTGAAGAAAAAGCACCTCCTATCGATCCTATCTTGTTGCGTCCTGTAGATGATTTGGAATTAACCGTACGTTCAGCTAATTGTCTGAAAGCTGAAGATATTTACTATATTGGCGATTTGATTCAACGTACTGAAACCGAGCTTCTCAAGACCCCTAATTTGGGTCGTAAATCTTTGAATGAGATCAAAGAAGTGTTGGCCTCTAAAGGTTTGACATTAGGTTCCAAATTAGAAGCTTGGCCGCCTGTAGGCTTAGAAAAGCCGTAAGTTTGAAGATTAAAGGATAATGACATGCGTCATCGTAATGGCAACCGCAAATTAAACCGTACTAGCAGCCACCGTGCTGCGATGCTGCGCAATATGGCGAATTCCTTGTTGACTCACGAAACCATCGTGACAACTTTGCCTAAAGCAAAAGAATTGCGCCGCGTAGTTGAGCCCTTGATTACCTTGGGTAAAAAACCTTCTTTGGCAAACCGTCGTTTGGCTTTTGACCGCACTCGCGATCGTGATGTTGTAGTTAAATTGTTTGACGAATTGGGTCCACGCTTTGCTGCTCGTAACGGCGGCTATGTTCGTGTACTGAAATACGGTTTCCGTAAAGGCGACAATGCTCCTTTGGCATTGGTTGAATTGGTTGATAAAGCAGCTGATTCTGCTGAATAAGCAAATTGATATGAAAGCACTACCTGTTTAGGTAGTGCTTTTTTCATTTAGGAAGTCTCTATTTTATTTTACAACGCTACAATTTTATTGTTTCATTCAATGGGGTGAATATAGTTGTAGCTCCCTTTCTCATTTTGTCGTAACTCAAGCCTTTGAAAAAGGCGGTATCTTCTAAACCCAGTAGCTTACGGGCTTGTGCGTAAGTCAGTTTCTTTTTATACGGCTGATTTATAAGTATGGCACGTTCGGTATCGGTCAATGGCCGCTCGCTACCTTGCTCTAAAATACGCAAGTTGTTCAGCTTGGTCAGTCAGATAAAACGTTCGGCTGTGTAGGTGTCTTTGGTGGCTTTCGGTTCTGTCGGTTCAAAGGTGCGGGGCATCGTTTTATCTAGATGGCAGGGATTAAAAAGGCCGTCTGAAATTTCAGACGGCCTTTGGTTTTACCAGATATCGGATTTGATTTTGCGTTTCAAGCCCGGGTGTTCAGAGAGTTTGAACTCTGGGTCTTTACCCATTTTCAGCTTGGCTGTGTAGTCTTTCAACAGCAGGAAGGCAAGTGGGGACAGGAGCAGGATGGCAACGAGGTTAATCCATGCCATGATGCCCATGGCCATGTCTGCCATATCCCATACCAAGGGTACGTTGGCAACTGCGCCGAAGTAGACCCATGCCAAAACCAGCATACGGAAAACGGCGGTAATCAGCCAATGGCTCTTGATGAATTGGACGTTGGACTCAGCATAGGCATAGTTGCCGATAACGGTTGAAAAGGCAAACATAAACAGGATGGCGGCAAGGAAGCCCGCGCCCCATTCGCCTACCTGGCTGACGATTGCCGCTTGGGTCAGCGCCGCACCGCTCAGGTCGCCGTAAGGCTGTTGATAGGTCAAGACGATAAAGGCGGTGCATGAGCAGACGATGATGGTATCAACGAAAACGCCCAGCATTTGAATCATGCCTTGGGAGACGGGGTGTTTCACTTCGGCTGCGGCTGCGGCGTTCGGCGCGGAACCCATACCCGCCTCATTGGAATACAGGCCGCGTTTGATACCCTGCATCATGGTGGTCGAAATCAGACCGCCGAGGAAACCGCCTGCAGCCGAATCGAAGTTGAACGCGTTGGAGAAAATCTGACCGAACACATCAGGAATTAGGGAAATATTGGTAGCAATGATGAAGAGTGCTATGACGAGATATAAAACCGCCATCAGCGGAACGATAATTTCCGCGGCTTTAGATACGCGACGGATACCGCCGAAGATAATCGGGGCAGTCAGAATGACCAGGGCGACACCGACATAGTGTTGATCCCAGCCCCATGCCGCTTTGGTGGTATCGGCGATGGTATTGGTCTGTACGGCTTCAAATACAAAGCCGAAACAGAAAATCAGGCTCAGGGCGAACAAAACGCCCAGCCATTTTTGTCCCAGGCCTTGAGTTATGTAGTAGGCAGGACCGCCGCGGAAGTGGTGGTTGTCGTAGTCCCGGACTTTAAAGAGTTGGGCCAGTGAAGATTCGACAAACGCCGAACTCATGCCGATTAAGGCAGTTACCCACATCCAGAATACCGCGCCCGGCCCGCCGAGTTTGATGGCAATCGCCACACCGGCGATGTTGCCCACACCTACGCGGCTGGCCAAGCCGGTAACAAATGCTTGGAACGGTGTGATTCCGTGCGGATCATCACCTTGTTTGCGACCGCCTAGCATTTCTTTGATACTGCGGCCGAAGAGGCGGAATTGTACAAAACCGGTGGTAATGGTAAAAAATAGGCCTGCGCCTAAAAGCATATATACCAATCCCGACCACATTGGGTCGTTGATGGCGTTTACCCAGCCGTGAAGCTGTTCGAAAAATTGATCCATACAAACCTTTCAGAGTTTCTGCATTTTCAGACGGCCTGTGTGTGTGGGCTGCCTGTAATTGGATGTATTCTAGCAGACTGTCAACAAACTGAAAAACGTTTACATATTCTTTTTTATATTATCTTTTTGATTATCATGTAATTTTATTATTATGGTGTAAAGGATTTATTGATTTTAATTTTCCCATTTTACATATTTGAACAAAAAGGCCGTCTGAAAACAGAGTCTTGTTTTCAGACGGCCTTGATTTTATTTCAATGTGTTATTCAGGACGCATTTGCGGGAACAGAATCACGTCGCGGATGGTTTGCGAATCGGTCAGCAACATTACCAAGCGGTCGATGCCGATGCCGCAACCGCCGGTCGGTGGCAGGCCGAATTCCATGGCGCGGATGTAGTCGGCATCGTAGTGCATGGCTTCGTCGTCGCCGGCGTCTTTTTGCGCCACTTGCGCTTTGAAGCGTTCGGCTTGATCTTCCGGATCGTTCAACTCGGAGTAGCCGTTTGCCAGTTCGCGGCCGACAACGAAGAGCTCGAAGCGTTCGGTCAAACCCGGTTTGCTGTCGGATGCGCGTGCCAATGGCGATACTTCGACAGGGTAGTCGATGATGAAAGTCGGGTTCCACAGTTTGCCCTCGGCGCAACCTTCAAACAGGGCGAGTTGCAGGCTGCCGATGCCCGGAGACGGAGGCAGGCTTTCGCCGTGTTTGACGATTTCTTTTTTCAGCCATTCTTCATTGTTCAACTGCTCATCGGTGTAGTGCGGATTGTATTTTTTGATGGCACCGAGAATGGTCAGGCGTTCAAACGGGCTTTCCAAATCGACTTCTTTGCCGTTGTAGCTGATTTTTGCCGTGCCGTTTACTGCGCGGGAAGCATTGCGGATGATGTCTTCCGCCATTTGCATCATGCGTTCGTAGTCGGAGAAGGCTTCGTAGAATTCGATCATGGTGAATTCAGGGTTGTGGCGCACGGACATGCCTTCGTTACGGAAGCTGCGGTTGATTTCAAACACGCGTTCCAAGCCGCCGACAACCAGGCGTTTCAGATACAGCTCGGGCGCAATGCGCAGATAGAGCGGAATGTCCAAGGCATTGTGGTGGGTAACGAACGGTTTTGCCGTCGCACCGCCTGGAATCGGGTGCATCATTGGGGTTTCAACTTCCAAATAATGCTCGTTGACCATGAAATTGCGCACGGATTGGATTATTTGGCTGCGTTTGATGAAGGTATTGCGCGATTCTTCGTTGGCAATCAAATCGACGTAGCGTTGACGGTATTTGGTTTCCTGATCGCTCAAACCTTTGTGTTTGTCCGGCAGAGGGCGCAGGGATTTGGACAGCAGACGGATGTTGGACACGCGCACGGTCAATTCGCCGTGGTTGGTTTTGAACAAAGTACCTTCCGCGCCGACGATGTCGCCCAGGTCCCAGTGGTTGAAGTCGTCCAAAACTTCTTGGCTCACGCCTTTGTTGTTCAAATAAAGCTGGATTTGACCGGTAACGTCTTGAATGGTGGCGAAGCTGGCTTTGCCCATTTGACGTTTGAGCATCATGCGGCCGGCCACTTTGACAGGAATGCCTTGTGGGTCGAGTTCTTCTTTGCTGATTTCACCGTATTGGTTGTGCAGGTCGGCGGCAAAGCTGTCGCGTTTGAAATCGTTAGGGTAGGCGTTGCGTTCTTTGCGGATGTTGTGCAGTTTCTCGCGGCGCAGGGCGATGATTTGGTTTTCGTCCAACTGCGGCTCGATTTGAGGATTGTTTTGTTCGCTCATGGTGTTTTCCGGAAAAATAAGTCAGGCTGCCCATGTGTTCAGACGGCCTGCATAAAGTGAAAAATTGGCTCTATTTTACGCGATGTCGGTGTTTTTTTCTATAAAGGTAGAAAGGCCGTCTGAAACCTGAACTGCCCCCAAAACTGTATTTTTGTGATCGGCTTGTCGGCGATGAAGGGATTTTTGCGGTGGTCGGTCATGATTTTGGACTGAAGGGTTTGAGTGCGCCGATGCTGCTTTCCTGACAGGCGGTTATCCAACGTCGCAGATGGGTGCGCAAGATGCACTATTGATCTGCGTACGTGTGCAGGTAGTGGAATACGGTTTGGTATTTGAAGAATGTATATTGGGTCATAAAAAACTGCACCTTGTTAGTTGGAGGGCAACTTTGGGGGTGTAGTTCATTCTGTCTAATATCTTGCTCTTCAATTATCAAAACCTCTGGATTTAGATACGGAAATTGCTTCAATACGTGCCATTTGACGGTAACGCCGAGTTTGATTCGGTGCTCCACCTTTACTCGGATAAATCCCTGCCCCCTGTTCTACTATAAATCCGAAATGTTTCGGTTGGCGGGCAAATGTTGTGTATTCACGCGCTTCGATTTCTGATAGTTGGATTCCTTTGACTTTGCCCAGCTTGGCTTCTGCGTCTTTAATCTTCATACCCGGGTGTACACCTGAAGTTGTGTGACAGGTAGGAGAATCGGTTTCCAAAAAATTAATTTTTTTATGCAGTTTTATAGGGGTATCAGGATCATCTTCCCCATCTTGAGAAGCGAAAACCAAGACGTCTTTAGACAGTGCGATGGCAACAAAAGACACGCCATCGGCATCGCTTGTTTTATCCATTTTTGCTTTCGGAAATTTCTGTTTTACCTGTTTCAAGTTTTGCCCCAATTTAATTCCTCCGATACTGTCTTTTTGAATCAAACATTCGGCAGCAGCCGGCATGGCAAGACCCAAGATCAACGCGCTCATTATCCCGATTTTGTGCAACATGGTTACTTTCCTATTTAATAAAAATTAGTTATAAAAAAAAACTGCACCTTGTTAGTTGGAGTGGCAACTTTTTGGGTGCAGTTTAACCTGAAAAATCAGCTTCAGACGGCCTTTTGTTTCATGAAGGGTCGTATCGGCAGTTAGATATCGGTTTCTAAATAAACAACTTGGGTTTGCAGATATTCTTCTAAGCCGTGTTTACCGTCGGCGCCGCCGATACCTGATTTTTTCCAACCGGCATGGAAGCCCTGCATGGCTTCGAAGTTTTCGCGGTTGATGTAGGTTTCGCCGAAACGCAAGCGGCGGGTTACATAAAACGCTTCATTCAGATTGGTGGTATAGACGGAGCTGGTCAGGCCGAATTCGCTGTCGTTTGCCAAAGCGATGACTTGGTCGAGCGTGTCGAAAGTGGCAACAGGCAGGACAGGGCCGAAGGTTTCTTCCTTCATGATGTCCATGCTGTTGTCGGTATCGGTCAGCAGGGTCGGCTCGAAGAAATAGCCGCGTCCTTCGGCGCGTTTGCCGCCGCAGACCAGTGTCGCACCTTGTTTGACGGCGCGTTCCACTTTTTCAGCAACGGCTTTGACAGCGCGCTCTTCAATCAGCGGACCCATTTCCAGTGCGCCGGGTTCAGCCTTGGCCGGGTTGCCGTAGCGCACGCCTTTCATGGCGGCGGTCATTTTTTCGATAAACGAGTCTTTCAGGCTGCTGTGGACATATACGCGTTCGGCGCAGTTACAGATTTGGCCGGTATTGCCCACGCGTGAAGCCAAGATGGATTTGACGGCCAGATCCAAGTCGGCATCTTTCAGGACGATGGCAGGGGCTTTGCCGCCCAGTTCCAGTGAGACTTTGGTAATGTTGGCGGAGGCGGCTTCCATTACTTGGCGGCCGGCATCGACAGAACCGGTCAGGCTGACCATATCGACTTGTGGATGCGATGCCAAGGCATTGCCGATTTCCGCGCCTGGGCCGTTGACGACGTTGAATACGCCGGCCGGTAAGCCTGAAGCATGAACGATTTCAGCAAAAATGTGGCAGTTAATCGGGGTAACGCTGCTCGGTTTGACGACGATGGTATTTCCGGTTACCAAAGCCGGGCCCATTTTGCGGGCGATCAGGAAGAATGGGAAGTTCCACGGCAAAATGCCGGCGATTACGCCCAAAGGACGTTTGAACAATAAAATGTTTTCGCGCGGACGGTCGCTCTGGATGATTTCGCCTTCATAACGGCGCGCCCATTCGGCTTGATAATCGAGATAATCGGCAGTGAACATAACTTCTATGCGTGCCAAATCTTTGGTTTTGCCGCCTTCGGCAACAATGGTATCTGTCAGCTCGTCAGCTCGTTCGCGGATGCCTTGGGCAATTTTGCGCAGGTATGCGCCGCGTTCAACGGCAGGCAAACGTTCCCATGCAGTTTGCGCGTCTCTGGCCGCGGCAACGGCACGATCAACATCGGCTTTTCCGCCTTTAGGCTCACGCGCGATGACTTCTTCAGTTGCTGGATTCAATACATCACGCCATGTGCCGTTAAAGTCGGTTTCAAAGCGGCCGTTGATATACATAGACAGTTGTTTCATCAAACCTTCTCCTGTTGTTGTAGTTGGATGTAGTTTTAGTCTATGCCTAAATTGTCTGGCATACAAGAGGATTTAGCGTGGGTTGATGGTAGGTATTTGGAAGTTTTTAGAAAAAGATGATGGGTGAGGGAGTTGGATAAGAGGTCGGTGCTGGTGTGATGCCTTGAGTTGAGTCCATAACAGCATTGTGACAAAGCTCGGATATTGCTTGATTTTGATGATGAGAAAGGTATCAAGTGAAGAAAGGCTTGATGGAGAATATAAAAAAACCTGCTTTTTTCAAAGCAGGTTTTCATATTTGGTGGGTCGTGAGCGATTCGAACGCTCGACCAACGGATTAAAAGTCCGCTGCTCTACCGACTGAGCTAACGACCCGATAAGCTGTGCATTATAGGTAGCTTGTTTCTTTTCGTCAACTGTTTTTTTGAAATTTTTTTCAAAAAACGTAAATCGGCTGTTATTTGGCGTTAATTCTTCCTTTTTTGAGCATTTATTATGTTATGATTTTTGGGTCTGTCAGTTTTGGCGGATATTTTTTAGATCAAAGGATATACAACATGAAAAAATTATTGATTGCTGCAATGATGGTAGCCGGTCTGGCTGCGTGTACACAAGAAGCGAAAAAAGAAACCCAAGAGGCGGCTTCTGCTGTTGCTTCCGATGTAAACGCTGCTGCTGAAAATGCAGCTTCTGCTGTGGATGCTGCTGCTTCTGAAGCCAAAGGTGCGGCTGAGCAAGCTGTTTCTGATGTTAAAGACGCAGCTGCAGATGCTAAAGCAACTGCGGATAAAGCAGTTTCTGACGCTAAAGATGCTGCCGGTAAAGCGGTTGAAGAAGCTAAAGATGCGGTTTCTGATGCTAAAGATGCTGCCAAAGACGCAGCTAAAGACGCTATGGGTAAAGCAGCCGATGCGACTCAAGAAGCTGCCGACAAATTGAAAGACGCTGCTAAATAAGCTGGTGTTTGATATTTGAAAAGGCCGTCTGAAATGTTCGGACGGCCTTTTTATATCGGCAGATTATTTTTTCTCTTGCTGACGCGTGTACACCAAAGAAGTCAGGATGGACGCGCCCAGTGCGCCGAAGACGACGGACAGGGAAATGGAAATCGGGATATGCACCCAGTGCATAATCAACATCTTGATACCGATAAAGCTCAACACGAAAGCCAAGCCGTATTTGAGGAAAATAAAGCGTTCGGCAAAGTCTGCCAGTAAAAAGTACATGGCACGCAGGCCCAAGATGGCAAAAATGTTGGAAGTGAGGACGATGAAAGGGTCGGTGGTTACGGCAAAAATAGCGGGGATGCTGTCCACGGCGAAGATGACGTCGCTCAATTCGATCATAATCAATACCAGCAAAAGCGGCGTAGCGATGCGTTTGCCGTTTTCAATGGTAAAGAATTTTTCACCGTCAAACTGTGGGCTGGTCGGGATGACTTTTTTGAGTAGGGTTAGGATCTTGTTTTGGGAAAGGTCTTCCTCTTCGTCCGATTCGGGTTTCATCATGTGGATGCCGGTATAGAGCAGGAATGCGCCGAAAAGGTAGAGAATCCATTCAAATTGTTGTACCAAGGCTGCGCCGATGAAGATCATGATGGCGCGCAGGACGATGGCGCCGAATACGCCATAGAGCAAGACGCGGTGTTGGAATTTGGGTTCGACTTTGAAGTAGCCGAAAATCATCAGGAAAACGAAGATGTTATCGACGGCGAGGGATTTTTCGAGCACATAGCCGGTGAAGAATTCGAGGACTTTTTCTTTGGCGACAATGGCCCCGTAAGTTGGGTTGCCCGCCAGTTCAAAATAGAGCCAGCCTGCAAACGTGCAGGATACGGCCACCCAAATGCCGCTCCAGGCGAGGGCTTCTTTGATGCTGACTTTGTGGGCGCCGTTTTTTTTCAGCGATACCATATCGATGGCGATCATGATTAAGACGGCGATAAAGAAGATGCCGTAAAACATCGGCGAGCCGACGGACGGGTATTGGGTCATAAACAATCCTTGTGTGTGGGGTATAGGTAAGGTTTACCAAGACAGGTAGAACATCGCCTTGGCAAAAAAGACGATAAACAGCATATGGCTGAATACGACGGCGTGTATGTATTTTGACCAGCCGACGGTGAGGGTGTGCCGTGCCATTTTGACGACGGCGATGGCAAAATGTACCAAAACGCTTATTGCCAACAGGATTTTGATGCTCAGCATGATGCCGAAAGAGCTGTCGAATGGGTGGTGAAGTATCGGCAGGTAGCGGTTGTACACCATCACGATGCCGCTGATGAACAAGGTAATGACGACAGGCGGCATTACGCGGACGGCACGATGGGACATGGCACGTTCGACTTCGCGGCGCGATTCGCGCGAAACGCGGCCGGTGTGCAAAACGGAGAGAACCAGCATTTCGAAAAATACGCCGCCGACAAAGGCAATCGCGCAATAAACGTGGATGATGTGTGCCAGTGCGTAGATACTCATGACGGGTGTTTCCGGTAATTCAGACAAGTCGTCATTGTATCACTACCGAATGCGGTTGATGTATGCGCAATTTTATGCCAAATATATTAAATTTTATAAATATTCTATTGGAATTTCCGTTTATTTTTGAAGTTAACCGTTCATTAAGGGCGTTATCTTAGTTTAATCTGTCTTTACTTATCAGAAAATATATTAATGAAAGGTTGTGCCATACTGTTCCATATAAAGCTTAACCCCTGATGGAGAATCAAACCATGAAGAAAACTTTTGCAAAAACTGTGACCTTGATCATGCTGGCCGCTTCTTTGGGTGCATGTGCCAATATGACTCAAACCCAACGCAACACTGCTGCTGGTGCGGTATTGGGTGGTGTGGCAGGTAACTTGATTGGTGGCGATACCGGCTCTACCTTGGGTGGCGCGGCTTTGGGTGGCGTTATCGGCAGCCAGGTTCATACCCGCTACTAATCCTTTATTCGGTTAAAAATAAAAAAGGCCGTCTGAATATTCAGACGGCCTTTTGTTTTACGGTTTATTCGTTGACGAACGTTACACCGGTCAGTTGCGATTGCAAAATAGCCGTGCGCAAAGCAGTCAGTGCTTTCGGTCGGACAAAGTTGCGGCGATAGGCCAAAACGACACGGCGGTGCGGTGCAGTGCCTTCAAACGGGATAATGCTGAAAAGCATATGGTCGTTTTCGGTCAATGCGGTAGCCGGCATGACGCTGATGGCCAAACCGCTGGCAACCATGTGGCGGATGGTGTTGATGGAGCTGCCTTGCAGGGTATTGGTCAAACCTTGGATTTTCTGTTTGGAAGCCAATTCGGAACAGCTCGCCAACACTTGGTCGCGCATACAGTTGCCTTCGGACAGCAGCAACACTTGTTCTTCGCCCAAAAGCTGAGGCGTAACGGCATCGAGTTCTTCAAAGTGATGTCCTTTGGGAACAATGACGAAGAAAGGTTCGTCATACAGAGGCTCGGTTACGATGCCCGGCTCTTGGAACGGTTCGGCAACGACGATTGCATCGACATCGCCACGTTTGAGCGACTCGGTCAGGATGTGGGTATAGTTCTCTTCCAGCATCAGCGGCATTTTCGGCGCGGTTTCACGCAGCGCGGTAATGAGCTTGGGCAGAAGGTAGGGGGCAACGGTAAAAATCAGGCCGAGTTTGAACGCGCCTTCCAATTCGTTTTGCTCTTCATTGGCAAGGTGCTTGATGAGTTCGGCTTCTTCCAAAACCCGGCGGGCTTGGGCGACAATGCGCTCGCCCGCTTCGGTCGTGATGATGTCGTTGCTGCTACGGTCGAACAGGGATACCGACAGCTCTTCCTCCAGCTTTTTGATGGCGATGGAGAGGGTGGGCTGGCTGACAAAGCAGCGTCGTGCGGCACGTCCGAAGTGACGTTCTTGTGCGACGGCTACGATGTAACGCAATTCGGTCAAGGTCATGTGTTAAGCCTTTTTTTGTTCCGGCAGGGTGATGTTCAGCTCAAGAACGTCCAAGCCGTCTTGTTTCTCTTGGGAGATGCGGATGTCGTCCAATGATACGTTGACGTATTTGGACAGGACTTCCAACAACTCTTTACGCAGGGTCGGCAGATAGTCCGGAGCTTGGCCTTCTTGTGCGCGCTCTTGCGCGATGATGATTTGCAGGCGGTCGCGCGCGACTGTGGCGGTTTTCGGCTTTCTGCCGAACAGCATATCGAGCAGTGACATGTATTAACCTCCGAACAGTCGTTTTAAGAAGCTTTTCTTCTCAGCTTCGAGGAAACGCATTTCGCGGTTTTCACCCAAGAGGCGGGCGATAACGTCCTTGTAGGCTTCTGCTGCTGCGGCATTGTCTTGGTGGATGACAGGTTCGCCGGCGTTGGAAGCTTGCAGAACGTTTTGTGATTCAGGAATCACACCGATCAACGGAATACGCAAGATGTCGCAGATGTCTTGTACCGACAGCATTTCGCCTTTAGCCACGCGCTCAGGGGAGTAGCGGGTAATCAGCAGGTGCTCTTTAACAGTGCTGCCTTGTTCTGCTTTGCGGGATTTGCTTTGCAAAATGCCCAAGATGCGGTCGGAGTCGCGGACGCTGGATACTTCCGGATTGGTGGTAATGATGGCTTCGTCGGCAAAGTAGAGTGCCATCAGTGCACCTTGTTCGATACCGGCAGGGGAATCGCAGATAATGAATTCGAAGCCCATTTTTTCGCTGGCCAGCTCTTTCATCACGTTGTCCACGCCTTCGCGGGTCAGCGCGTCTTTATCGCGAGTTTGAGATGCAGGCAGGATGTAGAGGTTTTCGCAGTTTTTGTCTTTAATCAGGGCTTGGTTGAGTGTGGCTTCGCCTTGGATGACGTTGATGAGGTCATACACGACGCGGCGTTCGCAACCCATAATCAGGTCGAGGTTGCGCAAACCGACGTCGAAGTCGATCACAGCAGTTTTGTGGCCGCGCAGGGCCAGGCCGGTTGCGATGCTGGCGCTAGTAGTGGTCTTGCCTACGCCGCCTTTACCTGAAGTTACTACGATGATTTTGGACACGATATTTCCTTTTTAAGTACTGATGTTTATTCGGCGTCGATTGCGCTGATAACCAGTCGGTTGTCTTGCAATGATACTTGTACGGGTTTTTTGTGCAGATGCTCGGGCAGGTCTTGCTCGAAGTTGCGGTAGATACCGGCAACGGAGACTAATTCGGCCTGCATGGAATGAATAAAGATGCGCGCGTTGGTATTGCCTTTTGCACCGGCCAACGCTCTGCCGCGCATGGGGGCGTAAATATGGATGTTGCCGTCGGCGATAAGTTCCGCACCTTGGCTGACGATGCCGGTGACGATGAGGTCGCCGTTTTCAGCGTAAACCTGCTGGCCGGTACGCACGGGCGTGCTGACCAATACGGTCGGATTGTTGATAACGGTGGCCTGTACGTCTTGCGGCTGCGGTGCTTGGCGAGGAGTAGGTGCTGCTTGTGTGTCGGCTGCCTGGGTGGAGTTGCCTTGTTTGAATACCAAGTGGTAACGCGCCGCCGCTGCCGCCCATGTGTCGCTGGTGTGGTGCAGCCCTAAAATTTGCATGCCGTAACGGGCAAACAGGGAAATCATGCCACCCAAATCGATGGATTCGGGATGGTCGAAATCTTGTACGTCTAAAATGAAGGGAACGAATTCGTCTTGGGATTGGCCTGCCAGTTGGCGTAGGAATTCTTCCAATTCAGTTAAATCTGCGGTGTGCAGATGGATGGATAAGACGTCCAAACGTGACGTTTTTATGTCGAATGCGGGTTTCATTGTAATGAAATAATAAAATTTTTTAATGACGTAAGTTTACCGTGTAAATCTTGGCTATTCAATCTGTTTGGCCGTCTGAAACCAAAATATTTTGTTTGAACGTTTTTCAGCTGTATCTAGTGTGGTTTTTTGGTGTGAACGCAGGTTTCAGATGGCCTTGGGAAAGGGGTAGCCGTGTGTGTCGATGTCATCGGCGGCGGCCCACGGCGTATGGATAAGGGTGGACGGCAGGTGTGCCAATTCAGGGAGGTAACTGCGGATGTAGCTGCCGTCGGGATCGATTTGATGTGAACGATGGGCATAGCGGACGGTGGCCGTGTCTTGTGCGGTGAGGTGCCAGTTGGCTTGGTTGAGCGCGGGGTCGGTGCCGGTTTGGACGGAGGCTGTCCATGCGATGCCTTGGTTGGGGTCGAAGTTGAGCGCATGGCAGAAATAGTGGGCGCACAGCTGCTGGAGAACGGGGTGTAAGTGGCCGGTGGCTTTGAGGCCGCGGATGGAGGCGTCGATGATGGGCACGCCGGTTTGGCCGAGTTGCCAGTATTCGCGTACCGGAGCGGCATCGGTTGTTTCGGGCAGGCGGCGGTGGTAGGCGAGCTGGTAGCAGTAGTCGCGGAAAATGAGTTTGTCCAGCCACTCGAAATGTCGGTTTGCCAAGCCTTCGGTGGACAGCAGTCGCGGTGAAATGCAGCCTGCGGACAGGTAGGCATTGAGGAGGCTGGTGTTTTTTCGTGCCGGAAAATTTTTGGTAATCGGGTAGTGAACCAAATTCTGTTTGAACGCGTGCCATTGCGTTAAGGCTGCGGTTTCGCCGCCCTGCTGATAGGCAGGCAATACCGTGCCGGTATAGGCTGGAAACAGTGGAATGTTTTGTCCGGTTTGAACAGGCAATTCGGTTTCAGACGGCCTTTGTCCTGAATAAGCCTGCAACCATGCTTGTTTATAGGCGGCAAAATCGGTGTAGGGCAGGCCGTTGGCATCCATGAGGGGGGATTTGGCCAAAATGCCGCGGTCGTTGGCATGTTGCAGGGCAATGCCTGCATGGTCAAAATTATGCCAGAGGTGATTGTCTTGGCGGATTTCGGCTTCGGTGTAGGCTTCGTCTGTGATGACGGTATAGACATTGAGCGCAGCAGCCAAGGGGAGGAGGTCTTCATCGGAGGCGACAACATATAAAGGAATATGGTGCGCCGCCAGACGGGTATGCAGCTCTTGCGCGGCTTGATAATGGAACAGGCTTTGACGCGGATTGTGGTTTTCAGACGGCCTTTGGCTGACCCAGACGCAGGCGATGGGCAAACCGCTTGCAACGGCGGCATTAAGCGCAGCATTGTCGTGCAGGCGGAGGTTGCGGCGGAACCAGACAAGGACGTAGGCAGATTTCATGAGCATGTTCCGACGGAAAAGGAGAAAACCATTTTATCAGAATCAGCCTCATGTATCAGGCCGTCTGAAAAATCTTTTTGTTTGATTTCGCTATATAATTTTGGTTTTAGCAACGAGATGCAACCATGACCGAGCAAACCGTTTTGGCACTCATTACCTGCCAAACTTATCCCGAACCATCGGACAACTTGAAAACATTGGCGGCATGCTTGGAAACCATGGGCGTGAAAACCGTATTTGATGCGTGGCAAAACCATCCGTCCGCGCCATTTTTGTTGCCTTTGTGCGCATGGGATTATGCCGCCGAACCTGAAACCTTCCGCCAATGGCTGGAGCATGCCGAGAGGGCGGGGCAGCGTTTTATCAATCCGCCCGAGCTGATGGCTTGGAATATGGAAAAGACTTATTTGTGCGATTTGGCGGCGCGCGGCGCGCAAGTGATTCCCAGCGTGTTCGTTCCGCCGCAAAAAGCCGAATTGGCGGACATCCTGAACCAACAGGGCTGGACAGAAGCGGTCATCAAGCCTGCATTCGGGCAGAGCGGCAAAGGCGTGGTCAAAGTTTGTGCGGACGCATTGGACGTGGATATGGCGGATTATCCGCAAGGCATGATTATTCAACCGTATATCCGCGAAATCGAAACGGCAGGCGAAACATCGCTGGTGTTTTTCAACGGCGTATTCAGCCATGCCGTGCGCCGTCAGCCACCACAAGGCGAATGGCGCGCCAACTCGGCCTATGGCGTGTCGGTGTTCGGTATTGAGCCGCCCGAGTTTGCCGTCCGTGCCGCGCAAGACGTACTGGCTGCCTTGCCGCAAATGCCGGTTTACGCCCGCGTGGATGGTACATTGGTCGGCGACACATTCCTGCTCAATGAGTTGGAACTCATCGAGCCCGCCCTGTATTTGCACACCAGCGAAGGCGCAACGGAACGCTTTGCCCGAGTGTTGGCGCAATTGCTTGGGCAACATTCATCAACCTGACTTTATCAATATAAATAGCAAGCCTCAGGCCGTCTGAAAACCATCTTTCAGACGGCCTGAGGCTTTTTTTAAACAAGATTTGCGCGTTTGTATTTTTCAATAATGTGCCATTTGTCGATTGTGTCATTTTAATTGTTGCAGTCTTAATTGAAGGTTGATTAACTTTCATTTGGCATTTTATCTCGGCCGCAGCCTTTATTTTTAGCGGATTGTAAACAATCTGGTCGGTCTAAATAGATATCTTTTTAGGGTAAAAATTCAAAAATCTTTTTAAAAAGAAAGATATTGTCTTATTGAATATTCTGTGCTGAAATTACATGACACTACAAAAAGTAGTGCATAAAAAAATAAAACAGACAAAGGAGAAAGCCATGCAATTGTTTTTAGACAATCTTAAAGCCTTTTTCGAAACCATCAGCGGCTGGGTCTGGGGACCTATTATGTTGATGCTGCTGGTCGGTACGGGCATTTTGCTGACCGTTTTGCTGAAAGGCTTGCAGTTCACCATGTTGGGTTATGCGCTGAAACAGGCGTTTGTGCCGTCAAAGAAGCATGAAGACGGCGAAGACCACGAAGGCGATATTTCCCATTTTGCGGCGTTGATGACCGCGCTTTCCGCCACCATAGGCACGGGTAACATCGCCGGTGTGGCGACTGCGGTGGTAACCGGCGGCCCGGGCGCGGTATTTTGGATGTGGATGACCGCCATTTTCGGTATGGCCACCAAATACGGCGAGGGCGTGTTGGCGGTGAAATACCGCGTCACCAATTCCAAAGGCGAAATGTCCGGCGGCCCGATGTATTACATCGAAAAAGGCTTGGGTAAAAATTGGAAGTGGATGGCCGTCGCCTTTGCGCTGTTCGGCACATTCGCTTCATTCGGTATCGGCAGCTCGGTGCAGTCCAACTCGGTTGCGCAGGCAGTGCAAACCAGCTTCGGTGTCGAACCTGCCTACACCGGCGTGATATTGACTGTATTAACGGCCATTGTGCTTTTGGGCGGCATTAAGGGCATCGCCAAAGCCGCGTCCTTTATCGTACCTGCCATGGCAGTGTTTTATGTGGTGGGCGGTATTGCCATTATCGTGATTAATTCCGATGTGCTGATGCCTGCCGTCAAACTGATTTTCTCCGATGCGTTTAGCGCGCAAGCTGTGGCAGGCGGCGCCATCGGTACGGTCATCCGCTACGGCGTGGCGCGCGGCGTGTTCTCCAACGAGGCAGGTATGGGTTCTGCGCCGATTGCCGCCGCCGCCGCGAAAACCGACCACCCCGTCCGTCAGGCTTTGGTTTCCATGACCGGTACGTTTTTGGACACCATCGTTGTCTGCTCGATTACCGGTATCGTTTTGGTCATGGGTCTGCTCGGCGCAGGCGGCGAGTTTGTGAAACCTGAATTGAGCGGCGCGGCACTGACAACCGTCACTTTCCAAAAAATGCTGCCCGGCATCGGTGGCTGGATTGTGACCATCGGCCTGATTTTCTTTGCCTACTCAACCATTCTCGGCTGGTGTTATTACGGCGAGAAATGCGCGGTTTACGTCTTCGGCGAGAAGTTTGCCGGTTTGTACCGCGTCGGTTATGTTTCTTCAGTTATGCTGGGAACCGTGTTGAGCCTTGATTTGGTGTGGCTGGCTTCGGACACATTTAACGGCTTGATGGCATTGCCCAACCTGATTGCGCTTCTGTTGATGGCGAAAGTCATCGTCAATGAAACGCGCGACTTCAAACAAAAAATCAAAAACGGCGAATTGCCGCATTAATATCCAAGGCCGTCTGAATATGAACATTCAGACGGCCCGATGTATATTAAGTTTGTTTTGAAAAAAGTCAGAGGAGGAGAAAAATGAAAGTGCTTGTTTTAGGTGCTGGTGTTGCCGGCGTATCTTCCGCGTGGTATCTGGCAGAGGCAGGACATGAAGTAACGGTCATCGACCGCGCCGAGGGCGTGGCGATGGAAACCAGTTTTGCCAATGCCGGCCAGCTTTCCTACGGCTATACCACGCCTTGGGCTGCACCCGGTATCCCGACCAAAGCGCTGAAATGGCTGTTTAAAAGCCATCCGCCTTTGCTGTTTCGCCCTGACGGCAGCCTGTATCAAATCGAATGGCTGTGGCAAATGCTGCAAAACTGCACGGCAGCGCGCTATCAAATCAATAAAGAGCGCATGGTCAGGATTTCCGAATACAGCCGTGAAATGTTCCGCCGTTTTGAAGCGCAAACCGGCATGAATTTTGAAGGGCGCAAAAAAGGGACGTTGCAGATTTTCCGCCAAGCCAAAGAAGTCGAAGCGGCAGAACAAGACATTGCCGTTTTGGAACGCTACGGCGTACCGTACCGCCGTCTGAAACCCGAAGAATGCGCAGAGTTTGAGCCTGCGCTGGCGCGCGTTACCACCAAAATTGCCGGCGGCCTGCACCTACCTGCGGACGCGACCGGCGACTGCCACCTCTTCACTGAAAACCTATACAAATTGTGTCAAGAAAAGGGCATACAGTTCCACTTCAACCAAACCATCAGCCGCATCGACCACAATGGGCTGCGCATCAAAGCCGTTGAAACCGAAACAGGGCGGTTTGAAGCAGATGCCGTTGTCTGCGCGCTCGGCTGCTTTAGCAGGACTGTGTTGGCGCAGTTGGATCTCAATCTGCCGATTTATCCCATCAAAGGCTATTCCTTGACCCTGCCGGTCACCAATTCAGACGGCGCGCCGGTGTCCACCGTTTTAGATGAGAGCTACAAAGTCGCCATCACGCGCTTTGACAACAGAATCCGCGTCGGCGGCATGGCGGAATTGTCGGGCTACGAAATCAAACTGCCCGAAAAACGCCGCGAAACCTTGGCTTTGGTCGTCAACGACTTGTTCCCAGAAGGCGGCGATTTGAGTCAGGCATTGTTCTGGAGCGGCCTCAGACCGATGACGCCCGACAGCACACCGTTAATCGGGCGCACCCGCTTTGATAATCTCTTCCTGAATACCGGCCACGGCACTTTAGGCTGGACCATGTCGCTGGGTTCGGCAAAATTAACCGCCGATATCGTGAGCGGCAAAGATACCGAAATCCGAAGCGACGATTTGAGCCTGTCACGCTATCAGGCTTAAGCTGAAAAGCGATAAGGTTTAGCGGCATTTCAAATTTAAAGGCCGTCTGAAAATTATTTTTCAGACGGCCTTTTGTTTCAAAATCCGGGTATTTAATCAATAAAATAAATAATAACTATTATCATGCGCATTAAAAAGTGTTAGTCTGAACCTGTCCCAGCTTTTAGCGCAGGTTTTCTCATGCCCGATTTTTCGATGTCCAATTTGGCCGTTGCCTTTTCCATCACGTTGGCTGCCGGTTTGTTTACCGTATTAGGCAGCGGCTTGGTGATGTTTTCCAAAACGCCCAATCCGCGTGTGTTGTCGTTTGGTTTGGCATTTGCCGGCGGTGCGATGGTGTATGTTTCCCTGACGGAAATTTTCAGTAAATCCAGTGAGGCGTTCGCTGAAATTTATGATAAAGACCACGCGTTTGCGGCGGCGACCATGGCATTTTTGGCCGGTATGGGCGGCATTGCGCTGATTGACCGCCTGGTGCCGAACCCGCATGAAACTTTAGACGCGCAAGACCCATCGTTTCAAGAAAGCAAACGCCGCCATATCGCGCGAGTCGGCATGATGGCGGCGTTTGCGATTACGGCGCACAATTTTCCCGAAGGTTTGGCGACGTTTTTTGCCACCTTGGAAAATCCGGCGGTCGGGATGCCTTTGGCCTTGGCGATTGCCATCCATAATATTCCGGAGGGCATTTCTATCGCCGCGCCGGTTTATTTTGCCACCCGAAGCCGTAAGAAAACGGTATGGGCGTGTCTGCTATCAGGTTTGGCCGAACCTTTGGGGGCGGCTTTGGGCTATTTGGTTTTGCAGCCGTTTTTGTCGCCTGCCGTGTTTGGTTCGGTATTCGGCGTGATAGCCGGCGTGATGGTGTTTTTGGCGTTGGACGAGCTGCTGCCGGCCGCCAAGCGCTATTCAGACGGCCATGAAACCGTTTACGGCCTGACAACAGGAATGGCGGTAATTGCCGTCAGCCTGGTATTGTTCCGTTTTTAAAACCCGTATGCCAAAGGCCGTCTGGAATGATTCAGACGGCCTTTTTGCGTTATAATCCGCACATCAAAAATAACCTTAATTTCACAAAGTTCCATCATGTTAGACAAATACAATCCAGCCGAAATCGAATCCAAACATTATCAAAACTGGGAAAAGCAGGGCTATTTCCAACCTGATATGGATTTGACCAAACCGTCTTTTTCCATTCAACTGCCGCCGCCCAATGTAACCGGCACGCTGCACATGGGCCATGCCTTCAACCAAACCATTATGGACGGCCTGACCCGCTACTACCGCATGAAAGGCTGCAACACCGCCTGGATTCCGGGCACCGACCACGCGGGTATTGCCACGCAAATCGTGGTCGAGCGTCAGCTTGCCGCGCAAAACGTGTCCCGTCATGACTTGGGCCGTGAGAAATTCTTGGAAAAAGTGTGGGAATGGAAAGAAGTTTCCGGCGGTACGATTACCCAGCAAATGCGCCGCGTGGGCTGCTCTGCCGACTGGACGCGCGAGTATTTCACGATGGACGACGTGCGCGCCGAAACCGTGACCGAAGTGTTTGTGCGCCTGTTTGAACAGGGCTTGATTTACCGCGGTAAACGCTTGGTGAACTGGGATCCGGTATTGGGTACCGCAGTGTCGGATTTGGAAGTGGAAAGCGTGGAAGAACAAGGCTCTATGTGGCACATCCGCTATCCGTTGGCCGATAATCCTGCCGAAGCCGTCATCGTGGCGACTACCCGCCCTGAAACGTTGCTGGGCGACGTGGCCGTTGCCGTCAACCCTGAAGACGAACGTTACACCCACTTAATCGGTAAGGAATTAATCCTGCCACTGACCGGCCGTACTATCCCCGTGATTGCCGACGAATACGTTGAAAAAGACTTTGGCACAGGCTGCGTGAAAATCACGCCTGCGCACGACTTCAACGACTACGAAGTCGGCAAACGCCACGACACGCGCCTGATTAATGTGTTCGATTTGGAAGCCAAAGTGCTGGCAAACGCCGAAGTGTTCAACTTCAAAGGCGAAGCGCAACAAGGCTTTGCCCTGCCTGAAAAATACGCAGGCTTAGACCGCTTTGCCGCGCGCAAACAAATGGTTGCCGATTTGCAGGAACAAGGTTTCTTGGTCGAAATCAAACCGCACACGCTGATGACGCCGAAAGGCGACCGTACCGGTTCCGTGATTGAACCGATGCTGACCAGCCAATGGTTTGTCGCCATGTCCGCCACGCCAAACGGCGGCGAGCCTGACAGCGAATTCAAAGGCTTGAGCCTCGCCGACAAAGCCAAAAAAGCCGTCGACAGCGGCGCGGTACGCTTTATCCCTGAAAACTGGGTCAACACTTACAACCAATGGATGAACAACATCCAAGACTGGTGTATCTCGCGCCAACTGTGGTGGGGCCATCAAATCCCTGCATGGTACGACAACGAAGGCAATGTGTATGTCGCCCGCAATCAGGAAGAAGCCGAAAAACAAGCCGGCAAAACCGGTTTGACCCGCGAAGAAGACGTATTGGACACATGGTTCTCCTCCGCGCTCGTGCCGTTTTCCACACTCGGCTGGCCGTCTGAAACCGACGAACTCAAAGCCTTCCTGCCATCCAACGTCTTGGTAACCGGCTACGAAATCATCTTCTTCTGGGTGGCGCGCATGATTATGATGACCACCCACTTTACCGGCAAAGTACCATTTAAAGACGTGTACATCCACGGCATCGTGCGCGACCACGAAGGCAAAAAAATGTCCAAATCCGAAGGCAACGTCATCGACCCTGTGGATTTGATCGACGGCATCGACTTGGAAAAACTGCTGGTAAAACGTACCACCGGCCTGCGCAAACCTGAAACCGCGCCAAAAGTGGAAGAAGCCACGAAAAAACTCTTCCCCGAAGGCATTCCGAGCATGGGCGCGGACGCATTGCGCTTCACCATGGCAAGCTACGCCAGCTTGGGACGTTCGGTCAACTTCGACTTTAAACGTGCCGAAGGCTACCGCAATTTCTGCAATAAATTGTGGAACGCTACCAATTTCGTGTTGATGAACACCGAAGACAAAGACTGCGGTCAAGACGAAATGCAGCCGTTGGCGTTTACCTTCGCCGACCAATGGATTATCGGCAAACTGCAACAAGCCGAAGCCGCCGTTGCCGAAGCCTTTGAAACCTACCGCTTCGACCTGGCCGCACAAACGCTGTACGAATTTGTGTGGAACGAATATTGCGACTGGTACATCGAGCTGGCAAAAGTGCAAATCCAAACCGGCTGCCCGACAACCCAGCGCACCACACGCCGCACCCTCGTACGCGTACTCGAAACCATCCTGCGCCTGCTGCACCCAATCATGCCTTTCATTACCGAAGAGCTGTGGCAGGTCGTTGCGCCTCTGGCGAATGCCAAAACCGCCGACAGCATCATGTTGGCCGCCTATCCGCAAGCCGATAAAGAAAAAATCGTTCAGACGGCCTTCGATAAAATGGCCGCATTGAAAGACTTGGTGGAAGAAGTGCGCAAACTGCGCGGCGAAATGGGTATCGCGCCAAACGTCAAAGCACCGCTCTTCGTCGAAGGCAGCGCAGAACTCGAAGGCCTGCTCAAATACTTGCCGTCGCTGACCCGACTGACCGAAGCCAAGCTGGTGGATAGCTTGCCCGAAGCGGAAGACGCACCTGTCGCCGTCTGCAACGGCGCGCGCCTGATGCTGAAAGTCGAAATCGACAAAGCCGCCGAAACCGCCCGTTTGAGCAAAGAAGCCGAGAAGCTGCAAAAAGCCTTGGACAAACTCAACGCCAAACTCTCCAAACCCGGCTACACAGAAAAAGCACCGGCGCATCTGGTGGAAAAAGACAAAGCCGATTTGGCGGAATTGGAAGACAAAATGGCGAAAGTGCAAACTCAGTTGGCGAAGTTGAAAGGGTAGTATTGTTTGGTTGTAAAAGGCAGCCTGAAAATTGTGGAATAGGTTTCAGGCTGCCTTATTTTACCCTGCGGGAGAGTCAAAAATGTTTGAAACACAAGTTTTCTTTAACCAGAAAAAAGGAAAATCCAGTTCTTTAATCAACCGATTAAATGAAGTAATCGACAAACGCAAGAAATACGGCTTGTACATTGCAAGCTGTTATCTGCCTGATGAAAAAGGGCTCAGCAAACTAGTGGAATTTGTTAAGGAGTTGATGAACGATATAAAAATTTACGAAGTGAATTTTTATATTGATGCCCGACAAGTAGTAAAACTATCCACGCCTATTATTGAAACCAAACTGCTTAAGCCATTGGCAAGACTGTTTGGGGATGAGCAAGTGTCTTTTCATGTTGTAGAGTCTGAAAACTTGTTCCATACAAAGGCATTAGCACTTATTGACAACTTTGATGAACCGAATGGTGCTCTTTTTGTCGGTTCAAGCAATTTCACCTCTGCCGGTTTGTTTGCAAACAAAGGAGGCAATCACGAGACTGGTATGCTCAGTAGCAACTTGAACGATATTTACAATTTTATTGAGAGCCTACAAGAGCTTCCCGTTTGCTTACTTCAAGATTTTTCTGCTTACAAGTTAGATTCTTATACTTTTCAATACTCCCTTGTTTCACAAGGGAGATTTGTTCATAAATGGCAGCAAACCTTGCAGCAATATTTTGCTATCCGCTATGAATTAACAGAGCAAGGAAGGCGGGAAATTGGCTCAGAGCAATTAAAAAGCATGGGGTTTGACATTGATGCAGAGACAATCAGCAAACAATTTCTTCAATTTGATAGTTTCGTAGATAGCGCAGAAGCTGAAGAATTAAAAAATTTACGACGAAAAGGAATCGAAACATATCTCGGACATTGGGTGCCCAAAAGTATGATTCAAGTTACTAAGAACAATGCAGATTTAAATAAATTTTACCAGTGGCTTGAAGATTCTGTTCGTATGCAGCTTGCTCGCAAAGAACATGAAATTTTTGAGCAATACCAATTACTGCTGGAACAGGGAATTATCAAGCCAACCAGTAAAAAAGCTTCAATGGTTTTTGAAGACAGGCTGGCGAAATTAAGGAAAGATTTGGATGAAAACGACGGACATAAATTGCGTCGTTTCCTCAATAAATTTGAAATTTTTGATTTGCCTTATGATTTCTCATGTAAATCAGAAATTAAAGACCTTTATGATATTTTGGTTGAATCATCTCAGGCTGCAATTAGAAAAAAAGAAGCAATGAAGCGGATAAATCAGGCTATTGAAGAAAAAAATCCTGATTTAATCAATGATTGGATAGAAGAGTAAGCAAGCGTAGGTTAGGTCAAGGCTCAACAAAACCGTTAAATCATCTGTTTTATGTTGGGTTTGCAACCCAAGCTACCAAAAGGCCATCTGAAACTGCTCTTTCAGATGGCCTCCCCATTTTCAGGTTGCCCTTCCCCAAGGCAGCCTGAAACCTTTCCCCCGCCCCAAACCCATCCGCCGTCATTCCCGCCTGCGCGGGAATGACGGTGTTTGTTGCTTTTCAGACGGCCTTTTTCTTTTTCTTAATCCATCACATTCAATCAAACCAAACAATCTGATTTTCATCCACGCTGATGCGGATTTCCTGTCCGGTTTGCGGTTTGTCCGTATCGTGGTCGGCGTGGGGATACCAAATCAAATCGCCGTATTGCGGATGGGCGAGGGTAAGGCGTGTGCCTTCGGCGAGGGGGACGGCTTCGCTGATGCGGACGGACGTGCCGTTCGGGTCGAATCGGATGGCGTGTTGGGGGATGTAGCGTGTGTCGCCGGTGTTGGCCAAACCGAGTAGCAGGGCGGCTTGGGCGTTGACGGGGCGGCGGATAAGGGTTTCCGGCGTGCCGTGTTGGAGGATGAGGCCTTCGTGCATGATGGCGATGGTGTCGGCCATGGTGCAGGCTTCCTCGGCGGAGTGGGTCACGAGGATGGCGGGGATGTTTTGACTGCGGATGCGTTCGGCGGTCAGGGTGCGCAGGTGGTGGCGCAGGTGGGTGTCGAGGCTGGAGAAGGCTTCGTCCAAGAGCAATAGCGACGGGCGCGTGATGAGGGCGCGTGCGAGGGCGAGGCGTTGTTGTTCGCCGCCGGAGAGGCTTTCGGGTTTGCGTTGCGCTTCGTGTTCCAAACCGATGTCGCGCAAGGCCTGCATGGATTGTTCTTCGATTTCGGCTTTGGGCAGCCGGCGCATTTTGAGGCCGAAGCCGACGTTGTCGAGGGCGGTTAAATGCGGCAAAAGGGCGTAGTCTTGAAACATCAGCGAGATATTGCGTTTTTCAGACGGCATGTCGGTGATGTTGTCGCCGTTGAGCCAGACTTCGCCGCTGTCGGGACGCACCAGGCCGACGATGGTTTTGAGCAGGGTGGATTTGCCACAGCCGGAGCGGCCGAGTACGGCGAGGATTTCGCCTGCTTCGACGTTTAGGTTGATGTCTTGGGCAACGGTTTTGCTGCCGAAGCGTTTGTTGATGTTTTTGAGTTGCAACATGGTTTCAGACGGCCTTTAAAAATGGGGTCGGCAACGGATGCTGTCGAGCCATGCGGACAGCGGATGTTTGGGGTCGATCAGGCCGTATCGACGGCAGGCTTCGATCGTGACCAGCTGGGCATCGTGCATCATGTGTCCGCCCAGCATGGCATCGAGCAGGGTGGGGATGTCCATCAGTTCAAAACCGGCGACTTCGCCGTCTTGGTTGGCGGGTTGGAAGCCTTCGGGCAGGACGATGTCGAAGATATACAGGATTTCGTTGTGGACACCGCGATTAACGGGGCGCAAACTATATATTTGGGCGGTCGGTCGGATATGGGGTGTTAACGAAGCGGGAATGCCGGCTTCTTCTTCGCCTTCGCGGCAGACGGCTTCAGACGGCCTCTCGCCGCTGCTGATACCGCCGCCGGTCAGGTTGTCGAGTTTGTTTGGATCGACGGCTTTGTGCGGACTGCGGCGGCCTATCCAAAAGCGCAGACTGTTTTCTGTTTCGACCAATCCGTTCAAGTGAACTGCCTGACTCATCAGGCCGAACGGACGGAAGGCGGCGCGTTCGAGTGCGCATAAAGGCTTGCCCGACTGGTCGCAGATGTCGAACTTTTCATCGCGCCAACCCTTGAGCCAACCGCATTCGCGCCATTGTTGCGCCAGCGTTTGCAAACTGTCGCCCATTTCTGCCCAGCTGTCGGTTTCCAAATTCAGGCCGTCTGAAAGGGTTGACTGCCTGCCTGTCCAATCTTGCCTGAGGCGTTCGCGCCATAATGGGTTCAGACGGCCTAAAGGCAGGCCGTTGAGATACAGAATGCACCAATCGTCGGATGCGCCATAGCTGGTTTGCGCCCAATCCCACAATTCGTCGTGGACATCGGGTGTGAATACTTGTTCAAAACGGAAAGACTGAGACATGGCGCATCCTCCAAAAGAACTAAAGATACGTCGATTTTAGCCGTTTACGGCGAATTTGCAAAACAACCATACCCCCTGAAAACCGCTATAATAGAGTAAACCATCCGAAACGAGCACATCATGAGCGAATTGAGCGAAATTCTCGCCTATAACCAACATTTCGTCGAAACGGGCGAATACGAAAAATATTTCACCAACAAATACCCCGGCCGCGAGCTGGCCATCCTTTCCTGTATGGACGCACGCATTATCGAGCTGCTGCCCAATGCGTTGGGCTTGAAAAACGGTGACGCCAAGCTCATCAAAAACGCCGGTGCGCTGGTGACCCACCCTTGGGGTTCGGTGATGCGCAGTTTGTTGGTGGCCGTATTTGAACTCAAAGTCAAAGAAATCATGGTCATTGCCCACCACGACTGCGGTATGCGCGGATTGCACGCCGAAGAGTTCCTCCAACGCGTACACGACAGCAATATCCCCGACGACCGCATCGAAACCCTGCGCAATGCCGGTATCGATTTGGACGGCTGGCTGACCGGTTTTGACAACGTCGAAGACAGCGTGCGCCATACCGTCGAGCTGATTCGCAAACATCCGCTGATGCCCGACAACATCGCCATCCACGGCCTGGTCATCCATCCGACCACAGGCAAGCTCAACCTGATTGTTGACGGCAGCCTGCCTGCTTCAGACGGCCAAAACATCTAACGCAGACACCACCACGAAATGAAAAACATCGGATTATTCGGCGGCACGTTTGACCCCATCCACAACGGCCACCTCCACATCGCCCGCGCCTTCGCCGACGAAATCGGTTTGGATCTCGTCGTCTTCCTGCCGGCAGGCGACCCGTACCACAAAGACAGCACGCGCACGCCGACACAAGAGCGCCTCAATATGGTCGAACTCGCCATCGCCGACGAGCCGAAATTCGCCGCCAGCGACTGCGACATCGTCCGCGACGGCGCGACTTATACGTTTGACACCGTCCAAATCTTCCGCCAGCAATTTCCCGGCGCGCAACTGTGGTGGCTGATGGGCAGCGACAGCCTGATGCAGCTGCACACATGGAAAAAATGGCAAACCCTCGTGCGCCAGACCCATATCGCCATCGCCATGCGCCAAGGCGACAACCTCAACAAAACCCCGCGCGAATTGCACGCATGGCTCGGCGAAGCCCTGCAAAACGGCAGCGTCCGCATCCTCAACGCGCCGCTGCACAACACCAGCTCCACTCAAATCCGCGCCGATCTCGCCAAAACGCACCATTCAGACGGCCTGCCGCAACCCGTCGCCCAATACATCCGCCAACACAAACTCTATGAAAAATAGCGTTTATTCAGGCAGATAAGCTATAATGCCGTCTGAAAACATTTCAACTAGGAAAATAATGAACGAACAAGAATTGCAAGACCTGCAAAAAATGGTCGAAGTGGCCGTAAACGCCCTTGAAGACATCAAAGCTAAAGACATCTCTGTTTTGGAAACCCAAGACAAAACCTCCCTGTTCGCCCGCATGATTATTGCCAGCGGCGACAGCACACGCCAAGTCAAAGCACTGGCGAACAACGTTGCCGTCGATTTGAAAGAAGCCGGTTTCGAAATCCTCAGCACCGAAGGCGACAGCGGCGAATGGACGCTCGTCGATGCAGGCGACCTCGTTGTCCACGTCATGCTCCCTGCTGTGCGCGACTTCTACGACATCGACACCTTGTGGGGCGGAGAAAAACCGAGTTTCCACGCCGGTATGCAAAAACCTTGGCACGCCGCTGACTAAAACGGTTTATCCATACAAAGGCCGTCTGAAACTTGAAAGCAAGCAAGTTTCAGACGGCCTTTTGCTATAATTCCATTCTTTTCACAATATTCAATTTATTGCACCATCATGCCGCAACCCGATTTCACCCAAACCCTCTCCAAAGACCGCCATTTTCTGCGATCTGCCTTTAAAAACCCCAATAAATACGGCGGCTTGGCCAAGGTTGAGGAAAAATACAAAAAATCGCATGACCTCTATCTGCAACGCCTGTCCAAACTGCCCAAGCCCGAATTCGACAACACACTGCCTGTTCACGAAAAACTCGACGAAATCAAAAAAGCCATTGCCGAAAATCAGGTAACGATTATTTGTGGCGAAACCGGTTCGGGCAAAACCACACAGTTGCCCAAGATTTGTTTGGAACTCGGGCGTGGGGCGGCAGGCTTGATCGGGCATACCCAGCCACGCCGTTTGGCCGCGCGTTCCGTAGCAGAGCGGATTGCCGAAGAGCTGAAATCGGAAATCGGCAGCGCGGTCGGCTATAAGGTGCGCTTCACCGACCACACCTCGCGCGATGCCTGCGTTAAGCTGATGACCGACGGCATCCTGTTGGCGGAAACCCAGACCGACCGTTATCTCACCGCCTACGACACGATTATCATCGACGAAGCGCACGAACGCAGCCTGAACATCGACTTCCTTTTGGGCTATTTGAAACAACTTCTGCCGCGCCGCCCCGATTTGAAAGTCATCATCACCTCGGCAACGATAGACGCAGAGCGCTTCTCCCAACACTTCAACGGCGCGCCCGTTTTAGAAGTGAGCGGGCGTACCTATCCCGTTGAAATCCTCTACCGACCGTTGACCAGCAAAGACGAAGACGACGCGGAAGTGGAGCTGACCGACGCAATTGTCGATGCGGCAGACGAATTGGCGCGCTACGGCGAAGGCGATATTTTGGTGTTCCTACCGGGCGAACGCGAAATCCGCGAAGCCGCCGAAGCCCTGCGCAAATCCACGCTGCGCCGCAACGACGAAATCCTGCCCCTGTTCGCACGCCTGTCGCACGCCGAACAGCATAAAATCTTCCACCCTTCAGGCGCAAAACGCCGCATCGTGCTGGCAACCAACGTCGCCGAAACCTCGCTCACCGTGCCGGGCATCAAATACGTCATCGACACCGGCCTCGCACGCGTCAAACGCTATTCCGCACGGGCGAAAGTGGAGCAGCTTCATGTCGAAAAAATCTCCCAAGCCGCCGCACGCCAACGCTCTGGCCGCTGCGGCCGCGTCTCCGCAGGCGTATGTATCCGACTGTTTTCAGAAGAAGATTTCAACAGCCGCCCCGAATTTACCGACCCAGAAATCGTCCGCAGTAACCTCGCCGCCGTCATCCTGCGCATGGCATCGCTGAACTTGGGCGACGTAGCCGCATTTCCATTTTTAGAAATGCCCGATTCGCGGTATATCAATGACGGTTTTCAGGTATTGCTGGAATTGGGGGCGGTGGAGGCCGTCTGAAAATAGGGAAATGACTTAGAAATAAATCAAATATTTCCTTTTCTTTAGTTTCTTGAGCTAAAATTATTTTTTTAGTTATTTTTTAAGGGGAGTTAAAAATGTCTAGAAGACGATCATTTGATTTTGATCATAAGATGCTTGATGTAATCGATATCAATACCCAAGATGAAAATGAACCAACTAGTCTTCATGATTATAAAAATGGGGATTGTGAACTATTAAATGGGAGTTGGAAAGCAGGATGGGCTTTGGACTTACATACAATATCCAGCATCATGTTGCCAAACGGGCATTTTGAAAATCACTATACCAAATTAGGTTATGCATTAAATCAGTTAAAATACCATAATAATTTTGAGCAGCTATCGTTTTTGATTGAACAAATGACTTTATTTTTGAAAACTCGATTAGTGCTGCCCTATTTACATGTGATTTTGCCTATTCCCGCTTCTAAACAAAGAGAAAGACAGCCTGTTTATGAAATTGCACAAGGCGTAGCAGAACAGATTCATAAGCCTATAGATTTTAATTTTATTAAAAAAATAAAAAATACGACCGAACTAAAAAGCATACAAAAACCATATGAAAGATGTGAAGCTCTATCGGGTGCTTTTGAAATTACCGACAGTAATTTGTATAGAAACAAGAAAGTGTTGCTTATTGATGACTTATTCAGATCAGGGTCAACACTCAATGAAATAGCGTCCGTGTTGTATCGAGACGCAGGTGTACAAAATGTTTATGTTGTTACTTTGACTAAAACACGAGTGAATAAATAATGAATGAAAAAGTTTTTATTTCAGGTTCTATTGCGATTAAGAGCTTACCTCAAGAAGTCTGTAAGAGATTAGAAAAAATCATGGAGAAAAATATGCAGGTATTGGTTGGAGATGCTTCTGGTATTGATTGTTTAATACAGAATTTCTTTAAAGATAAAGATTACGATAACATTACTGTCTATTCTATTTACCCAGAACCAAGAAATATTTCTTCTCGTAAATTTAGAATAGAAACAATTAATGTTTCTGATGATGTGAAAAAAGAACGCGAACGGCAACAATTTAAAGATAAACAAATGTCAGAAGATAGCGATTACAGCTTGATCATATGGGACGGTAAAAGCAAAGGCAGTTTTACCAATATTATTCGTGCATTAAAATTGAATAAAAAAATAGTTGTTTATTTAAGTAAGGAACAACGATTCTTACCGAAAGATAAGTGCATTATTCCTGAAATAGAATTTATTTACCGAGAAAATGTTGGCTATACTACTTCTGAAATTCTTGAATATTTTCAAAAAGAAGGAATAAAAGATTTTACTAGCGTAAAGGATTTACACCAGTTTCTAATAAAAAACAATATCATCGTCAAAAACGAAAAGAAATATGAACCTCACTCCAGCTTAGAGAAGGCTGAGGTTGACAAATATTTTATTAAAACACAATACAAGGGAAAGGACACGGGACTAAATTATACAAATGATTTGATTGACTTGATAGATAAAATAATTAAAACGCCAGATACAGATAAATATCCGCCCAAGCAAGAAGATTTGTTTGATAATTAAATGTTGTTTGAAAAATAGTAATGGATATGATGTAGCATGGAGAAATTCCTAAGCTAACTTTATGCTTCTAAATTCTAAATTATCAATCCATCTCATAAAATACGGTGTACATGGAGTACATCCCACAAACACCATGCGAAATATAAAATGCTCTCCATCAAAAATACCAATATGCCGTTTAAAAACGAGCTTTTGCGAAGCAAAAAACTTTCAATACTAACGCCAATCCAACCCCGCTATCGCCTGACCCGCCTCGGCGAACAAATGGCGCACCTGCCTATCGACCCGAAAATTGCGCGCATTTTGTTGGTATTATTCCATTTTTAGAAATGCCCGATTCGCGGTATATCAATGACGGTTTTCAGGTATTGCTGGAGTTGGGCGCGGTAGAGGCCGTCTGAAAATAAAATCTTTCTTAATCAAAAGGCAGGCCATGTTTCATTTTCAGACGGCCTAAATCATTGAGAAACTAAAAACTATTAAAAAGGAAATATTGGGTTTTAAAACTCAATTGGTAAATTTTTTATTGTGAAATATTAATGATGAAAAAATCTTTCTTCACGCTTGTTTTATATTCGTCTTTACTTACCGCTAGCGAAATTGCCTATCGCTTTGTATTCGGAATTGAAACCTTACCGGCTGCGAAAATGGCGGAAACGTTTGCGCTGATATTTGTGATTGCTGCGTTGTATCTGTTTGCGCGTTATAAGGCGACGCGTTTGTTGATTGCGGTGTTTTTTGCGTTCAGCATTATTGCCAATAATGTGCATTATGCGGTTTATCAAAGTTGGATGACGGGCATCAATTATTGGCTGATGCTGAAAGAGGTTACTGAAGTCGGAAGCGCGGGCGCGTCGATGTTGGATAAGTTGTGGCTGCCTGCGTTGTGGGGCGTGGCGGAAGTCGTGCTGTTTTGCAGCCTTGCCAAGTTCCGCCGTAAGACGCATTTTGCCGCCGATATATTGTTCGCTGCGGCGATGTTGCTAATTTTTGGACGTTCATTCAGTACGACGCAGGAACACGGTATTTCGCCCAAGCCGACATACAGCCGCATCAAAGCCAATTATTTTAGCTTCGGCTATTTTGTCGGGCGCGTATTGCCGTATCAGTTGTTTGATTTAAGCAAGATTCCTGTGTTCAAACAGCCAGCGCCAAGCAAAATCGGGCAGGGCAGTGTTCAAAATATCGTCCTGATTATGGGCGAAAGCGAAAGCGCGGCGCATTTGAAATTGTTTGGCTACGGGCGTGAAACTTCACCGTTTTTAACCCAGCTGTCGCAAGCCGACTTTAAGCCGATTGTGAAACAAAGCTATTCCGCCGCTTTGATGACGGCTGTGTCCCTGCCCAGCTTTTTCAATGCCATACCGCATGCCAACGGCTATGAGCAAATCAGCAGCGGCGATACCAATATGTTCCGCCTTGCCAAAGAGCAGGGCTATGAAACGTATTTTTACAGCGCGCAGGCTGAAAACGAGATGGCGATTTTGAACTTAATCGGTAAGAAATGGATAGACCATCTGATTCAGCCGACGCAGCTTGGCTACGGCAACGGCGACAATATGCCTGATGAGAAACTGCTGCCGCTGTTTGACAAAATCAATTTGCAGCAGGGCAAGCATTTTATTGTGTTGCACCAACGCGGTTCGCACGTCCCATACGGCGCATTGTTGCAGCCTCAAGATAAAGTATTCGGCGACGCCAATATTGTGGATAAGTACGACAACACCATCCACAAAACCGACCAAATGATTCAAACCGTATTCGAGCAACTGCAAAAGCAGCCTGACGGCAACTGGCTGTTTGCCTATACCTCCGATCATGGCCAGTATGTGCGCCAGGATACCTACAATCAAGGCACGGTGCAGCCCGACAGCTATCTCGTGCCGCTGGTGTTGTACAGCCCGGATAAGGCCGTGCAACAGGCTGCCAACCAGGCTTTTGCACCTTGCGAGATTGCCTTCCATCAGCAGCTTTCAACATTCCTGATTCACACGCTGGGCTACGATATGAAGGTTTCAGGTTGTAGCGAAGGCTCGGTAACGGGCAATCTGATTACGGGCGATGCAGGCAGCTTGAACATTCGCGACGGTAAGGCGGAATATGTTTATCCGCAATAAGCGTCGTGAAGGTTAATAAAGACAAATTATATTATTTATCTTGCGATAAGTTTAAATTTTAGCTAAAATGAAAGAGATGTATATTAATAAGTCTCACAATATATTTTAAGCAAAATATTTGCTTGGGGCTATTGCCCTAATAGAAAGGCATGTATCTGCCGCTTCGCTTGATTATTGTCTTTTTACAATTAGAAATAGGGAAATATTCAAACTTTTATTGGTTCTATTTGGTGAGAAATCATTGTTGGAGATAGCGCTTAATCCACTATTGATGAATAGGGCTGTAAATACATTAGGTTTGGGCAATTGAAAATTGTTAGGTATTTCCCGCGCTGGAGAAGGACGCTTTTCCAGAGCGGCAGCCGTTCAGGCTGCCTTTTTTTAGGGGTATTATTTTGATATCAGTTTAAACTGTGAACCATTATATATAGGTAAGAAGAGGATTTGTTCACGACTAAAACTATCGTTTTTTAATTTCTTAAAAATATAATGCAATGTAGTTATAAATTGGCTAATATTTTAGCAGAATTATGCACATTAGAAGGGGTATTATCAATTGGCAAAATTAAAAGTATATGTAAATACGAGAGAGCGTTTGTTCAAACCAAAATTAAGCCACTATAAATCATACGAATGGTTTAATAGCCCACTATTTAAGATTAGATATGAAAAAGCATTATTTTTGATTTTGTGTACAACAGATGAGATTTTCTCAATCATTAATAATAAAATTTTTTATTATAATATGTTCGAGATAGGGGGAAGAGTGTGTCATACACCTTGTTATGAATTAAAAGGGCTTCACTCTCGTTTAGCTCAATTCTTGGTGCGTATAAAAAAGCCTAGGTATCTTTATTCTGGCGTAAAAGGTTTATCTTACGTGGATAATGCTCGCGTGCATTCGGTTTACTATGAAACATTCAAAACGGATATTTCGGAGTTTTATTCGGCTACAACTCAAGCTATTGTTTTTAAGTTTTTTAGAAATAAAATGCAATGTAGCCATAAGGTTGCTAATATTTTAGCAGAATTATGTACACTAGAAGGAAAGTTACCAACTGGTAGCCAGCTTAGTATGATTCTAGCCTTTTGGGCAAATTCAGATATGTTTGAGCAGTTAAACCAACTTGCTCAAGAACATCATTTGGTAATGACAGTTTATGTTGACGATATTACATTTTCGGGTGCAAAAATCCCTGCTGGTTTTTGTCAACAAGTCGCACAAATAATGTCAGAGCATGGCCATGCCATGAATAAAAAGAAAACACGCCTATATCAGGCTAATTCTCATAAAGAAATTACAGGTTTGATTATTAATAGAGTTGGTGACAGTCCTATTCCTCCTAATCGATTTTATTTAAAGTTACATAATAAATTAGCAGAATTTAATCAAATTTATGCTGAAATAAAAAATGGTAAATCCAAAATGGAAGAAGATACTTTAAGACAATTAACTAATCATCTGATTGGTCTATTAAACCATGCTTCTCAATTTGATAAAAAATATAAGATGGTAAAAAAGCATATTCAGAAACAGCATGATGATTTAATTCAGTATCTACAAACTACACATAAGGTAGGATCGGGTAAACTAGGTAAACTATGCATTAGGTAATATTTAGTTTTTTAAAAAACGAGAGTAGTTTATGTATATTTATCATTATTGTTGCAAAGGTTTACTTGACTAATGATAATAATATATACAAATTGATTGATAAATATTTCAGGTATATATACCAGTTTATTTATTATGCAAGATAAAACCATACAAACATACCGCCTGACCAAGCTCGGCGAACAAATGGCGCGCCTGCCCATCGACCCGAAAATCGCGCGCATTTTGCTGGCGGCAAAGAAACACGACTGCATGGCGGAAATATTGGTGATTGCGTCCGCGCTGTCGATTCAAGACCCGCGCGAGCGGCCGCTGGAAGCACGCGATGCCGCCGCCAAGGCGCACGAACGCTTTACCGACAAGCAATCCGACTTTCTTGCCTATTTGAATATTTGGGACAGCTTCCAGCGCGAGCGCGACAAAGGTTTGTCCAACAAGCAGCTGGTGCAGTGGTGTCGTCAATATTTTCTGTCGCACCTGCGTATGCGCGAATGGCGCGAGCTGCACCACCAGCTTGCTCAAACTGCGATTGAAATGGGTTTGACCACCAAGGAAGCCGCGTTTAGACAACCTCCTACCCAAGAACAATTAAGGCCGTCTGAAAGCCAAGGCGATCAAGATTTGGCGGCCAAACTCAAACAAAAACAACTGGACAAGAAGCAACACCGCGCCCAAATCCGCGCCGCAAAAGAAGCCGGCTACGAACAAATCCACCGTGCCCTGCTGACCGGCCTTATCGCCAACGTCGGCATGAAATCACCCGACGGCAACGACTATACCGGCGCGCGCGGCAGCCGTTTCCACCTGTTTCCTGCCTCTGCCCTGTTCAAAGCCAAACCCAAATGGGTGATGGCGGCAGAATTGGTTGAAACCACGCGCCTTTACGCGCGCGACGTCGCCGTTATTCAGCCCGAATGGATAGAGCAGGAAGCGCCGCACCTCGTCCGCTATCATTATTTCGAGCCGCACTGGGAACAAAAACGCGGTGAAGTCGTCGCCAGCGAACGCGTGACGCTTTACGGCCTGACCGTATTGCTGCGCCGCCTCGTGTCTTACGGCAAAGTTGCGCCCGAAGAAGCGCGCGAAATCTTTATCCGCGGCGCATTGGTGGCGCAGGAAAGCAATCTTCAGACGGCCTTTTTTGCACACAATAAAAAGCTGATTAAAGAAATCACCGAACTCGAACACAAATCGCGCAAGCAAGATGTATTGGTCGATGACGAAGCCCTGTTTGCGTTTTATAACGAACGCCTGCCCGAGCTGGTGTGGAAAGATGCGAAAGGCGGCGTTTGGGGAAGTGAAGAGGGCGGACAAAACCTGTCAGATAAAAATGCCGAACAAAACGGATCAGACAACAAGACCAATCAGCATGCCGCAAAAGGCAAAGGCCGTCTGAAACCATTGCCCCTTGCTGATATCCGTACCTTTGAAGCCTGGCTCAAAACCGCCGAGCGCGACAATCCGCGCCTGCTGTTCCTCAGCCGCGACGATTTGATGCAACACGCCGCCGCGCACATTACCGAAGAGCAGTTCCCAAAATTCTGGCAAACCGCAGACGGCAAGTTCAAACTTTCCTACCGCTTCGAGCCGCACCATCCGCTCGACGGTGTGACCATGACCGTGCCGCTGACCGTCCTCAACCGCCTGCACGCGCCGTCGCTCGAATGGCTGGTGCCCGGTATGTTGCGCGAAAAAATCCAGCTGCTGATTAAAGCCCTGCCGAAGCAAATCCGTCGCATTTGTGTGCCCGTACCCGATTTCATCACCAAATTCCTCGAAAGCAATCCCGACCGCCAAGCGGCCATCATTCCCCAGTTGGCGCACTTTATCGCCAAAAGCGCCGGCGATATGCGGATTCTCGAGCAAATCGACCAAGACGCATGGGCGGCGCAAGAATTGCCCGAACACTGCTATCTGAATCTGCGCATTATCGACGACGGCGGACAAGAGCTTGCCGGCGGCCGCAAACTGCACGAATTGCAACAACAGCTCGGCCAAGCCGCCGCCGTCACCTTCCGCGACAACACCCAAGAATTCGAGCGCGACAACGTTACCGCATGGGACATCGGCACACTGCCCGAATCCATCAAATTTGCCCGCGGCAAACAACAGCTTACCGGCTATCTCGGCCTGCAAAAAGAAAAAGACGGCCGCATCGCCCTGCGCCTGTTCGACACCACCGAAGCCGCCGAACAGGCACACCGTCAAGGCGTAATCGAATTGATGAAACTGCAATTAAAAGAGCAGGTAAAAGATTTGAACAAAGGCATCCAAGGCTTCACCCAAGCCGCCATGCTGCTCAAGCACATCAACGCCGACACCTTGCGCGACGACCTCACCCAAGCCGTCTGCGACCGCGCCTTTATCGGAGAAGACGAGCTGCCACGCAACGAAAAAGCCTTCAAAGAACAAATCAAACGCGCCCGCAGCCGCCTGCCCGCCGTGAAAGAAGCCCTCAGCCGCTACTTGCAGGAAACCGCAGCCGCCTACGCCGAACTCAACGGCAAACTCGGCAAACACCCGCTCACCCACCTCATACGCCAACGCCTGCAAGCCCTGCTTGCCGCCGGCTTCGCCAGCCATACCCCATGGGCACAATGGCCGCGCCTCCCCATCTACCTCAAAGCCATGACCCTGCGCCTTGAAAAATACAGCAGCAACCCCGCCCGCGACGCAGCCCGCGAAGCCGATATCCAAGAGCTGGAACAAATGTGGCAGGAAAAAACCGACGGTTTGGTGAAACAAGGACAACCCGTTTCAGACGACCTCGCCGCGTTTAAATGGATGATTGAAGAATTGAGAGTGTCGCTGTTTGCGCAGGAGTTGAAGACGCCGTATCCGGTGTCAGTGAAGAGGTTGTTGAAGGAGTGGGAGAAAGAAAATAGAAAATAATTTATTTAAAAGAAATTTACAATAATAAAAATTTGGAATATGATTTAGTTAATATAAAAATTGGGAAAATGTAAATTATGACTATTACTAAAGATATTTTAATTTTAGCTAAATCATGGAAACATGGTGACTATTGTATTGCAGGCAAAGAAATGAGGACTGGCAATTGGATTCGCCCAGTCTCCGATAATAATGAAACTAACGGGGCAATCACAGAAGACCAAGCTAGGTTGACTTATAAAGGAGCAACTTGTGCCCCGTGGAGATGTCAAACTTTAAGGAAAGTTAGAATAAATTTTTCTCAACACGCCCCAAATGATTACCAACCAGAAAATTATCAAATTGATAATACACAATGGATTCAGCTATATAATGAAAATGTAGATCTAAATAATTATTTAGATGCTCCTTCAGATATTTGGGGTTCTAACTATGCTCTGACCCACCAGGAAGCGATAGATGCAAACTCATCTTTATATCTTCTCAGTGTGAATAATATTAGTTTTTATATAAATCCAAATACTGATTCAAATGGTACTCGAACTCGTATTCGAGCAACCTTTAGTTATAACGGATATCAATATGACTTCCCCGTAACAGGGTCAGGAGGTCCTACTCCAAACGAATGCCCTATAAGTTATAGTTCGGGAATATTTTGCATAAGTTTAGGAGAGTTATATAAAGGGCTACACTATAAATTAATTGCTGCAGTTTACAGCTTAGAGTAATAAAGATCATATCATGAGTTTAAATTTATATACTATTGGATTTACTAAAAAAAGTGCAGAAACTTTTTTTAATTTTTTAAGAAAAAATAATATCGAAAAATTGATTGATGTCCGATTAAATAATGTCTCACAACTTGCTGGATATGCAAAAAAAGATGACTTGAAATTTTTTCTTAAAGAAATTTGTCATGCTGAATATCTGCATATTCCTGATTGGGCTCCTACAGATAATATTCTAAAACCTTATAAAAAAGGAGATATGCCATGGGAGAAATACGAAGATTTATTCTTGAACTTAATGGCAAAAAGGAATATTGAACGCTTTGTCAAGCCTGAATTATTAGCAAACTCATGCTTACTTTGTAGCGAGCATGAACCACATCACTGCCATAGAAGATTAGTGGTAGAATATTTAAATCAACATACCGATTTAAATTTATCAATAAAACATCTGTATTGATCATGAATAAATTTCTTATTCTATATCCTAAGTTATTTAATGTAACTTCTAAATTTAATCGTAAACTTGATAGAATATTGCAAAATCAAAATAACGGTGAATTAGTCTATTTAGAAGATTACCGGAAATTCATCACAGAATATTGTCAGGAGAATAAGCGATTTGCCCATCGTAAAATTGAAAATATACAAGAAGAACCAATAACACACGCCATTGTCTTTGATGATGGTGAGGAGTTTTCTACTGAACTGGAATGGCTAAAAGCGAACAATATTCCATTAAGGTGGATTAAAATTCCGATTACAAGGGTGATTAATATTGATAAGGATGATTACCAACAATATTCAAAAGAACAATATGAATATATAGGTAGATTGCCCAATCGAAAAAACTCTCCAAATTGGAGTAATCCATATTCAATGTATGATTTTCAAATTGGAGATGATGAAAATCAATTATCTAGAGAAGATGTAATTAGAAAATTTGAATATGGCTTTAATCATGATAATTTACCAACTAATTTAAAAAGATCTGACACATATCAGCTTGCAGGGAAAAGATTAGGATGTCATTGCAAGCCCTATGCTTGCCATGGCGATATTATTGCGGATTTTTTGAATAGTTGGGATGATGGAAAATAAGTTAAAGTAGCTACCTACGTTTTATCCTGAGGCAAGCTGGAGCCTGCCTCCAACCGCTCAAAGGCCGTCTGAAAGTATTTCCCAACTTTCAGACGGCCTTTTTATATTCATATTTCTGTTTATTTTTCCAACCGTGCAATCAGTTCATCGGCCAAGTCGAGATAAGCCTGGGTGCCTTTGGCGTGAGCGTCGTAGGCGAGGGCGGGGAGGCCGTGGCTGGGGGCTTCGGCGAGGCGGATGTTGCGGGGGATGACGGTATCGAAGAGCAGGTTGCCGAAGTGTTGTTTGAGCTGTTCGCTGACTTCGACGACGAGGCGGCTGCGGCTGTCGTACATGGTGCGGACGATGCCGGTTACGTCGAGGTCGGGGTTGATGGCTTGGCGGATTTTGCGGACGGTGGCCACTAAGTCGGAGATGCCTTCGAGGGCGTAGTATTCGCAAAGCATGGGGACGATGACGCCGTTGGCGGCGACAAGGCCGTTGAGGGTGAGCAGGGTCAGGGACGGAGGACAGTCGATGAGGACGTAGTCATAGTTGTCGGCAACGAGCTGCAGGGCGTTTTTGAGGCGGATTTCGCGTGCGATTTCTTGGACGAGTTCGACTTCTGCGCCGGCCAGTGTGCGGTTGGCGCCCAATACGTCGTAGCCGCCTTCTTTACTGCGGACGACGGCGTTGGGGATGTCGGTTTCGCCGAGGACGACTTGGTAAACGCCGTTTTCGATGGTGGCTTTGTTGATGCCGCTGCCTGTGGTGGCGTTGCCTTGGGGGTCGAGGTCGACGACGAGGACGCGGCGGCCTTTGGAGGCCAGGGAGGCGGCTAGGTTGACGGTGGTGGTGGTTTTGCCGACTCCGCCTTTTTGGTTGGCGACGGCGAGGATTTGTGCGCTCATGTGCTTTGCTGTCGTGTTAAGTGTGGATGGCTGGATTGTACCGTTATTCGGTATGCTTGGGTTGTTTTCAGACGGCCTTTTTGCGGATGATGACGATATGGCGTTCGGCATTGAGTTGGGGGACGTTCAATGCTTCGACTTTTTCGACGGCGACGCTTTCGGGCAGTTTGTCGATTTCTTCTTGCGGATATACGCCTTTCATGGCAGCCCAGTAGCCGCCGTCTTTGAGGAGGTGCTCGGTCCAGTTGACGAAGTCGGCGAGTTCGGCAAAGGCGCGGCTGGTGATGACGTCGGCGCGGCAGTCGGCGGCGGCTTCTACGCGGCCGCTGATGACGCGGACGTTTTTTAGGCCGAGTTCGATGACGGCTTGTTGCAGAAAGGCGGTTTTTTTGGTGTTGGCATCGAGGAGGGTGATGTCAAGGTCGGGATGGCAGATGGCGGTGGGTATGCCGGGCTGTCCGCCGCCGGAGCCGACGTCGAGCATGGTTTGGGCGTGTTCGATGTAGGGCAAGAGGGTCAGGCTGTCGAGCAGATGATGGCTGACGGTTTGGGCGGGATCGCGCAGGGCGGTCAGGTTGTAGGTTTTGTTCCACTTTTGCAGCAGGGCGGCATAGTCTAGCAGTTTGGCTTGTTTGGCTCCGTCGATGTCCAAACCCAGTGCCTGTATGCCGTCGCGGAGCTGTTGCGCCTGATTCATTTGTTATTCCTTATTGGTTAAAACGCGTTGGATGTAATGGTAACGGAAAGCATGCCGTCTGAAAATGTTTGCGTCTGTTGAATCAACGTTTCATTTTGTGAAAGACGATAGGCTGCTCCGGCGCGCGCGTGAGTTGTTTGGGCAGGGTCAGCATGGCGATGATCCATACGGAGAGGGTGTAGTAGAACACGCCTTGTCCGCGCATACCTGCCAATGCGGCATTACCTAAGATGGCTTCAAAAATCAAGCCTGCCGCCGCCGAGGCACACGCTGCAACACCGGCAAGGAAGATGGCGTAACGCGAATGCCGGCGCATCATTTTTTTATACGCCAGCTTGGTCAGTCCGCCGGCAATCGGCAGGTTGAGGAAGGCAAACATACCGCAGACGAACCATGCGACGGAGTCCTGCCAACCGCTTTGCCATGCCCATGCACCGTCTTTGACTGTGACCAGCAGGCCTTGGCCGTCTGAAAAGGCGATTTGCACGATATTGTGCAATATCATCGCCAGCGGCAGGGTGAGGAATATCAGTGCGACCAATAGGGGGCGGTAGGGCTTTTCTTGTGTCAGATACATGGCGGTTTGCCTTGTTGTGGGATAAGTTGAAATGATAGCAGATTGGCGGTTGATTCACGTTTGTTAGCGCTGAAATTGCTGACAAAAACGGTCAATTAAAAAAGAAATGAAAAATTCTTTTTTCTTGGCAAACGTTGGTAGATAAAGGTTAAGAAAACGTTTTCAGACGGCCTAATCTCTTATTTTTATATGAACCGAACAGAAAATCTTTGCATTTCTCCGTAAAATCTACTAAATTCTCAATAACATATTATAAAGACCTGAAATCTGGAACCCAAACCGAAACTGCCTCCCGCTATTTACGCTCGGAAACTCAGCAGGCAACAAAAGTTTCACACACTACAAAAACAAAGCAATTCCTCTGAAATCAGTTGTTTATAATGATAGATAACCACAAGGCAAACCATGCCTGACTTTAGTAGGAGTAAAACCATGGCTGAAGCAACCGATGTCGTATTAGTAGGCGGCGGCATTATGAGCGCCACTTTGGGCGTATTGCTCAAAGAACTCGAACCATCTTGGGAAATCACCCTGATCGAACGCTTGGAAGATGTAGCGTTGGAATCATCAAATGCATGGAACAATGCCGGTACGGGACACTCTGCGCTGTGTGAATTGAACTATGCGCCCCTGACTGCCGACGGCACGATCGATCCGACCCGCGCCCTCAATATTGCCGAACAATTCCATATCAGCCGCCAATTTTGGGCGACTTTGGTCGAAGAGGGCAAACTGACCGACCGCACTTTCATCAATTCCGTCCCCCATATGTCGCTGGTGATGAACGCCGACCATTGCAGTTATCTGCAAAAACGTTTCGACGTGTTCAAAAACCAAAAACTCTTTGAAAAAATGGAGTTTTCTACTGACCGTGCCAAAATTGCCGAATGGGCGCCGCTGGTTGTCAACGGCCGTGATGAAAACCAATCCATCGCTGCTAACTACTCCGCCGAAGGCACAGACGTCGATTTCGGCAGCCTGACCCGCCAGATGGTCAAATACTTGAGCGACAAAGGCGTAAAAATCAAATTCAACCGTCATGTCGACGACCTCAACCGCGAATCGGACGGCGCGTGGGTGCTGAAAACCAGCAGCACCAAAGACGATGACGACCCGTTGACACTCCGCACCCGTTTCGTCTTCCTCGGCGCAGGCGGCGGCGCACTGACCCTGCTGCAAAAATCTGGTATCCCCGAAGGCAAAGGCTACGGCGGCTTTCCGGTTTCCGGCCTCTTCTTCCGCAACAGCAATCCTGAAACGGCCGCGCAACACAACGCCAAAGTGTACGGCCAAGCCTCCGTCGGCGCGCCCCCTATGTCCGTTCCGCATTTGGATACTCGCAACGTGGACGGCCAACGCCATTTGATGTTCGGTCCGTATGCAGGCTTCCGCCCCAACTTCCTCAAACAAGGCTCGCTCATGGATTTGCCGATGTCCATCCACATGGACAACCTCTATCCTATGCTCCGCGCCGGTTGGGCTAATATGCCGCTGACCAAATACCTCTTGGGCGAATTGCGTAAAACCAAAGAAGAACGCTTCACTTCGCTCTTAGAGTATTATCCGGAAGCCAATCCTGACGATTGGGAACTGATTACCGCCGGTCAACGCGTACAAATCATCAAAAAAGACCCGAAAAAAGGCGGCGTACTCCAATTTGGTACCGAAATCGTCGCTCATGCCGACGGCTCGCTGGCCGCATTGCTGGGCGCGTCCCCAGGCGCATCAACCGCCGTACCTTTGATGATTAAGCTGATCAACCAATGCTTCCCAGATCATGCCGAATCATGGTCAGGCCGTCTGAAAGAATTGGTGCCCGGCTACGGTATCAAGCTGAACGACAATCCGACTTTGGCGGACGAAATCATCAGCCACAACGCGTCCGTTTTGGGCATTCATCACTAAATTGAAGCAGACACAAAGGCGGGCATTCTTGCCCGCCTTTTTTCAAACCATTAAAATAGCGGCATTCAGGCCGTCTGAAATCTAATCTGCAGCAGCATGTTGCACGATTCAAACCCGAAAATCAGCCCCAATAGAAAAACGCCATGACCGATATTCTCAACAAAATCCTTGCCACCAAAGCAGAAGAAGTGGCCGCCCAAAAAGCCGCCGTTTCCTTGGAAGACATCAAAGCCCAAGCGCAGGCTGCTGCGCCGGTTCGCAGCTTTATCGGCTCGATCCGTGAAAAACACGCGCAGAATCTACCTGCCATTATTGCCGAAGTCAAAAAAGCCAGCCCGAGCAAAGGCCTGATCCGTCCTGATTTTCATCCTGCCGAAATCGCCGTTGCCTATGAAAAAGCCGGCGCGGCCTGTTTGTCCGTGTTGACGGACGAACCTTATTTCCAAGGCTCGCCCGAGTATTTGAAACAGGTGCGTGCGGCCGTGGTGCTGCCGGTCTTGCGTAAAGACTTTATCATCGACGAATACCAAATCTATCAGGCGCGCGCGTGGGGTGCGGATGCGGTTCTTCTGATTGCCGCCGCATTGGAAGCCGGGCAGCTTGAGCGTTTTGAAGCCGTTGCCCACGAATTGGGCATGACTGTATTGTTAGAATTGCACGATGCGTCCGAGCTGGAAAAATGCCGCAACATGACCACGCCGTTGTGGGGCGTCAACAACCGCAACCTGCGTACGTTTGAAGTGACCCTGCAACAAACCCTCGACCTCTTGCCCGAATTGAACGGCAAAACCGTTGTAACCGAAAGTGGCATCCGCAACAAAGAAGACGTCGATTTCATGCGCAGCCACGACGTGTATACTTTCCTGATCGGCGAAACCTTTATGCGTGCCGACGACATCGAAGTCGAAGTCAAAAAACTGTTTTAAACCCTAAAAAACATCAGGCCGTCTGAATTTTCAGACGGCCTGAATCCATTGGAGACGAGAAAAAATGTTTACCGTACAGCGCATTTACGCCTATCAACCCGATTCTAAACAAACCGCCGTCTTTATCGACCGCCTCTATCCGCGCGGTGTCCATAAAGAAGTTTTCGCTACGGCGCTCTGGCTGAAAGACATTACGCCCAGTGCAAACCTGCGCCGCTGGTATCACGAAAATCCGGCTGATAATTTTGACAGTTTTGTCAGCCGTTATCATGAAGAGCTGCAAGGCGATGCCGAGCAGGCCGCCATCAAGCGGCTGCTGGATTTGGAGCGGCAACACGGCAATATCCTGTTGCTGACCGCCGTCAAAGATCCCCGACATTCCCACGTCTCTGCGCTGGCTCAATTTTTGGGTGCAAGGTTTGAATATCGCGATTAAAAAATCAGTGTTTGGGCTGAATACAAAAAGGCCGTCTGAAATCAAGGTTTCAGACGGCCTGCTATTTTCAAATCAAGAAGGATAACGGTGTGCCACCAATTTTCCGTCTATGTATTCGCCGATATAGACTTGCGAGGCTTCAAGGTGGAGGCGCTCGAGTTCCTGTTGCAGCCATTCTTCATCACGCTTAATGATTTCGAGGATGTCGGGGTCAACTTGGCCGTCTGTAATCAGTGGATAGCGCAGGCTTTCGTCGCCGTACTTAATGACGGCGAGCTGGCCGTTTTGTTCCATCACGGCACGTTTGACGGCAGAGATTTCGTAGATGCCGGCGGCGCGGAGTTTGAACATGAGGTCGTGTGCGCTGATGCCGTTTTTCATACATTCATCGGTTTGGATTTTGCCGTTGACGATAACCCAGACGGATTTGCCGTCAATTACGGATTTGACCCAGCGGTTGTGGTTTTTGATGAATTTCAGGCTCAAGACCAACAGCGTCCACAAAATCAGCACGAGGAAAAATTGCAACAGGCCGACGCTGTCGCTGTAAATCACGCCGCCGATGATGCCGCCGAGTACATAGTTTTGCACTTGGTCCATGGCGGAGGTCGGCGCGAGGTTACCTTTACCTAAGAGGTTGATTTGCAAAATCAAACCTAAAATACCCATCAGTAGTTTGAGGGCGAGCAGGGAGTATGCTTCCATGTGTGTATCCTGTTATTCTTTATCGATGAGTTCGATATTGTTGTTGACCAAATTGATGGGCGTCAGCGTGTAGGCGGAGAAGTCTTGATTGAAATGTACTTCGTAGTATTGGTTTTTGATGCCGATAATCATGCCGTTGAACAGGCGCGTGCTGTTGACGATGATATCTTGTTTTTCAACTTTTTGGTTTTCAATCAAGGCATTGAGAAAACCCACCATGCGCGAAGTATCGGCGGCAAAGTTTTGACGCTCGCTGTATGAAAGATATTGCGTGCCGCAGATGAGGATAAGCAACAGCAGCGCAATTATGCTCAGGTCGCGGTATTTGGTGTCCATGCGGTGGCGCAGGTATTGCGATACGGCGAGCAGGAGGACGACGAGGGCGGCGAAAATCAGGACGTATTTCAAGTAGTCGTTGAAATACATATGGTTTTCAAGATAAAAGTGGGAAAAGAATTTCATGGTATTCAGTAGCTTTGAGGAGGGTAATCAGGCCGTCTGAAACTTACATTTCAGACGGCCTTGTCTATTAAACAAGGATTTTGCGTCAAGGTTTCGGATAAAGCATACATGGTGCTTCCCGAAGCAGTATCAGTTGATAAATCCGTCGTCCTTCATTTTCTTTTCGGAAAAATACTGGCTGATGACCAGTAAGCTGGCCAAAATGATAATGAAAAGACCCGCCATGGTCAGGGTGATTTTGAGAAACAAATCGGCATCGATGAAGGAAAACCAAAGTTGCAAAATTAAGAGCAACACCCAGCTGACGAACAATCCGAGACAGGCATAGACGCCGAGTTTAAACACGTTCTTTTTCCAAAATGACGACGTAAGCTTCACGCACGAAAAACAGCAGCATGCGGCGCTGGTCTTTTTCCATGGTAACGACCTTCCATCCTTGTGAAGCGTGGCTGTTGAGGAAGTCGCTGAATTTGACCGGATTGATTTTGGCGCTGCCGAAAACCAAACTGGAAAGCAGGTTCTCTTGATAAATGACGGCTTTATATTCTTTCATTTTATTCCTTTAAAAATAAGGGGGCTTTAAAGCCCCCTCATTCTACTCCTTATTATTCAACTGCGGTAATACGGAACCTTCGCCCAGCGACAACAAGCCGCTTTGCGAGTAAATACCCAGTTTGGCGCGGGTGTCGGTGATGTCGAGGTTGCGCATGGTCAGTTGGCCTATGCGGTCGAGCGGTGTGAACGCTGCGTCTTCGACTTTTTCCATGCTCAGGCGTTCCGGTTGGTAGGTCAGGTTAGGCGATTCGGTGTTCAGAATCGAGTAGTCGTTGCCGCGGCGCAGCTCGAGAGTGACTTCGCCGGTGATAGCTTTGGCGACCCAGCGTTGGGCGGTTTCGCGCAACATGAGGGCTTGGCTGTCAAACCAGCGGCCTTGGTAGAGCAGGCGGCCGAGGCGCAGGCCGTTGATGCGGTATTGTTCGATGGTGTCCTCGTTGTGGATGCCAGTCACCAAACGCTCGTAGGCGATGTGGAACAATGCCATGCCCGGGGCTTCGTAGATGCCGCGTGATTTGGCTTCGATGATGCGGTTTTCGATTTGGTCGCTCATGCCCAAGCCGTGACGGCCGCCGATGCGGTTGGCTTCGAGGAAGAGTTCGACGGGGGCGGCGTATTCTTTGCCGTTTAATGCAACCGGTACGCCTTCTTCAAAGCGTACGCTGACTTCTTCGGGTTTGACTTCGACGCTTTCGTCCCAGAAGGCAACGCCCATGATGGGCTTAACGATTTTGATGCCGCTGTTGAGGAATTCCAAGTCTTTCGCTTCGTGGGTGGCACCCAGCATGTTGGAGTCGGTAGAGTAGGCTTTTTCAACCGACATTTTGTAGTTGAAGCCGTTGGCAATCAGAAATTCGCTCATTTCATGACGGCCGCCGAGTTCGTCGATAAATTGTTGGTCGAGCCAAGGTTTGTAGATTTTCAACGCGGGATTGGTCAATAGGCCGTAGCGGTAGAAACGCTCGATGTCGTTGCCTTTGTAGGTGCTGCCGTCGCCCCAGATGTTAACATCGTCTTCTTTCATGGCGGAAACGAGCATGGTGCCGGTCACGGCGCGGCCCAGAGGCGTGGTGTTGAAATAGGCGATGCCGCCGGTGGAAACATGAAACGCGCCGCATTGGATGGCGGCGATGCCTTCGTGTGCCAACTGCGCGCGGCAGTCGATCAGGCGGGCGTTTTCTGCGCCGTATTCCATCGCTTTTTTAGGAATGGCGTTGTAATCGTCTTCGTCAGGTTGGCCGAGGTTGGCGGTGTAGGCGTAAGGCAGCGCGCCTTTGAGTTTCATCCACAGTAGTGCGGCAGAGGTATCAAGACCGCCGGAGAAGGCGATGCCGACTTTTTGACCGATGGGGAGATTTTGTAAAATGGTATGGTTTTGGCTCATTGGGATTCCTCCAGACTTGAAAAGTTGAAACCATTATCTTATAAATGGAATACATTGTCAGCAATTAGGCCGTCTGAATGTTCGGAGGGCCGTATTAAAGAAACCTCATCATGAACGCTTTTAACCTTATTATCATCGGCGACGAAATCCTGCACGGCAGCCGTCAAGACAAGCATTTCGCCTTTTTTAAATCTTTATTGGAATCGCACGGGCTGAAGCTCAATCAGGTGCAATATCTGCCTGATGAACCCGATTTGTTGGTCAAACAACTGCGCCGCAGTTTTTCAGATGGCCTGCCGACTTTCGTTACCGGCGGTATCGGTTCTACGCCTGACGACCACACGCGCCAAGCCGCAGCGGCTGCTTTGGATTTGCCTGTCGTCCGCCATCCTGAAGCCGCCAAGTTTATCGAAGGCGTGACCCAGAAACGCGGCGAACCGCTCGATTCGCCGGAACACGCCCAACGCCTGAAGATGGCGGATTTTCCCGAAGGCGCAGAATTGGTGCCCAATCCGTTTAACAACATCGCCGGATTTTCCATCCGCGAGCATTATTTCTTCCCCGGTTTCCCGGTGATGGCGCACCCGATGGCCGAATGGGTATTGGAAACTTATTACGCCGACCGCTTCAACCAAACCGAACGCGGCAGCCGCAGCGTGTATGTGTTCGACCAACCCGAATCGCGCATTACGCCGATTATGGAACATCTTGAGCGCACCTACGCTGGTATCCGTTCGTACAGTCTGCCCACCGTGGGCCGTACCGATTCAGACGGCCGTTATACTCCGCCGCATATCGAGTTCGGCATCAAAGCGGAAGGCGAGGCCTGCCGCTTGTTGGATGCGGCGTGGGAAGATGCGTTGCAGGGTTTGCAGGCGATTGGCGCGACTTTGAAAGAAACGGTGGAATAATGCACTTATCCCCAGCCCAATCCAGACGCGCACTGATTTTTGCCTCTTTGCTGTTTTTGCCGCCGACCCTCATCATCGGCATTTGGCTGGCGCAATATGGCGGCTTTGCTTTTGAGCCGCCGCTGATGCACGCCGTCCATGCCCACGCGGGAACATGGTTTGACCCGATTGCCACTGTGTTGCACTATCTGGGCAAAACCGCGATTGCCGTGCCGCTGATCGGCGCAGTCGCCGCAGCCCTGTATTTCGCCGATAAGAAGCGCGAAGCACTGTTTTGCGTGTTGGCTGCATTGGTGCCGACTTTGAACATGTTGATTGTGAAGGTATGGTTTGCCCGCGAACGCCCGCTGCTTTGGCCTCGCCTGATTGAAGAAAGCAATTTTTCCTTTCCCAGCGGCCACAGCACGTTTTCCGCCGCCATTGCCGTCATATTGATATTGCTTTGCCGCCGCACACGCTACCGCCGCGCCGCTTGGGTGGCCGGTATTGCCTTTGCCCTGTTGACCGGGTTTTCGCGCATTTATTTGGGCGTGCATTATCCCACCGATGTTTGGGCAGGCTGGACAAACGGCACGCTGACTGCCTTGCTGGTGTATATGCTCATCTTCAGGCCGTCTGAAAAATAGAAGAAATAATTATGAATACACGTTCCCCCAACACGCCTTATTGGCTCAGAAACGGCCACGCCGACACCCTGTTTGCCAAGTTGCTGCAAGGCAAGGCGCCCGACTACCGCCGCGAGCTTCTGCCCGACAGCACCGGCAAAACCCAAGTTGCCTACGATTTTGTCGACAGCGCCGACCCCGATGCGCCGCTGGTGGTTTTGTTCCACGGACTGGAAGGCAGCAGCGAGAGCCATTACGCGGTCGAGTTGATGAAAGCCGTGCAGCAGCGCGGTTGGAACGGCGTGGTCGCCCATTTCCGCAGTTGTGGCGGCATCGCAAACACCGCGCCCGTGTTCTACCACCTCGGCGATACGCCCGAAATCGCCTTTATGCTCAACACGCTGGCCCGACGCTATTCAACCATTTACGCCGTCGGCGTTTCTTTGGGGGGCAATGCCTTGGCCAAGTATTTGGGCGAGCAGGGCAGCAATGCCGTTCCGCGTGCTTCTGCCGTCATTTCCGCACCGGTTGATGCCGTGGCGGCCGGTACGCGTTTTGATCAGGGCATGACACGACTGATTTACACGCGCTATTTTTTGAATTCGCTGCTGCCGAAAGCCCGAGCGATTCCTCAGTTTCAGACGGCCTTGAGCCGGCAAAACTGCAAAACGCTTGGCGATTTTGACGACCGCTTTACCGCGCCGCTTCACGGTTTTGCCGACCGCCACGATTACTATCGCCGCAATTCCTGCAAACCGTTCTTGAAAGGCGTGGATACGCCGTTGCTGCTGCTCAATGCCGTCAACGACCCCTTCCTGCCGCCGGAAGCCCTGCCGACCGGGCGGGACGTGTCCTCGGCCGTTACGCTGCTGCAACCGGCATACGGCGGTCATGTCGGCTTTGTCAGCCGCGATCGGGGCCGTCTGAATCTGCAATGGCTGCCACAAACAGTGTTGGACTATTTCAAGCAGTATCAGCCGTAAATGAAAAAGGACATGTATGCGACATGTCCTTAGAGTGTAGAAAGTAAAAAGGCCGTCTGAAAACAAGTTTCAGACGGCCTTTTGAATGGCTTGATTATTTGCCTTTGTTGTCGGCTTTGGCTTCTTTTTTCAGAGAAGCGTACAACTCAGGGTCGCGGTTTTTCAGCAAGGACGCAACGGCCAAGTCGTCACGGTTTACTTTAGCCAAATCGACGCGCTCGATGTGTACCAAACGCAGCAATTCGCGTACAGGTTTAGGCATATTGCGGCCGGATTCGTAACGGGAACCACCGGATTGAGTCACACCGATGCGGCTCCAGAAGTCCATTTGGTTCAGGCCGAGTTTTTTACGGATATCGCGGATGTTTTCAATTTTTTCGAACGATTTCATGAATCTTCCTTATTGTGGTATTTGTTGCATGCCTCTAGGCATAAAAATGGGTCTGCAAGAATGCCGGCATCCCTTTTCCTGTAGGCTTTTGGGGTGATATGTGGGCGTATTGCAAATGACTGATCTAGATAATTAGACAGTATATTCGAAAGAAGTTTGCCGCTGTTTGCCATAATTTGTGTAAATATTTCTTAATTCATTATTTCGTATAATTTTTGGCATATAAATCATTAAATTATGCGATTATCTTAAATATGGCGTGGGCAAATTTTTACATAACTAAACAATTCATTATGGGTAAAAACTTAATTTTGAGCTTTTATTCGGTTTGACGGGTCGAGAAAACGGATAAATTTCAGGCCGTCTGAATCTGTATTTTTAGACGGCCTGAAAATTTTTCAAGTTTAAGGCTTGCCGGTGGCAGGGCTGATGGTGAGGATTTCGTAGCCGGTTTCGGTAACCAAGACTTCGTGTTCCCATTGGGCGGAGAGGGAACGGTCTTTGGTGACCACTGTCCAACCGTCGTTCAGGATGCGCAGGTGGCGTTTGCCTTGGTTGATCATCGGCTCGATGGTGAAAATCATGCCCGGTTTGAGGACGAGGCCCTCACCTTTGCGGCCGTAGTGGACCACTTGCGGCGCTTCGTGGAAACCGCGGCCGATGCCGTGTCCGCAGAATTCTTGTACTACGGAGTAGCCGGCATTTTCGGCAACCTGTTGGCAGGCATAGCCGACATCGCCGAGGGTGGCGCCGGGTTTGACCGCTTCGATACCCGCCATCATGGAGGCGTGGGTCACGTCGATCAGGCGTTGGGCAATCGGGGAGACTTTGCCGACGGTAAACATACGGCTGGAGTCACCGTGGAAACCGTCTTTTTTAATGGTCAGGTCGATGTTGACGATGTCGCCTTCTTTCAGCGGCTTGTCGTCGGGAATGCCGTGGCAGATAACGTGGTTGACGGAAGTGCAGCAGGATTTTGGGTAGGGCGGGTTGCCGTAGTTGAGGGGGGCTGGATAACCGCCTTGAACGTTGACGTGGTAGTCGTAAACGAGTTTGTCGATTTCGTTGGTGGTTACGCCGGGTTTGACGAATTGGCCGATGTAATCGAGGGCTTCGGCGACTAAGCGGCCGAGTTCGCGCATTTTTTCGATTTCTTCGGGGGTTTTGATGATGACTTTGTCCATGAGGTTTCCTTCTTGTTTCAGACGGCATCGGGGTCGTCTGAACGGGACGGGTGTGCCGTCTGTTTAAAACAGGTTGTCGAGATTGTCTTTATTGCGCGGTTTGGTTTGTGGTTTGGCCTCAGGTTCGGCTTTCGGAGTCGGTTTGGACTCGGGGGCTTTGGCTTTTGCCGGTTTGTTTTCTACCGCTTGTGCGGCAGGTTTGCTGTCTGCGGCTTTGTTTGCTACCGGCTGGCTGTCTGCTTGAGGTGTGTTTGGAGCGGCAGAATTGCTGTTGTCGGATTGTGTGTTTTCTGATTTGTCGGCTTCAGCGCGTTTGTTTTCTGTGCGTTTGCTGCGGTGTGTAGTGGGGCGGTCGTTTTTTGCACCTTCTTCGGCGTTGTCGCTTTTTTCGGTTTGGGGAACAATCGGGTTGCCGGAGGCGGTTTTTGCGTCGCTGTCTTTGGTAGGCTGAACGGTTTCAGGTTCGACAGTGCCGTTAGGGTGCCAAACTTCAATGCGTGTGTCGGTTTGTTCGGCAGGGCTTTTTTCGGGTACGTCGGTTTTACCGGAGTTTAGGGTGCTGAATACGCCGGCAACAAGGGCTGCGACGGCGATAAAGCTGACAAGGAATAAAGCGCGGATTAGGTGTTTGGGCTTAAGTTGGAAAGGGGTTTTATTATTCTTGGACATGATGGGGCGGGTAATCGTTGGAGGAATGGCCGTCTGAATGTTCAGACGGCCCCGGGTTGCCTGTGAATCAGTTGGCAACGTAGTTTTGATAGAGGGTCACGACTTTTTGTACGCCGACGGTCGTGCTGACTTTTTGGGTCACGCGGGCTTGCTCGTCAGGCGTGAGGATGCCCATCACATAGGTCACGTTGCCGTAAGTCACGATTTTGACGCGTGCTTGGGTGGCCGGGCTGAGGCCCAACAGGGTGGCGCGGACTTTGGATGTACCCCAAGTATCGTTGGTCACGTCGCCGAGCGAACGCGCTTGTGAGGCAACGGTGATGTAGTTGTACACGCCTTCTGCGGCTTGTTCGGAACGGGCAATGCGTTCAACAAATTGTTTTTCGCCTTCGGTAGCCACTTGGCCGAGCAGGAGCAGGTGGCGGTTGTAGCCGACAACGTTCAGTTTGGGCTTGTAGCCTTGGACTTGGTTGTTTTGGCGCAGGTAGGAGCGTGCGGTGGTTTCGACGCGCAGTGCCATAACGTTGTCGTCGGTTTGCGCGCCGGTGGTGCGGCGGTCGACGGCGGATTTGGTGCCGACGGCTGCACCGCCGATCAGTGCGCCGACGCAGCCGCTCAGACTCAGGCTTAAGAGGGTCGCAGTCAGAACGGGGAGGGCGTAGCGTTTGATATTCTTCATATCCTTTTCCTTGGGTATGGACGGTTGGGTGTTCAGACGGCCTTTAAGGGATGGGCCGTCTGAAAAGAAAGGGTTACATGCCTTCAAGCAGGACGGAGTCAATGCAGTCGCACATGGCGTGAATCAGCAAAATATGGTTTTCCTGAATGCGGGCAGTGCGCGGATAAGGGACGTTGAGCAAAACGTCGGTGTCTTTGAGCATGGCGGCGATTTTTCCGCCGTCGCGGCCGGTCATGGCGATGACGTGCATGTCGCGCTCGTGTGCCGCTTTGATGGCTTCGATGACGTTGGCGGAATTGCCGGAGGTGGAGATGCCGACCAATACGTCGCCGGCACGTCCGAGCGCGCGCACTTGTTTGCTGAATACATGGTCGAAACCGTAGTCGTTGCCGATGGCGGTCAGGGCGGAAGTATCTGTCGTCAGCGCGACAGCGGCCAATTCCATGCGTTCTTTTTCAAAACGGCCGGTCATTTCTGCGGCGAAGTGCTGCGCGTCAGCGGCCGAACCGCCGTTGCCGCAGGCCAGGATTTTGCCGTCGTTCATCAGGCATTGCAGCATCAGCTCGGCGGCCTGTGCAGTCGGCTCGACCAATACTTTTTCGGCTTCCTGCTTGGCGCGGATGCTCTCGGCAAAATGTGCGGAAACGCGTTCTTGTAATGTTGTCATGAGGTTAACCTGTAATATTTTGAATCCATTCGGGTTGGCCGTCGCCCTCAATCAGTACCGCATCCAGGCGGCAGGGCGCATGGTTTAACCCGTGCTTTTGCAGATAATACTCTACACTTCGTTGCAATTTCAATAATTTGGACGGCGAGATGCTGTATGCGGCACCACCGAAACCTCGGTTTTTGCGGTATTTTACTTCAACAAACACAATCGTACCGCCGTTTTCGACGATTAAATCGATTTCGCCGTAGGCGCAATGCCAGTTCCGCGCCAGCAGCGAGCAGCCTTTGCCCAGCAGGAATGCCAGCGCCGCATCTTCGGCCGCCGCCCCCTGTTTGTGGTTTAAGCGCATGAAAAGTTTACCCGTTATATAATCATTGTTTTTAAAGAGACGCCGTTTCAGACGGCCTTGAATCTATGTACACAAAACACCTGCAAAAAGCCGTCGACAGCATCGAAAAACAGACATTATACGTTGTCGCCACACCCATCGGCAATTTAGCCGACATAACGCTGCGCGCGCTGGCTGTGCTGCAAAAGGCCGACATTATCTGCGCCGAGGACACCCGTGTTACCGCCCAGCTTTTGAGTGCGTACGGCATTCAGGGCAAACTCGTGAGCGTGCGCGAACACAACGAGCAGCAAATGGCCGACAAAATTATCGCCTATCTTTCAGACGGCCTGAGCGTTGCCCAAGTTTCGGATGCGGGTACGCCTGCGGTTTGCGATCCGGGTGCGAAACTTGCCGCCCGCGTGCGCGAAGCCGGATTTAAAGTGGTGCCTGTGGTTGGCGCAAGTGCGGTCATGGGGGCGTTGAGCGTGGCCGGTGTGACAGAATCCGATTTTTACTTCAATGGTTTCCTGCCGCCTAAGGCCGGCGAACGCCAAAAGCTGCTGGCCAAATGGGCGGAAGCCGATTTCCCGATTGTGATGTTTGAAACGCCGCACCGTATCGAAGCAAGCCTTGCGGATATGGCCGCGCAGTTCCCCGAACGCCGTTTGACTTTGGCGCGCGAAATCACCAAAACGTTTGAAACCTTCCTCAGCGGCACGGTTGCCGAAATCCAAGCCGCCCTTAAAAACGACAGCAACCAAACGCGTGGAGAAATGGTGCTGGTGTTGCACCCTGCTGTGAAAGAGAAACACAGTGATTTGCCCGAGGCGGCGCAAAACACCATGAAAATCCTTGCGGCTGAGTTGCCGACCAAACAGGCCGCCGAGCTTGCCGCCAAGATTACCGGCGAAAGCAAAAAAGCCTTGTACGATTTAGCGTTGGAGTGGAAACGGATTTCAGACGACGCTTGAGGTCTTGCAGGCTTATTTCTCTCAACCTGTGGTGTGAACGATGCGACGATTTCCTACAGGCAAGGCTGGGTATTGTTCGTTATCCGTTTGCCGGTTCTACAGGCTTTATATAGGCAAAGTTTTGTTTGCCGCATTGCTTCCCCCCCCCCTTGCAATTTATAATGACACTGCATACAACTAGTATGTTCTTAAATCTTTCAATCTACGGGAGTGGACTTATGAAACAAAACATCATCGTTGCCTTATTCAACATCTCCAGCGAAGCTTATCAAGCCTTTTCTGAATTGAAAGCTTACTCGCAGACAACAGATACTTTGGTGGCACAAGCCGTTTTGGTTAAAAAGGAAAATGACCTGATTATCCCAGCAGAAAGCACCGACTTTACCGCCAATACGGTCGAAGGCACATGGACGGGCGGCCTCATTGGTTCACTGGTCGGCATTCTCGGCGGTCCTATCGGTGTTCTGTTGGGTGGAGCTACTGGCGCACTCATCGGCAGTGATGCAGGTACTGCCCAAACATTGGAAGAGGGGGCGTTGCTAGAAAATACAGCCAAAAAACTGGATAACGGCAGTACTGCGATCATTATTTTGGCGCAAGAATCCAACGAAGCTGTATTGGATGCTTTCTTCCACCGTTTCAAAACCGTTATTCTCCGACAAGATGCAGCCGTTGCCCAACAGGACGTATTGGCAGCAATAGAAGCGCAGGAAGAAGTGGCACGTCAGGCACACGAAGCTTGGAAAAAACAGCGCAAAGCCGAGCGCAAAGAGAAAGTGGAAGCCTTCAAGGCCGACATCAAACAAAAATTCGACAAATTGGCAGCCAAGTTGAAATAACACTGCCACCAACCCAAGGTATGTAACCGCTCAAATTTTCCGTTTCGGATGCATGCCAAACCGGTTTGAGGCTACCTGAAAATCTATTTTTCAGGTAGCCTCTCCCTTTTTCATGCCCCGAGACCTTTGCAAAGGTCTCAACCTATGTTATTGCAAAGGTCTCGGCCTTTTTATAATTGGATTTTAGATCGATCCAATAGGTTCAATACGCTTCTAAGTTTGCGTTTCAGACGGCCTCAATGTTTGACAAACCTGTTTTAACGCTGCCATGCGCTGCGCAAATATTCGATACAGTCGGTCAGGGCGTAAAACGGGGCGTTGCCGTGATTGGCGTTGGGGTAGAGGGTAAAGCGGACATCTGCGCCGAGGTGGTGCAAAGTGCCGGCAAGGATTTTGGCTTGTGCGACCATGCCGCGGCTGGTTTGGTCGGGGCGGTTGTTTCTGCCCTCATGTTCGCCTGCGCTGAGGCGGATGCCGATTCCTTGCGGCAAAGTGTCGGGCAGCCAATCGAGTACGCGGCGGTCTTGCCACCAGATAGACGGCGAAACCAGTAAATAATGGCGGAATCGTTCGGGGCGGGTGAACAGGGAATAGAGGCCGTACAGTGCGCCGAATGAATGGCCGAAGACGGCTTGGTTTTGGGCATCGATGCGGTATTTGCTGTCGAGCAGGGCGGAGAGTTCGTCATCGATAAAGCGGCTGAAGCGGTCGGCTTGGCCGTATTGTTTGCGTTCGGATTCGGGCGCGTTGTCGGGCAGCGGCGGCGTGTAGTCGAGGGCGCGTTGGCTTAAGTCGCGGATGGTGCCGCCGGTGTAGCCGATGCCGACAATCAGGCAGGCGGCATGGCTTTTGGTGATGGGGTTGATGAGCAGGGATTGCGCCATATTAAGGATGGCGGGGAAAAAGGCATCACCGTCAAGAATATACAGCACGGGATAGCCGCCTGCCGGACGCTTGCCGAGTGCAGCGGCTTGAATACGGTAGGTGCGGCCGGTATGGGCGGAAGTCAGGGCGGTTTCTTCGGCTTGCAGCAGGGTGGCGGTTTGCCAGTTGGGACGGATGGGCATGATGGGGTGCTTTAATCAATGGGTTGCGTGAGGAAAAGGAGAAAAGGCCGTCTGAACAATGGATTTCAGACGGCCTTATTGTACGGATTTCTGCCTTTTTAACAATACGCGCGATTAGCGTACGTCAACGTAGGAGCTGCTGTGCAGTTCGCGCAGGAGGTTGGTGGTCGCCTGTTGCGCTTTTTGTTGGGACAGGTATTGGCGGACGGCGTTTTGTTGGCGCTCTTCAGGCGTACCTGCTTCGCGGACGTCGTTCAGCTTGATGATGTGCCAGCCGAATTGGGTGCGGACAGGGGCGCTGATTTGGCCGGGTTTGAGTTTGTGGACGGCTTCTTCAAATGGGGCAACCATCATGCCGTCGGCAAACCAGCCCAAATCGCCGCCATTGCCGGCGCTGCTGTCTTGAGAGTATTGGCGTGCCAAACCGCCGAAATCTTCGCCGCTGCGGGCTTGTGAGTAGATTTTGCGGATGGTGCTTTCTGCTCCGACAGCGGCGTTATCGTTGTCGGCTTTAATGAGGATGTGTTGGGCATGATATTGGCGCACAGGGTCGGCTTCGGGCAGGGTGATGCCTTGTTGTTTGGCCTGCTCGATGTAGCGTGCTACTTCGGAGTCGCTGACGCGGCTGTTTTGCATGATGGCCTGTTGGCGCACTTTTTCAACAATAATGCTGTCGGCGATGTCTTGACGGACGGCGGCAGATGGGTTTTTGATGTTGGGGTTGTGCGCGATAACGGCTTCGATTTCGCTATCGGTCGCTTGGATGTTGCGGCGTTTGCCTGCTTGGAGGATCAGGGATTGGTTGATCATTTGTGCCAAAACCTGTTGGCGCAGCTCGTTGGCGTCCATTTGTGTACCTTTAGGCATGGTTTGACGCGCTTGCGCTACGGCTTGTGCTACTTGGCGGTGGGTAATGACTTCGTTGTCGACAACCGCGGCAATGCCGTCTGAAAGATGTACACCGCTTTGTACGGCAGGCATGGTGGTGGCGCTGACGGCAGCTACTTTGGCTGCGCGCGCTTTGCCTGCTTTGGCTTTAGGAGCGGCGTGTGCGCCTACTGCGAGAGTGAGTGCGGCGACGAGAATCAGGGGTTTGAAGTTCATTGTTTGACTACCTCGTTGGTTTTGCTGTAACCGGGGATGGCTAAGCGGAGTTTTTCGAATGGGTTGTTGCCGATATTGCTCAAGTCTTTGAGTTGGAGGTTGAAGAATACGGCGTTTTTGTGGCTGTTTTCGCCGGTAACATATCGTTGGCCGACCAAGCTTGCGATCCAGCAGCCGCAGTTGCTTTTGTATTCTGCACCGATGAGCATTTCCAGCGGTTTTTTGGCTTCGATTTCGTAGTTGTAACGGGCAACGGCGTACAGGTTTTTACTCAATGGCCATTGGGCGGCAAGGTCGATTTGGCTGAGCCTGTCGTAGAAATAGTCGCCGTTGGCTTGCAGATAGATGCGCTCGTTGCGTCCGTATTTATAGCGCGCGCTTAAGACTTTGCCAGGTTCGGGGTTGTAGGCAATCCCTGCGGCGTAGCTTTCGGCACGGCTTTGGTTTTGGTTGTAGTGGATGTCCAAGTCGATGCGGATGCTCGGGGTAATGTTGCCGTGTGCAAAGGCTACCCAGTCGGATTGGCTGCGTGGATAACGGCTGACGCTGCCGTCAGGCAGGACGTTGTCGTTTTTGAAGTAAAACTTCTGGCCGATACCTGCACGGAAGAGTTCCGCACCGGTGTTGGGGTTGAGGATGCGGCTTTGTGTGGCCAGCGTCAGGCTGTTGGCCGAATTGATGCGGTCGTTGCCGGAATACAGGTTTTCGCGGAACAGCTGCGAATAGGTAAAGCTGTTTTCGGAGCTGTCGAAATTGGGCAGGTCGTTTTGGGACTTGGTCGGAATGTAGTTGTAAAACAGGCGCGGTTCGAGCGTTTGCAGGTATTCTCCGCCGAATAGACGGGCCCTGCGCTCGAAAGTCAGGCCGCTGTCGACGTTGATGATCGGCAGGACGCGGCTGACATTGCGGCTGCTTTGGCCGTTGAAGCTGTTGAGGCTGTAATAAGTGGCGTGTACGCCGACTTTAGGCCGGATGTAGCCCCATTGGTTGTGGAAGTCCCATTTGACGCTCGGGTAGAGTACCACGCGGCTGCCGTCTTGCTTGGTATCGTGGTCAAAACGGGTAAATTGGCCGAACACGTTGAGTTGCGCTTTGCCGAGATGGCTTTGCCAACGGCCGGTCAGACGGGGCATGATGGCATAAGGTTCGTCTTTATAGCCGTCTTGGTTGGCCAGCGTTTGGTATTTTTGTACGCGCAACGAGCCGTCAAAGCTGCCGCCCAACAATTTGTCGCTGTAATTGAGCCATGCCTGACGGTCGAGGTTGACGTTGCGTGCGATGTCTTCACGGCCGTAGAAGTCGCGGTAGTAATCGTCGTCGGAAACTTGGTTGTAGTTGATGCCGCCGCTGATTTTGCTGTTCAGCTGCTGCTGGTGTTTCCATTTGAACTGGTAGCGGTTGTTGTGGACGCTTTTTTGGTCGTTGGGCATCCAGTCGCCATCGACTTCGCCGCTGTAATTTGGTTGCAGATAACGCACTTGGCCGCCCAATTGCACGCCGCGTTTACTGATGATGCCCGGGCGGATGGTGGCATCCAAATTCGGCGCAAGGTTGAAGTAGTAGGGCAGGCTCAGCTCAAGGCCGTCTGAACCGGTGGCAATGGTCGGAACGAGCAGGCCGCTTTTGCGGTTGCCGTTGATGGGGAAGTCTGCCCAAGGCGTGTAGAGGACGGGTACGCCGCCGAATACCAGCGAAGCGTGTTTGGCCACGCCGATGCCTGTCGATTCATCGGCTTCGATGCTTTGCGCTTGGATATACCAGCTGGCATCGCCGGGCGAACAGGTGTTGAATTTGGTATTGATGAGTTTGTAGAGGCCTTTGCCTTTGAGTTCGGCTTTTTCGCTGACACTTTGAAGGCGGCGGCCGCCTTGCTCGGTATTGAGGCGCACGGCAGTGCCGGAACCAGTTTGGTTTTTGAGGTTGTAAACCAATTGGTCGCCGGATACGGTCGAACCGTTTTGATACAGGGTAAAGCGGTCGCCGGCGGTAACGGTATCGGCGGCTTGGTCGTATTGCGCCCAATCGGCGTTGAGAACATCGGCATTGCGCTCGACAATGACGTCGCCTTCGGCACGGACGCCGACTTGGGTCTGGCCTTCTATTTTATCGGCGTTGATGCGGGTGTAATCGGCAGGCAGGGCAGGTTCGCCGCTGCGTTTGATTTCGGCGGTTTCGGCCGGCTTGGCATCTTCGTGGTCGCAAAACAGGCAAGTGCTGCCCAAAGAAAGCGGATCGGCTTCGCTTTGGCCGGTTTTTGCCGGTTTGGATTCGGCGGCGTGGGCAGGGGTATAGTCTTCCGCCTGCGGAACAGAAGCATCTTCCGCGCGCACGGCTGTTGCGCCAAAGCCCATAATTAAGGCGAGTACCAAGGGTTTGAGTGAAAATAAACGAGCCAAAATCGCCCCTTAAATCGGTTTGCCAGTTAGAATAGCGGTTATTGTAACCTGAAATTCTGCGATACCGCTATGCAACGACAAACCGAATTACAAAACTGGCTGGAGTCTGTTTACCCGAACCAGCCGTTTGAATTGAGCTTTGCGGCAGCCGATGCCGACTTCCGCCGTTATTTCCGTGCGACGTTTTCAGACGGCCAAACCGTCATCTGTATGGACGCGCCTCCTGAGAAGATGAGTGTTGCGCCTTATTTGAAAGTGCAAAAACTGTTTAATATGGTTAATGTGCCGCAAGTGCTTCATGTGGATGAAGCGTTGGGCTTTATGGTGTTGAACGATTTGGGCAACACCACATTCCTGACCGCCATGAATCAGGAAAACAGCGAAACCGCCCACAAAGCCCTGCTGCTCGAAGCCATCGACGAACTGATCGAGCTGCAAAAAGCCAGCCAACCCGGCAAACTGCCGGAATACGACCGCGAAGTCATGCTGCGCGAGATTAACTTGTTCCCCGAATGGTTTGTGGCCAAAGAATTGGGCCGCGAGCTGACCTTCAAGCAACGCCAGTTGTGGCAGCAAACCGTCGATACGCTGCTGCCGCCCCTGTTGGCGCAGCCCAAAGTGTATGTCCACCGCGACTTTATCGTCCGCAACCTGATGCTGGCAAAAGGCCGCCCGGGCGTGTTGGACTTCCAAGACGCGCTTTACGGCCCGATTTCCTATGATTTGGTGTCGCTGCTGCGCGATGCGTTTATCGAATGGGAAGAAGAATTTGTATTGGACTTGGTCATCCGTTACTGGGAAAAAGCACGCGCTGCCGAGTTGCCCGTGCCTGCCGAGTTTGACGAGTTCTACCGCTGGTTTGAATGGATGGGCGTACAACGCCATTTGAAAGTGGCCGGTATTTTTGCCCGCCTGTACTACCGCGACGGCAAAGATAAATACCGCCCTGAAATCCCGCGCTTCTTGAACTATTTGCGCCGCGTATCCCGCCGTTACAACGATTTGGCGCCGCTTTATGCGTTGCTGGTCGAATTGGTCGGCGATGACGAATTGGAAACAGGCTATACCTTCTAAGCTTGGTTTTTTAAGATTTGATTCCACTTTTCAGACGGCCTGATCAACAAAAGGCCGTCTGAAACCTTTACAGAACACATAAAAATGACTTACATGATTTACCCCAAAACCTACGACGTGATTGTCGTCGGCGGCGGCCATGCCGGTACCGAAGCCGCGCTTGCCGCCGCACGCATGGGTGCGCAAACCCTGCTGCTCTCACACAACATCGAAACCCTCGGCCAAATGTCGTGCAACCCTTCCATCGGCGGTATCGGCAAAGGCCACCTCGTGCGCGAACTCGACGCATTGGGCGGCGCGATGGCGTTGGCCACCGACAAATCCGGCATCCAGTTCCGCCGTCTGAACGCCAGCAAAGGCGCGGCGGTTCGTGCCACACGCGCGCAGGCCGACCGCATCCTGTACAAAGCCGCCATCCGCGAAATGCTGGAAAACCAAGAAAATCTGGAGCTTTTCCAACAAGCCGTCGAAGACGTAACGCTCGACGGCGAACGCATCAGCGGCGTGGTTACCGCGATGGGCGTGGAGTTTAAAGCACGCGCCGTCGTGCTGACCGCGGGCACGTTTTTGTCCGGCAAAATCCACATCGGTTTGGAAAACTACGAAGGCGGCCGCGCCGGCGATCCCGCCGCCAAATCCTTGGGCGGCCGTTTGCGCGAATTGAAGCTGCCGCAAGGCCGTCTGAAAACCGGTACGCCGCCGCGTATCGACGGACGCACGATTGATTTTTCCCAACTGACCGAACAGCCCGGCGACACACCCGTTCCCGTAATGTCCGTACGCGGCAGCGCCGATATGCACCCGCGCCAAGTGTCCTGCTGGATTACGCATACCAACACGCAAACCCACGACATCATCCGCTCAGGCTTCGACCGCAGCCCGATGTTTACCGGCAAAATCGAAGGCGTGGGTCCGCGTTATTGCCCGTCTATCGAAGACAAAATCAACCGCTTCGCCGACAAAGACAGCCACCAGATTTTCCTCGAACCCGAAGGCCTGACCACGCACGAATACTATCCTAACGGTATCTCCACCAGCCTGCCATTCGACATCCAAATCGCCCTCGTGCGCAGTATGAAAGGTCTCGAAAACGCCCATATCCTGCGCCCCGGCTACGCCATCGAATACGACTACTTCGACCCGCGCAACCTCAAAGCCAGCCTCGAAACCAAAACCATCCAAGGCCTCTTCTTCGCCGGCCAAATCAACGGCACAACGGGCTACGAAGAAGCCGCCGCACAAGGCCTGTTCGCAGGCGCGAACGCCGTGCAATACGTCCGCGAACAAGACCCGCTCCTGCTGCGCCGCGAACAAGCCTATCTCGGCGTATTGGTGGACGACCTCATCACCAAAGGCGTGAACGAACCCTACCGCATGTTCACCAGCCGCGCCGAATACCGCCTGCAACTCAGGGAAGACAACGTCGATATGCGCCTGACCGAAGACGGCTACAAAATCGGCTTAGTGAGTGAAGAGCAATGGCGCATGTTCAACGAAAAACGCGAAGCCATCGAACGCGAAATCCAACGTTTGAAAACAACGTGGTACACGCCGCAAAAACTCGCCGAAGAAGAGCAGCTGCGCGTATTCGGCCAGAAACTCAGCCGCGAGGCCAACCTGCACGACCTCCTGCGCCGCCCGAACCTCGACTACGCCGCACTGATGACCCTGCCCGGTGCACAACCTGAAACCGCACTTGCCGACAGCGTGGTCGAACAAGTCGAAATCCAAGTCAAATACCAAGGCTATATCGACCGCCAAAACGAAGAAATCGACAGCCGCCGTGACATCGAAACCTTAAAGCTGCCCGACGATATCGATTACAGCAAAGTCAAAGGTTTGTCGGCAGAAGTGCAGCAAAAGCTCAATCAGCACAAACCCGAAACCGTCGGACAAGCCAGCCGAATTTCCGGCGTCACACCTGCGGCGGTGGCGTTGCTGATGGTGCATTTGAAACGCGGGTTTAAAGATGCCAAGTAAGGTTTAATCCGAATAAAGGCCGTCTGAAACTTTCAGACGGCCTTTATTTATCAGGGGATTGATGGTGTTGCACCTTATTTCATTAATTTTTTAAAGAGTTCGGATTGTCAGCAAGATGGGCGTATTCTGATGAAAAAATGAAGAAGAAAACGTTTTTTCAGGACGCGTCATAAGCTGCCGCTTTTTCGAGCAGTTTTACCCTTGCCTGCGGCCATTCCTCACGCAGCAGGCTGTATTCAACCGTATCGCGCACGCTGCCGTCTTTCCGCAGCTTGTGGCAGCGCAAGATGCCGTCTTGGTGTGCACCCAAGCGTTCGATGGCGTGTTGGGAGGCGGTATTGAGGTTGTCGGTCTGCCAGCAGACGCAACGGCAGTTTAAAGTGTCGAAAACGTAGTCGAGCAACATGATTTTGCAGGCGGTATTGATGTGCGTGCGCTGTGCCGACAGGGCATACCATGTGAAACCGATGTAGAGGCGTGGGATGGCGGGGTCGATGTGGTAAAGCGAAGTTGAGCCGACAATTTTTCCCGTGTCTTCGTCGATGACGGCAAAGGCGAGGCGGGTTTGTATGGCGGTGCGGATATAGTCAGCTACTTGGTGGGGTTCGGGCGCGGTGGTTACGTTCAGCTTCCAAACTTCGCCGTCGCAAACTGCTTCGCGCAAACCGGCTTCGTGTGCCGTTGTTAAAGGTTCGAGACGGACGCGGTCGAAGGATAAAACGGGAGTGGATGAGAAATCAGTCATGGAGGTTTCCTTTGTATTTGATAGTTTGAGTTTTCAGACGACCTTTTATAGTGTCTTAACGGACGGCATCTCTGAGGTCTTCTGAAAGCTATTGATTAATGATGTTTGAACATCAGCACGCCCGACTCCGATACAAACCCGTCCAGCGGCAGGTCGTGGGGTTCGGTCGGTAGGGTGTCGGTCAGTTGGCAGCCGAAGCCTACGCCTAGGGTTTGGGTTTGCAGGCGGTATTTCGTGGCGGAGAGGGTGGCGTCGTAATAGCCGCCGGCCTGTCCGAGGCGGTAGCCGCGTTTGTCGATGCCGACGATGGGGACCAGCAATAGGCTGAGTTGGTGGACGCGGATTTTTTTGCCGGTGAATTGGGGGACGTGCAATTTGGCGTGGCCGCGTTTGCGTTCTTGTTTGGCGCCGTCGGCAGGGTAGGGTGTGAACCACATCCGCCGCGTGTGCGGTTCGATATAGGGCAGGTAGAGTTTTGCGCCGCGTTTTTGTGCGGCACGGACAAAGCCGTCCAATCGCAATTCCTTGCCCATCGGCCAATACACGCCGATTTTCCGTCCTTTTTTGATGTAGGGCTTGAGCAGGCGGTTGATGGTTTCGGTGGCGGCGTTCCGTTCGTCAGCGCTCATTTGGGCGCGTGATCGGCGGAACTGTTTGCGTAGTGCCGATTTTTCGGGGTTCCTCATTTTCAGACGGCCTTTCGGGATTGCGGTAGAATGTTGCGATTATAACGATTTTGTTAACATTCAAACAGGACGCACACGATGTGGCACATTGTCGCCATCGGCTATCTTTTTGTTGCCGTGATGTTTTCCGCCGCGCAGCCGAGTATTGCGCGCGCGTTGATTTATTTGGTTTTTTGGGCAGTGTTGCCCACTGTGTTCACGGTCTTTGTCGTGACCATCCGCCGCCGCAACCGCCTGATGAAACGGCAGGAGCAGGCGGAGTTTGAAGCGGCCCGCCAAAAGGCGGTACAGGCAGATGAAAAACAGGACGGGAAGGTATAAAATCCCTTTTCAGACGGCCTCTTATCCGCTATAATCCGTCAGTTTTCCATTTCGGAAACACGCTTTTATTTTTTTTAAAACTTATGCCCACTTTCGCCGAAGGGTGCTTGACAATAGGCGCCGCCTATCAAGTTCTATGCGATTGAATGTGTGCTCTTTAACCCTTTCAAGGAAATAACATGTCTCAAATTACTATGCGTCAGATGATTGAAGCCGGTGTTCACTTCGGTCACCAAACCCGTTTCTGGAACCCGAAAATGGCTCAGTACATTTTCGGTGCGCGCAACAAAATCCATATCGTAAACTTGGAAAAAACCCTGCCGATGTTCCAAGAGGCGCAAGAAGCCGTACGCCGTCTGGTTGCCAACAAAGGTACAGTATTGTTCGTAGGTACCAAACGCCAAGCCCGCGACATCATCCGCGAAGAAGCTACCCGTGCCGGTATGCCTTTCGTTGATCACCGTTGGTTGGGCGGTATGCTGACCAACTACAAAACCGTTAAGCAATCCATCAAACGCCTGGAAGAAAAAACTGCTGCCCTGGAAAACGCTGCTGAAGGCGGTTTCAACAAAAAAGAAATTCTGGAAATGCAACGCGACGTTGAAAAACTGGAACGTTCTTTGGGCGGTATCAAAAACATGAAAGGCCTGCCTGACGCGATTTTCGTTATCGATACCGGCTACCAAAAAGGTACTCTGGTTGAAGCTGAAAAATTGGGCATCCCTGTTATCGCCGTAGTCGATACCAACAATAGCCCTGACGGCGTGAAATACGTTATCCCTGGTAACGATGACTCCGCTAAAGCTATCCGCCTGTACTGCCGCGGCATCGCTGACGCAGTTTTGGAAGGCAAAAACCAAGCGCTGCAAGAAACTGTAGCTGCTGCCCAAGAAGCTGCTGCCGAGTAATTCGGTACACAGAAGAGGGGCGTTATGCCCCTTTTCTCAAATCCCGTTCTGAAATCCGTTTCAGACGGCCACTATTTCCAAACACGGCGATGGCCGTGTTCCCAAAAATCTAGGAGATTCAAAATGGCAGAAATTACTGCAAAAATGGTTGCCGACCTGCGCGCCGCTACCGGCCTGGGCATGATGGAATGCAAAAAAGCCTTGGTTGAAGCTGAAGGCAACTTCGACAAAGCCGAAGAAATCCTGCGTATTAAATCTGGTGCGAAAGCCGGTAAACTGGCTGGCCGTACTGCTGCCGAAGGCGTATTGGCTTACGCGATCAACGGCAATGTCGGCGCATTGGTTGAAGTAAACTGCGAAACCGACTTCGTTGCCAAAGACGCCGGCTTCGTAGAATTTGCCAACTTCGTTGCGAAAACTGCTGCTGAGAAAAAACCGGCTACCGTTGAAGAACTGAGCGAACTGGTTGAAGCAGAACGCAAAGCCATCATCGCTAAATTGGGCGAGAACATGTCTGTTCGCCGCTTCCAAGTGATCGACACTGCCAACCAACTGGTTGCCTACATCCACGGTGCTTTGGCTACCGAAGGCGTATTGGTTGAGTACAAAGGCTCTGAAGATGTAGCACGCAAAATCGGTATGCACATCGTTGCCGCCAAACCTCAATGCGTATCCGAAGCCGAAGTGGATGATGAAACCATCGAAAAAGAACGCCACATCTACACCGAGCAAGCCATTGCTTCCGGCAAACCTGCCGAAATCGCCGCTAAAATGGTTGAAGGCCGTATCCGCAAATTCTTGGCTGAAATCACTCTGAACGGCCAAGCATTCGTGATGAACCCTGACCAAACTGTTGCCCAATTCGCCAAAGAAAACGGCACTGAAGTAATCAGCTTCGTACGCTACAAAGTAGGCGACGGTATCGAGAAAGCCGTTGTTGACTACGCGGCCGAAGTTGCTGCCGCTGCTAAAGTGTAAGGCACTTATGAAAAAGAAAGCACCTAGATTCCAAACGAATCAGGGTGCTTTTTTTTGAGAAAACCGTTTACGGTACCTAATTTAAGACGACCGAATATAAAGGCCGTCTGAAAACCAAAACAATAATAAACCGACACACCCTATCATTAATATTCCGACCGTTTGAAAATTCAGACGGCCCGACCCCCGACCGACGACATTCAAGAAAGCAAGGTATCCCATGACACAGCAAATCAAATACAAACGCGTATTACTGAAACTCTCCGGCGAATCCCTGATGGGCTCTGATCCATTCGGCATCAATCACGATACCATCGTTCAAACTGTCGGCGAAATTGCCGAAATCGTGAGAATGGGCGTGCAAGTCGGTATCGTTGTCGGCGGCGGTAACATTTTCCGCGGCGTATCTGCACAAGCAGGCAGCATGGACCGCGCCACTGCCGACTACATGGGCATGATGGCAACCGTGATGAACGCCTTGGCACTCAAAGACGCATTTGAAACCTTGGGCATCAAAGCGCGTGTCCAATCCGCACTGTCTATGCAGCAAATCGCTGAAACTTACGCCCGTCCTAAAGCCATTCAATATTTGGAAGAAGGCAAAGTCGTGATTTTCGCCGCCGGTACCGGTAATCCGTTCTTCACGACCGACACTGCCGCTGCATTGCGCGGTGCGGAAATGAACTGCGATGTGATGCTCAAAGCCACCAATGTTGACGGCGTTTATACCGCAGACCCGAAAAAAGACCCATCTGCAACACGCTATGAAACCATTACTTTTGACGAAGCCTTGTTGAAAAACCTCAAAGTGATGGATGCCACCGCCTTCGCCCTCTGCCGCGAACGCAAACTCAATATCGTGGTCTTCGGCATTGCCAAAGAAGGCTCACTCAAACGCGTGGTAACCGGCGAAAACGAAGGTACGCTGGTTCACTGCTAATCATTGAAAGGCCGTCTGAAACAGCCGAACGGGATACATTCGGCTTTCAGACGGCCTTTTATTTTCAGTCGGTTGCGTGGGCATTGGCTCATGGTTTGAAAAGGTTGAGAACTTGCTTGACCATAATGCCCAACCGACAATTCGATAACAAAGGATACTCCATGAATATCACCGTCTTGGCTGTCGGCACGAAAATGCCGCGTTGGGTCGATGAGGCCGTCGGCGAGTACGCCAAACGCTTCGGGCGCGATGTCAATTATGCGCTGAAAGAAATCAAACCAGAGAAACGCGGCGCGGGTGTGAATGCGGCTCAGGGCATGGCGGCTGAAGAAAAACGCCTGCTGGAAGCCATACCGCAGGGCGCGTTTTTGGTGGTATTGGACGAGCGTGGCAAAGCGCCGACTTCGGTCGAATTGGCGCAACATTTAAAAAGCTGGCAGCAAAACGGCGAACACGTCTGCTTTATTATCGGCGGTGCAGACGGCATGACCGACCGATTGAAGCAGCAGGCAAACATGATGATGCGCCTTTCCAGCCTGACCTTGCCGCACGGCATGGTGCGCGTTTTGCTGACCGAGCAGCTTTATCGTGCCGTTTCGATTTTGCACAACCATCCTTATCATCGGGAATAATCCGTTTTGATTGCAGGGATAAGAAGGTAATGCCGCTTTGTCGGTTTGAAAGAGAATAGGGCAAGTCGGTTTAAAGCGGGGTTGAACCTGCTTTCAGACGGCCTGATTTTTCCGCATGAATCCTTTATAATCGTTTCTTTGATAAATCAACATCTTTCGGGAGAACCCAAATGTCCGATTTCCGTCAAGACTTCCTCAAATTCGCTTTGGCACAAAACGTGTTGAAATTCGGCGAATTTACAACTAAGGCCGGCCGTCAGTCGCCTTATTTTTTCAATGCCGGTTTGTTCAATGACGGCGCATCGACTTTGCAGCTGGCGAAGTTTTACGCCGAAGCCATTATTGCCAGCGGCGTGAAGTTCGATATGCTGTTCGGCCCAGCCTATAAAGGCATTATTTTGGCGGCGGCAACAGCGATGATGTTGGCGGAAAAAGGCGTAAACGTACCGTTTGCCTACAACCGCAAAGAAGCCAAAGACCACGGCGAGGGCGGCGTGTTGGTGGGCGCGCCTTTGAAAGGCCGTGTGCTGATTATCGATGATGTGATTTCCGCCGGCACATCCGTGCGCGAGTCGGTCAAACTGATTGAGGCCGAAGGTGCAACGCCTGCCGCAGTGGCCATTGCGCTCGACCGCATGGAAAAAGGCACGGGCGAATTGTCGGCGGTTCAGGAAGTGGAAAAACAATACGGCCTGCCGGTGGTTTCAATTGCCAACCTGAACGACTTGTTCACGCTCTTGCAAAACAATGCCGAATTTGGCGGCTTCTTCGAGCCGGTCAAAGCCTATCGTGAACGTTACGGCGCAGTTTAAACCATAACATTATGCTCAGGTCGTCTGAAAACTGTTTCAGACGGCCTGAAGCACTAGCTAAAATATATTTTTGATTCAATACACTTACGGAAAATACTCATGCCTGCTTGTTCTTGTCCTCATTGTAAAACGCCGCATTGGGTGAAAGATGCCCAGTTGAACGTAGCGCAGGGTTTCGTGGTCTGCACGCGTTGTTCGGGGATGTTTAAGGCCAAGGATTATCTGTCGGGCAACCTGCCGGCCGATCCGGCTCATCTGCCTGTGGCGGTAACGGATGTGCGCCTCGTGCATAACATCGGCGCGCAAATCCTCAAGCATTCCAAACTCTCGCGCAAAGAAATTTCCGATTTGCTCAACAGCGCGCTCAAGGAAGAGCCTAAGGCGGAAGAGCAGGCGGCGGTTAAAACGCGCAAGGACGGTTTTAACTGGACGTTGGCATCGCTGATTGCGCTGACGGTTTTGATTATGCAACTCTTTTATCTTGCCCTGCTATGAGTGCTATCGTCCATTTTGTCGCCAGCTTTCGCGAGGCCGCGCCCTATATCCAATATTTGCGCGGAAAAACCATGGTGGTCGGCGTGACCGACAGCCTGTTGGAAGGCGAAACCTTGATTCGTTTGGCCGCAGATTTGAACCTGTTGGCCAGCTTGGGCTTGCGTTTGGTCTTGGTGCACGGTTCGCGGCATTTGCTCGACAAATTGGCTTCGGGTCGGGATTTTGTTCCGAAATACAGCGGCAGCCGACGGATTACCGATGAAGCGACTTTAATGGAAGTGAAGCAGGTGGCGGGAATTATCCGCAGCGATGTCGAAGCAGCTTTGTTCAGCAGCGTATCTGCGCAGCAACGGAGCAAGCCGCCGGTCATTGCGTGCGGCAACTTTATTACCGCCCGCCCGTTGGGCGTTATCGACGGCGTGGACATGGGCTATACCGGTACCGTCCGTAAAATTGACGCGGAAGAAATCCGTTTGCGTTTGGATGGCGGCGCGGTGGTGCTTATCAGTCCTTTGGGGCATTCGTACAGCGGCAAAACCTTCAATCTGAGTATGTGCGAAACCGCGCAGGAAGTGGCCATGGCTTTGCAGGCGGAGAAACTGGTTTTCTTGACCGAAGAAGCCGGTATTCGTCGTGCCGACGGCTCGTTGGCCAATACTTTGTCTGTCGGCGAAGTGCAGGAATTGATACACGACAATCCCGATGCACCGGCCGATTTGCTGCATGCGGCGGTAGGCGCGTTGGAAAACGGCGTATCGCGGGTGCAGATTCTCAACGGCCGTGAAGACGGCAGCCTGCTGCGCGAGCTGTTTACCCGCGAGGGCAGCGGTACATCTATTGCACGCGAGCCGTTTGTTGCCATCCGTCAGGCACGCAGCGACGACATTCCGCACATCATCGCCTTAATCCGTCCGTTGGCGGAACAAGGCATCTTGTTACACCGTAGCCGCGAGTATTTGGAAAACCATATTTCCAGTTTTTCCGTATTGGAACACGATCAAAACATTTACGGCTGCGTGGCGTTGAAAACCTTTTCCGAACCGGACTGCGGCGAATTGGCCTGCCTGGTGGTGTCGCCCGAAGCGCGTGATGGCGGCTACGGCGAATTGCTGTTGGAACATCTGTTTCAAAAAGCACGCGCCTTAAATATCAAAACGCTCTTCGCCTTATCCACGCACACGGGCGAATGGTTTGTCGAACGGGGCTTTCAGACGGCCTCAGCCGATGACCTGCCTGCCGAACGCCGGCAGGAATACAATGCCAACGGCCGCAATTCCAAAGTATTTGTTTATGACTTGCAGGCCGTCTGAAAAACTTCAATCTTATTATCCGTTTTTAAAAATTACTTAAATCTTATGTTGAAAATCATCTCTGCCAACGTCAACGGCATCCGTTCCGCCTATAAAAAAGGTTTTTATGAATACATCGCCGCTTCCGGTGCCGACATCGTCTGTGTGCAGGAACTGAAAGCTCAAGAGGCTGACCTGTCGGACGATATGAAGAATCCGCACGGTATGCACGGCTACTGGCATTGCGCGGAAAAGCGCGGTTACAGCGGCGTGGCGGTGTACAGCAAACGCAAACCTGACAATGTGCAAATCGGCATGGGCATTGAAGAATTTGACAGAGAAGGCCGTTTTGTCCGTTGCGATTTCGGCAAGTTGTCGGTAATTTCGCTGTATCTGCCCAGCGGCAGCAGCGCGGAAGAGCGCCAACAAGTGAAATACCGCTTTTTGGACGCGTTCTATCCCATGCTCGAAGCCATGAAGAACGAAGGACGCGACATCGTCGTCTGCGGCGACTGGAATATTGCCCACCAAAACATCGACTTGAAAAACTGGAAGGGCAATCAGAAAAATTCGGGCTTCTTGCCTGAAGAGCGCGAATGGATAGGCAAAGTCATCCACAAGCTCGGTTGGACAGATATGTGGCGCACACTTTATCCCGATGTGCCGGGCTATACCTGGTGGAGCAACCGCGGACAAGCGTATGTGAAAGATGTCGGGTGGCGTATCGATTATCAGATGGTTACGCCGGAGTTGGCTGCAAAAGCCGTTTCCGCACATGTTTATAAAGACGAAAAATTCTCGGATCACGCCCCTTTAGTTGTGGAGTATGACTATGTTGCCGAATAAGGTTTTTGGTAAATATGATTGGAATATAAACGGCAAAACCGGCGTAGGCGCGGCGTGGGTCATGGCGGCATTTGTATTGCCTATGCTGGTGTGGGCGGTGTTTATGCTGGCGCGGATGTCCGGCTGGGTTGCACCGACCAAGGCCAATCCGACGTGGGCGTTGGTGTGGCTGCTGTTTTCACTGCCTTGCCTGCTGATTGCGGCCAAATGCTTTGCTTGGAAGGGCTGGCGGCTGGTTGCCAACATCGTACTTTGTCTGGCGACTTGTGCCATCCTCAGCGTGCCAGCCGCATTGCTGATTGCATTTACACTCAACGACTTGCTCAAATAGGCCGTCTGAAATGCAGAGCTTCGAACTCGAAGAAATGGCACTGTTTCTGATACGCGATGCGGATGAAGCGGAAATGTGGATAGACCGCTGGGCGGTCAGCTATCCGATTGTTCAAACTGCCGAAGCCGATAGTCGGCAAACCATTTCCGAATGGCAACACGCCATTCAGACGGCCTTCAACCATATCGTCAGCAGAAATATTGCCGTCGTGGCTCATGGTGCAGGCGTGTCCGCATTTTTGGCATGGCTGTACCAAGCCGACATCATGACGCAAAAACGCCTGACCAATATTATTTTGGTCTCGCCGCGTCCAGAAGCTTTTCCCGAAGACGAAATCCATACGTTCCAACGCGTCCGCTGCCCTTGCCGTACAGCGCTGGTTATCGCCGAAACAAACGGCACGCCACGCGATTGGGCGCAAGAACATGCCGACCGCTGGCATGCACGCCTGCTTCAATCGCCGCATTCCGGCCGGTTAAACGGCGCACTCGGCGGCTGGCAATGGGGCATGAAACTGATGCAGGAAATGCTGTTGAGTAAGTAGTTTGAAGTGTCTATTAATAAACAAAGGCCGTCTGAAACCGATATGTATTTCAGACGGCCTTTGTTTACAAATATCATGTTAAATATAATTAAAAGAAATTATTCTCATTTCTTTTGTGAGGCAATATAATTCGGTTGTTTCGTTAAATTGAGTATAAAAATGCAAATACCATTTCATTTGGCTTTATTACCCACGCTGATTATCGCTTCCTTCCCTGTTGCTGCCGCCGATACGCAGGACAATGGTGAACATTACACCGCCACGCTGCCCACCGTTTCTGTGGTCGGACAGTCCGATACCAGCGTACTCAAAGGCTACATCAACTACGACGAAGCCGCCGTTACCCGCAACGGCCAGCTCATTAAAGAAACGCCGCAAACCGTCGATACGCTCAATATCCAGAAAAACAAAAATTACGGCACGAACGATTTGAGTTCCATTCTCGAAGGCAATGCCGGCATCGATGCTGCCTACGATATGCGCGGAGAAAGCATTTTCCTGCGCGGCTTCCAAGCCGACGCATCCGATATTTACCGCGACGGCGTACGCGAAAGCGGCCAGGTGCGCCGCAGCACTGCCAACATCGAGCGCGTGGAAATCCTGAAAGGCCCGTCTTCCGTCCTTTATGGACGCACCAACGGCGGCGGCGTCATCAATATGGTCAGCAAATACGCCAACTTCAAACAAAGCCGTAATATCGGTGCGGTTTACGGCTCGTGGGCAAACCGCAGCCTGAATATGGACATTAACGAAGTGCTGAACAAAAACGTCGCCATCCGTCTTACCGGCGAAGTCGGGCGCGCCAATTCGTTCCGCAGCAGCATAGACAGCAAAAACGTCATGGTTTCGCCCAGCATTACCGTTAAACTCGACAACGGCTTGAAATGGACGGGGCAATACACCTACGACAATGTGGAGCGCACACCCGACCGCAGCCCGACCAAGTCCGTGTACGACCGCTTCGGACTGCCTTACCGCATGGGTTTTGCCCACCCGAACGATTTTGTCAAAGACAAGCTGCAAGTTTGGCGTTCCGACCTTGAATACGCCTTCAACGACAAATGGCGCGCCCAATGGCAGCTCGCCCACCGCACGGCGGCGCAGGATTTCGACCATTTCTATGCGGGCAGCGAAAACGGCAGCCGAATCAAACGCAACTACGCCTGGCAGCAGACCGACAACAAAACCCTGTCGTCCAATTTCACGCTCAACGGCGACTACACCATCGGCCGTTTTGAAAACCATCTGACCGTAGGCATGGATTATAGCCGCGAACACCGCAACCCGACATTGGGTTACAGCCGCGCCTTTTCCGCCTCCATCAACCCCTACGACCGCGCAAGCTGGCCGGCTTCGGGCAGGCTGCAACCCGTCCTCACCCAAAACCGCCACAAAGCCGACTCCTACGGCATCTTCGTGCAAAACATCTTCTCCGCCACACCCGATTTGAAATTCGTCCTCGGCGGTCGTTACGACAAGTACACCTTTAATTCCGAAAACAAACTCACCGGTAGCAGCCGCCAATACAGCGGCCATTCGTTCAGCCCCAACATCGGCGCAGTGTGGAACATTAATCCCGTTCACACGCTCTACGCCTCATATAACAAAGGCTTCGCGCCTTATGGCGGACGCGGCGGCTATTTGAGTATCGACACTTCGTCTGCCGCCGTGTTCAACGCCGACCCCGAATACACCCGCCAATACGAAACCGGCGTCAAAAGCAGCTGGCTGGACGAACGCCTCAGCACCACATTGTCCGCCTACCAAATCGAACGCTTCAATATCCGCTACCGCCCCGATGCGCAAAATGATCCCTACACTTGGGCAGTCGGCGGTAAACACCGTTCGCGCGGTGTGGAGTTGTCCGCCATCGGACAAATCATCCCCAAAAAACTCTACCTGCGCGGATCGTTGGGCGTGATGCAGGCGAAAGTGGTTGAAGACAAGGAAAATCCCAACCGCGTTGGCATCCATTTGGACAACACCAGTAACGTTACCGGCAACCTGTTTTTCCGTTATACCCCGACTGAAAACCTCTACGGCGAAATCGGCGTAACCGGTACAGGCAAACGCTACGGCTACGACTCAAGAAATAAAGAAGTTACCACGCTTCCAGGCTTTGCCCGAGTTGATGCCATGCTCGGCTGGAACCATAAAAATGTTAACGTTACCTTTGCCGTGGCCAATCTACTCAATCAAAAATATTGGCGTTCGGACTCTATGCCGGGTAATCCGCGCGGCTATACTGCTCGGGTAAATTACCGTTTCTGATGAAATCAGGCAAAGGCCGTCTGAAAATAAGGCTAATTATCTAAGCCATATTTCAGACGGCCTTTATAAAGGCTGAAATAAAACTAAACACATTTTTTCACTCAAATTGAACACGCCTTCAACAAAATGCCATAAAATCCGCACATTGATTTGAATGTAAAGAGATACCTATGAAACTGAAAACCTTAGCTTTGACTTCATTAACCCTGTTGGCATTGGCCGCTTGCGGCAAACAGGCTGAAACCAGTGTTCCGGCAGATAGCGCCCAAAGCAGCGCATCCGCTCCGGCAGCGCCAGCCCCATTGACCGAAGGTGTCAATTACACCGTATTGTCCAATCTGATTCCGCAACAGCAGGCCGGCAAAATCGAAGTATTGGAATTCTTTGGCTACTTCTGCCCGCATTGCGCCCATCTTGAGCCGGTTTTGAGCGAGCACATCAAAACGTTTAAAGACGATACCTATATGCGCCGGGAGCATGTTGTGTGGGGTGATGAAATGAAACCTTTGGCACGTTTGGCGGCCGCAGTGGAAATGGCCGGTGAATCAGATAAAGCCAACAGCCATATTTTCGATGCGATGGTTAACCAAAAAATCAACTTGGCCGATACCGATACCCTGAAAAAATGGTTGTCTGAGCAAACCGCGTTTGACGGCAAAAAAGTATTGGCTGCATTTGAAGCGCCCGAAAGCCAAGCACGTGCGGCTCAAATGGAAGAATTGACCAATAAATTCCAAATCAGCGGCACACCGACCGTGATCGTCGGCGGCAAATACCAAGTCGAATTTAAAGACTGGCAGTCCGGCATGACCACGATTGACCAACTGGTGGACAAAGTACGCGAAGAGCAGAAAAAACCGCAATAAGTTGAGGATTGAATAAGCAAGGATTTCGCGCTCCTTCCACTTCGTTTTCCTTTACTATGCTGAAAGATCCAAACAATGTGTGATTACTGTTCTGACCTGCGACCTACCGTTCGTATCAGGGTTCCGAAAAAATTATCGCAAATGTTACTGCGAGCCTCTGATCGTTTAGCAGACGGCACGCTCATCGACATTACCCCAGCCTACGGCAAAGTTTATGGTCCCAGCCTTGATTTTGCTAAAACCATTGCCAATAGCGGTTACATTACCCATACTGATTCTCAGGGTAATCGTGACATATATGGTTGGAACGATTTCGTGGTACATTATTTTCAATGTACGCACTGCAATGCCGTTTTCAGGCTTGGTGCCGAAACCTACCATGGTAGTGGTGGCCAATGGGAAATGTTGGAAGAGGCATCGGTACGCTATGAAAATCCTTAAAAGGAATAGATTTCATAGTTATATGTGAATAGTAATTCTTGCTAGAGTAAAAATAAAAACGCCGTCTGAAACTTTTCAGACGGCGTTTTCTGTCAAATCAGTTTACAAACCCGGGAACATTCCTTTCATTCCCTTCATGCCTTTGGCCAATCGCATCAGTTTGCCCAAACCGTTGCCGCTGAACATCTTCATCATTTGTTGCATTTGTTCAAACTGTTTGAGCAATTTGTTCACTTCCTGCACGGTCGTACCCGCACCCATTGCAATACGGCGTTTGCGGCTGGCTTTGAGCAGGGCAGGGTTGGCGCGTTCTTTTGGAGTCATTGAGTTGATGATGGCTTCTACTTTGCCCATCGCTTTTTCAGCCGTACCTTCGGGGATTTGTTTCGATATTTGGCCCAGTTCGCCCGGCATTTTCGACATCAGGTTTTCCAAGCCGCCCATATTGCGCATCTGCTGAATTTGTTCTCTAAAGTCGTTGAGGTCGAAGCCTTTGCCTTTTTGCAGCTTTTTCGCCATTTTGGCGGCGGCTTCTTCATCAATACCTTTTTGAACGTCTTCAATCAGGGTCAATACGTCGCCCATGCCGAGGATACGGCTGGCAAGACGGTCGGGGTGGAAAGGTTCGAGGCCGTTGATTTTCTCGCCGACACCGATAAATTTAATCGGTTTGCCGGTCACATGGCGTACGGACAATGCCGCACCGCCGCGCGAGTCGCCGTCCATCTTGGTCAATACGACACCGGTCAGCGGCAGGGCTTCATTAAATGCCTGAGCAGTGTTCACCGCATCCTGACCCAGCATGGCATCGATAACGAACAAAGTTTCAACCGGATTGACCGCCGCATGAAGCACTTTGATTTCGTTCATCATCTCTTCATCGATTGCCAAACGGCCTGCGGTATCGACCATCAATACATCGTAAAAATGTTTTTTGGCGTAATCAACGGCGGCAGTTGCAATCTCAACCGGTTTTTGGTTGGTATCGGATGGGAAAAAGTCCACGCCGACCTGTTCGGCCAACAGGCGCAGCTGTTCAATCGCGGCAGGGCGGTAAACGTCGGCAGATACCACCAAAACTTTTTTCTTCTGATCGTTTTTCAGCAGGCGGGCGAGTTTGCCGACGGTTGTTGTCTTACCGGCACCCTGCAAACCGGCCATTAAAACGATGGCAGGCGGTGAAACCGACAAATCCAGCGTTTTGTTTTCCTTGCCCATCAGTTCGACTAATGCTTGGTTGACCACACCGATAAAGGCTTGGTCAGGCGTCAGGCTGCCGACGACTTCTTGGCCAAGGGCCTGTTCTTTGACTGTGTTGACGAATTCTTTAACGACGGGTAATGCAACGTCGGCTTCCAGCAGGGCAAGACGAACCTCGCGCAAGGCTTCTTTAATATTGTCTTCGGTCAGCGTTGATTGGCCGCGAATATTTTTAAGTACCTTGCTGAAGCGGTTGGTCAGGTTGTCTAACATACTTATCCTTGATAATGAGAATAGCTGCCCAATACAGGGCATTCTTTGTTAAAATAAAATTCGGATTATTTTACACGATAGTCCGAAGTTATGCTTCAAGAACACAAATACGCACACCAAGGCCGTCTGAAACCCTGCCGGGTGTCTGTCAAGTGTTCACATGTCTATGTGAGAAAGATATTTATGCCGATTGTCTTAATCTGCCTTATGCTGGTGTATGCCGGATTGGGCGCATTTTCCTGGTTGCAACATAAAAAGCACAATAATAAGTCTTACCCGCTGAAAACCGAGCTTTTGATTTTGAGCGGCGCATTATTGGTACATGGCGCAGCATTGATGTTCCCTGTATTGCAGGATAGGGTATTGATTACCGGTTTTGGTTATTCGCTCAGTCTGATAGTTTGGCTGATGCTGATGATGTACTGTCTGGGCAGCTTCTTTTATTGTCTGCGCGGTGTGCAACTCTTATTGTATCCCTGTGCTGCATTAACCTTATTGTTGGGTTTCCTTTTCCCGGGTGATTTTTCAGGTCGCCAAATCGTAGACTTATTGCCGCTGTCGCACATCGCATCATCATTGCTCGCATACGGACTGTTTGGCATCGTAACCTTATTTGCCATCCTAATCCTTTTGCTCGACCGCAATCTGCACAAACGCCGTTTTTCCGCATTGGTCAGCTTCTTGCCGCCATTATTGAGTTTAGAAAAACTTATGTTCCAAGGCATGTGGGCAGGTTTCGTTTTGTTGACCTATTCCGTTATCAGCGGTACGTTTTTTGCAGAAACCGTTTTCGGCAAGCCGATGACCTTCACGCATAAAACCATCTTCAGTATTATGTCGTGGCTGATTTATGGTGCATTATTGCTGAAACACAGCATGACCGCATGGCGCGGCAAAAAAGCCGCCGTTTGGACTATTGTCGGATTTGTCAGTCTGATTTTTGCCTATGTAGGCAGCAAATTTGTCCTAGAAATTGTCCTTCAACGTATTGGATAAATAGAAAACATAAACAAAGGCCGTCTGAAAGAGCATTTCAGACGGCCTTTGTTTTGTATTTTTTGTATGTATGGATTGTGTAGGAAGGTTGCTGGAGTTTTTTATAAAATAAAAACCCTGTTAAAACAGGGTGGTGGTTAAATTTCTAGAAATAATTTTGCGAAAGGTGTTGACTGGTTTTGTTGGGAGGCGTATAGTTCGGTTCTTCGCTGCTGACGCGGTGAAGAAAACGAAGCAGACAGTATAACACAGTTAGTTAGAATTTTCGATAATTTTAGTTGACATTTGCTAAATGTACTGTATAATTCGATTCGCTCTTTAAAAAACAGATTACCGATAAGTGTGAGTGCATTAGGCCTCACACTGTTTAAAAGACAGACAAGATAATGTTTTAGACATTGTCCTGTCGGTTTCTTTGAAGCAGACCAGAAGTTATAAGTTAGAGATTGAACATAAGAGTTTGATCCTGGCTCAGATTGAACGCTGGCGGCATGCTTTACACATGCAAGTCGGACGGCAGCACAGAGAAGCTTGCTTCTTGGGTGGCGAGTGGCGAACGGGTGAGTAATATATCGGAACGTACCGAGTAATGGGGGATAACTAATCGAAAGATTAGCTAATACCGCATATTCTCTGAGGAGGAAAGCAGGGGACCTTCGGGCCTTGCGTTATTCGAGCGGCCGATATCTGATTAGCTAGTTGGTGGGGTAAAGGCCTACCAAGGCGACGATCAGTAGCGGGTCTGAGAGGATGATCCGCCACACTGGGACTGAGACACGGCCCAGACTCCTACGGGAGGCAGCAGTGGGGAATTTTGGACAATGGGCGCAAGCCTGATCCAGCCATGCCGCGTGTCTGAAGAAGGCCTTCGGGTTGTAAAGGACTTTTGTCAGGGAAGAAAAGGCTGTTGCTAATACCGACAGCTGATGACGGTACCTGAAGAATAAGCACCGGCTAACTACGTGCCAGCAGCCGCGGTAATACGTAGGGTGCGAGCGTTAATCGGAATTACTGGGCGTAAAGCGAGCGCAGACGGTTACTTAAGCAGGATGTGAAATCCCCGGGCTCAACCTGGGAACTGCGTTCTGAACTGGGTGACTAGAGTGTGTCAGAGGGAGGTAGAATTCCACGTGTAGCAGTGAAATGCGTAGAGATGTGGAGGAATACCGATGGCGAAGGCAGCCTCCTGGGATAACACTGACGTTCATGCTCGAAAGCGTGGGTAGCAAACAGGATTAGATACCCTGGTAGTCCACGCCCTAAACGATGTCAATTAGCTGTTGGGCAACTTGATTGCTTAGTAGCGTAGCTAACGCGTGAAATTGACCGCCTGGGGAGTACGGTCGCAAGATTAAAACTCAAAGGAATTGACGGGGACCCGCACAAGCGGTGGATGATGTGGATTAATTCGATGCAACGCGAAGAACCTTACCTGGTCTTGACATGTACGGAATCCTCCAGAGACGGAGGAGTGCCTTCGGGAACCGTAACACAGGTGCTGCATGGCTGTCGTCAGCTCGTGTCGTGAGATGTTGGGTTAAGTCCCGCAACGAGCGCAACCCTTGTCATTAGTTGCCATCATTTAGTTGGGCACTCTAATGAGACTGCCGGTGACAAGCCGGAGGAAGGTGGGGATGACGTCAAGTCCTCATGGCCCTTATGACCAGGGCTTCACACGTCATACAATGGTCGGTACAGAGGGTAGCCAAGCCGCGAGGTGGAGCCAATCTCACAAAACCGATCGTAGTCCGGATTGCACTCTGCAACTCGAGTGCATGAAGTCGGAATCGCTAGTAATCGCAGGTCAGCATACTGCGGTGAATACGTTCCCGGGTCTTGTACACACCGCCCGTCACACCATGGGAGTGGGGGATACCAGAAGTAGGTAGGGTAACCGCAAGGAGCCCGCTTACCACGGTATGCTTCATGACTGGGGTGAAGTCGTAACAAGGTAGCCGTAGGGGAACCTGCGGCTGGATCACCTCCTTTCTAGAGAAAGAAGAGGTCTGATGCATTCACACTTATCGGTAAACTGTAAAAGATGCGGAAGAGAAAAGCTTGAGTGAAGACAAGATTCGCTTAAGAAGAGAATCCGGGTTTGTAGCTCAGCTGGTTAGAGCACACGCTTGATAAGCGTGGGGTCGGAGGTTCAAGTCCTCCCAGACCCACCAAGAACGGGGGCATAGCTCAGTTGGTAGAGCACCTGCTTTGCAAGCAGGGGGTCATCGGTTCGATCCCGTTTGCCTCCACCAAGAACTTTACAAATCAAAGGAAGCCTGCTATACTTAGCAGCTTATTTTGATTTGCGAAGTGAAATATCGACGCATCAATCTTTAACAAATTGGAAAGCCGAAATCAACAAACAAAGACAATGAGTTTGTTTTGATTTTTTGTTCTTTGCAAAGGATAAAAAATCTCTCGCAAGAGAAAAGAAAACAAACACAGTATTTGGGTGATGATTGTATCGACTTAATCCTGAAACACAAAAGGCAGGATTAAGACACAACAAAGTAGTAAGCTTTATCAAAGTAGGAATTTCAAGTTTGCTTCCCTAGTCAACGGGTAGGCAAACGAAGTCAAAGAGGTTCTTGAAATGATAGAGTCAAGTGAATAAGTGCATCAGGTGGATGCCTTGGCGATGATAGGCGACGAAGGACGTGTAAGCCTGCGAAAAGCGTGGGGGAGCTGGCAATAAAGCTATGATCCCGCGATGTCCGAATGGGGAAACCCACCTCTTAGGAGGTATCCTTATCTGAATACATAGGATAAGCGAAGCGAACCCGGAGAACTGAACCATCTAAGTACCCGGAGGAAAAGAAATCAACCGAGATTCCGCAAGTAGTGGCGAGCGAACGCGGAGGAGCCTGTACGTAATAACTGTCGAGATAGAAGAACAAGCTGGGAAGCTTGACCATAGTGGGTGATAGTCCCGTATTCGAAATCTCAACAGTGGTACTAAGCGTACGAAAAGTAGGGCGGGACACGTGAAATCCTGTCTGAATATGGGGGGACCATCCTCCAAGGCTAAATACTCATCATCGACCGATAGTGAACCAGTACCGTGAGGGAAAGGCGAAAAGAACCCCGGGAGGGGAGTGAAATAGAACCTGAAACCTGATGCATACAAACAGTGGGAGCACCCTTGTGGTGTGACTGCGTACCTTTTGTATAATGGGTCAACGACTTACATTCAGTAGCGAGCTTAACCGAATAGGGGAGGCGTAGGGAAACCGAGTCTTAATAGGGCGAACAGTTGCTGGGTGTAGACCCGAAACCGAGTGATCTATCCATGGCCAGGTTGAAGGTGCCGTAACAGGTACTGGAGGACCGAACCCACGCATGTTGCAAAATGCGGGGATGAGCTGTGGATAGGGGTGAAAGGCTAAACAAACTCGGAGATAGCTGGTTCTCCCCGAAAACTATTTAGGTAGTGCCTCGAGCAAGACACTGATGGGGGTAAAGCACTGTTATGGCTAGGGGGTTATTGCAACTTACCAACCCATGGCAAACTAAGAATACCATCAAGTGGTTCCTCGGGAGACAGACAGCGGGTGCTAACGTCCGTTGTCAAGAGGGAAACAACCCAGACCGCCAGCTAAGGTCCCAAATGATAGATTAAGTGGTAAACGAAGTGGGAAGGCCCAGACAGCCAGGATGTTGGCTTAGAAGCAGCCATCATTTAAAGAAAGCGTAATAGCTCACTGGTCGAGTCGTCCTGCGCGGAAGATGTAACGGGGCTCAAATCTATAACCGAAGCTGCGGATGCCAGTTTACTGGCATGGTAGGGGAGCGTTCTGTAGGCCGATGAAGGTGCATTGTAAAGTGTGCTGGAGGTATCAGAAGTGCGAATGTTGACATGAGTAGCGATAAAGCGGGTGAAAAGCCCGCTCGCCGAAAGCCCAAGGTTTCCTACGCAACGTTCATCGGCGTAGGGTGAGTCGGCCCCTAAGGCGAGGCAGAAATGCGTAGTCGATGGGAAACAGGTTAATATTCCTGTACTTGATTCAAATGCGATGTGGGGACGGAGAAGGTTAGGTTAGCAAGCTGTTGGAATAGCTTGTTTAAGCCGGTAGGTGGAAGACTTAGGCAAATCCGGGTCTTCTTAACACCGAGAAGTGACGACGAGTGTCTACGGACATGAAGTAACCGATACCACGCTTCCAGGAAAAGCCACTAAGCTTCAGTTTGAATTGAACCGTACCGCAAACCGACACAGGTGGGCAGGATGAGAATTCTAAGGCGCTTGAGAGAACTCGGGAGAAGGAACTCGGCAAATTGATACCGTAACTTCGGGAGAAGGTATGCCCTCTAAGGTTAAGGACTTGCTCCGTAAGCCCTGGAGGGTCGCAGAGAATAGGTGGCTGCGACTGTTTATTAAAAACACAGCACTCTGCTAACACGAAAGTGGACGTATAGGGTGTGACGCCTGCCCGGTGCTGGAAGGTTAATTGAAGATGTGCAAGCATCGGATCGAAGCCCCAGTAAACGGCGGCCGTAACTATAACGGTCCTAAGGTAGCGAAATTCCTTGTCGGGTAAGTTCCGACCCGCACGAATGGCGTAACGATGGCCACACTGTCTCCTCCCGAGACTCAGCGAAGTTGAAGTGGTTGTGAAGATGCAATCTACCCGCTGCTAGACGGAAAGACCCCGTGAACCTTTACTGTAGCTTTGCATTGGACTTTGAAGTCACTTGTGTAGGATAGGTGGGAGGCTTTGAAGCAGAGACGCCAGTCTCTGTGGAGCCGTCCTTGAAATACCACCCTGGTGTCTTTGAGGTTCTAACCCAGACCCGTAATCCGGGTCGGGGACCGTGCATGGTAGGCAGTTTGACTGGGGCGGTCTCCTCCCAAAGAGTAACGGAGGAGTTCGAAGGTTACCTAGGTCCGGTCGGAAATCGGACTGATAGTGCAATGGCAAAAGGTAGCTTAACTGCGAGACCGACAAGTCGAGCAGGTGCGAAAGCAGGACATAGTGATCCGGTGGTTCTGTATGGAAGGGCCATCGCTCAACGGATAAAAGGTACTCCGGGGATAACAGGCTGATTCCGCCCAAGAGTTCATATCGACGGCGGAGTTTGGCACCTCGATGTCGGCTCATCACATCCTGGGGCTGTAGTCGGTCCCAAGGGTATGGCTGTTCGCCATTTAAAGTGGTACGTGAGCTGGGTTTAAAACGTCGTGAGACAGTTTGGTCCCTATCTGCAGTGGGCGTTGGAAGTTTGACGGGGGCTGCTCCTAGTACGAGAGGACCGGAGTGGACGAACCTCTGGTGTACCGGTTGTAACGCCAGTTGCATAGCCGGGTAGCTAAGTTCGGAAGAGATAAGCGCTGAAAGCATCTAAGCGCGAAACTCGCCTGAAGATGAGACTTCCCTTGTGGTTTAACCACACTAAAGAGTCGTTCGAGACCAGGACGTTGATAGGTGGGGTGTGGAAGCGCGGTAACGCGTGAAGCTAACCCATACTAATTGCTCGTGAGGCTTGACTCTATCATTTGAAGAACTTCAAAGATAAAAGCTTACTGACTGATTCAGTCATCACCATTTATACTGATTAAGGCTTTACCGATTTGTAACAGTTTAAGTTTGGCGGCCATAGCGAGTTGGTCCCACGCCTTCCCATCCCGAACAGGACCGTGAAACGACTCAGCGCCGATGATAGTGTGGTTCTTCCATGTGAAAGTAGGTCACCGCCAAACACCCATTCCGAAGCCCCCGACTGATGTCGGGGGCTTTTTACATGCCTGTCGTTTCTGTCGGTTTGGCGGCAGAATTGGGGTAACAGGTGTTGGGACCAAACATTGGGGTAGTGATGTGCCGGTGTTTATGGAGTAGTCGTGCATCTTGGTATTGGAATCGGAAATATTTACCCTGTTGTTATTCTTGCACAAAAGTACCGAAAGTTACGGTTAACCGTTTGGAATATTTGAAATTAAACGGTATTTGCGTTATTATGTCGTATGCATTTATATGGAGTAGGGCCGTGTTCTACTGTCGTGTGGCAGTGTCTGCGGGGAAGTAAAACCGTCCTGCAGCCGGCCCGGTTGATTCAATCCAACACGTTATAGGAAAACCCTGATGAAGAAATTTTTATTTGGTGTCTTTGCCGCCGTGTGTACGGCATTCTCTTTGGCTGCCGTGAATGTCAATACGGCCTCTTCTGCCGAGCTGGAGGCATTGCCGGGTATCGGCCCGGCTAAGGCGAAAGCGATTGTGGAATACCGTCAGAAGAACGGTGCGTTCAAATCGGTGGAGGAGCTGAAAAACGTGAAGGGCATCGGTGATGCGGTGCTGAACAAGTTGAAGGCGGAGGCGACGGTTTCTTCTGCCGCGCCTAAGGCTGCACAGCCTGCCGTGAAAAAATAAGCCGGACTCTGCCTATATGCCGCCCTGCGGCCGAACCGTTTGCCGGTTGGGCCACGGGGCGGCTTTGTTTGGGGGTGGCAATGAGAGCTTGGACCACTGGGGGCTTTATATTGGGTAAAGGGATAAACGGATAAGGTGCCTCTTGTTGGATAGGGATATAAAAGATAAAGGGAATTAAAGATATGTACTTAAAAACATTTGTTGGCAAACGGAATGGAGCAACTGTGCAGAGGGGGTACTCTTTGATACAGCTGTTGGTGGTGATACTGCTGGTTTCGATCTTGGCAACGGCGGCCTTTACGGCCTATCGGGAGTCAGTCCGCTCGGCCAACTTGCGTGCGGCTCATGCCGCCCTGCTGGAAAATGCGCGCTTTATGGAGCAGTTCTACACAAAAAAGGGCAGCTTTAAGCTGACGTCGACGAAGTGGCCGGAATTGCCGGTGAAGGAGGCGGGCGGTTTCTGTATCAGGATGAGCGGTCAGGCTAAGGGCATCCTGGAGGGTAAGTTTACCTTGAAGGCGGTGGCGTTGGACAGGGAGGCGGAACCGAGGGTATTGCGTTTGAACGAGTCGTTGACAGCAGTAGTGTGCGGGAAGATGAAGAGTAAGGGAAGCTGTACGGACGGCGAGGAGATATTTAGGGGCAATGATGCGGAGTGTAAGCCTTTTATGGGGTGACAATCGAGTGGAAAGGAGATAAGAAAGTAAAAAGGACGTGCACAGGCACGTCTTTGGGGGAGAGGGGAGTTTAATTGTTCCTGCCAACACAACCAACCTCAGTTAGCTAAGGAAGGAGATGAAATATTTAGTCTTGTCAGATTGCTACACTATCAATTTTCAGACGGCACTTTGTTATAATCCTCTCTTTACCTGAACATAAAACAGGCCGTCTTATGGAAGTCATCCAATATCCCAATTCTCCGTTTAAACTTCATCAGCCATTTCCTCCTGCCGGTGACCAGCCCACTGCCATTGCTGGCTTGCTCGAAGGACTTTCAGACGGACTTGCTTATCAAACCCTGCTCGGCGTAACCGGTTCGGGCAAAACCTACACCATGGCGAACGTCATCGCCCAAAGCGGCCGTCCCGCCATCATCATGGCGCACAACAAAACCCTTGCTGCCCAGCTTTATGCCGAAATGCGCGAGTTTTTCCCTGAAAACGCGGTGGAATATTTCGTCTCCTACTACGACTATTACCAGCCCGAAGCCTATGTGCCCAGCCGCGATTTGTTCATCGAAAAAGACAGTGCGATCAACGAACACATCGAGCAGATGCGCCTTTCCGCCACCAAAAACCTGATGACGCGCGATGACGTGATTATCGTTGCCACCGTGTCCGCCATTTACGGTATCGGCGACCCGACCGAATATCAACAAATGGTGTTGTCCGTCAAAGAAGGCGACACCATCGAGCAGCGCGACATCATCGCTACGCTCGTTTCCATGCAATACGAACGCGGCGATTTGGACTTCAAACGCGGCAGCTTCCGCGTACGCGGCGACGTGATCGACGTGTACCCCGCCGAAAGCTCCGAAAACGCCTTGCGCATCAGCTTGTTCGACGACGAAATCGACCGTCTCGATATGTTCGACCCGCTTTCAGGCAGCCTTATCCAGCGCGTCGGCCGCTACACCGTCTTCCCGTCCAGCCACTACGTTACCCCACGCGACACCGTCTTGCGCGCCTGCGAATCCATCAAAGAAGAACTGCGCGAACGCATTGAATTCTTCGCCCGCGAACAACGCCCCGTCGAACAACAACGCATCGAACAGCGCACCCGCTTCGACCTCGAAATGCTCTACGAAATGGGTTTCTGCAAAGGCATCGAAAACTACTCCCGCCACTTCTCCGGAAAAAAAGAAGGTGAACCGCCGCCCACGCTGATGGACTATCTGCCCGACAACGCCATCATGTTCATTGACGAAAGCCACGTTACCGTTACCCAAATCGGAGGCATGTACAAAGGCGACGCATCGCGCAAGCAAAACCTCGTGGACTACGGCTTCCGCCTGCCTTCCGCCCGCGACAACCGACCGCTCAAATTCCACGAATTTGAAAAAGTCATGCCGCAAACCGTCTTCGTTTCCGCCACTCCCGCCAAATACGAAGAAGAACACGCCGGACAAGTGGTCGAACAAGTCGTCCGCCCCACAGGGCTGGTCGACCCCAAAATCATCATCCGCCCCGTCGCCACCCAAGTTGACGACTTAATGAGCGAAATCAACGACCGCATCCAAAAAGGCGAACGCGTACTCGTTACCACCCTCACCAAACGCATGGCGGAGCAACTCACCGACTATTACAGCGAACTCGGCATCAAAGTGCGCTACCTGCACAGCGACATCGACACCGTAGAGCGCGTTGAAATTATTAGAGATTTGCGGCTCGGACTATTTGACGTACTCGTCGGCATCAACCTCTTGCGCGAAGGCTTGGACATCCCCGAAGTCTCCCTCGTCGCCATTCTCGACGCCGACAAAGAAGGCTTCCTGCGCTCGCACCGCAGCCTGATTCAAACCATAGGCCGCGCCGCGCGCAACGTGAACGGCGTCGCCATCCTGTACGCCGATAAAATTACCGACTCCATGAAAGCCGCCATCGACGAAACCGAACGCCGCCGCGAAAAACAGATTAAATTTAACGAAGAACACGGCATCGTTCCGCAGCAGATTAAAAAACAGGTTAAAGACATCATCGACGGCGTGTACCACGAAGAAGACAGCGGCAAAGGTCGTCTGAAAGGTAAAAACAAGGTTAAAGTCGGCGAAATCCACAATGAAGAAGATGCCTTGAAAGAAATTGCCAAACTGGAAAAAGCCATGCAGCAGGCAGCTAGGGATTTGCAGTTTGAAGAAGCAGCTGTGTTACGCGATAAAATTAGGAATATTAAAGAGAACTTATTGTTTGGATCGGAATAAAGTTAGGAGAAACTTACCCATCTTAGAGTATAAGTATTTTAGGTTGAGGATAACATTTTCAGTTTAAAATGCCGTATTTTATTAAATAGCTGGTTAAACTTTTTACTTGGAAGTTTTTTGAAGCTTAGAATAAGTTTGATATATTGAATATAATTAAGCTTATGGTTAAATGGGCTTGTATATAGGATGTGAAAATTTTTTAGAAGAGCCTGTATAGTTCTATATTAAACGTTTAATTAATAAATGGTTAGATAGTTACATAGATAATATTAAGAATCTATGTGCTAATGTTTAACCAATATGATTATTTTTATATATAATTGATTTTTTGAGTATAAGGCTATTTAAAATGCAATGGAATATTCCTGAAGTTCCCGCAACATTAGTTCCAGAAGTCAAAAATAAGTGGGGAAAACCATGGATGTGGGCCGCTACTTTGGCATTTGCATGTTGCTGTTCATTGCTATGGATTTTATTGCTGAAAAAGTATGCAATTTATTCGTTGGTCTTTCCTGTTATATGGTTTGCAGCACTTTCTTACCGCTATATTTCTTCAGTCCATCGTTATGCCGCTATGGAGGCATGGCAGAAAGAAAAAGACAATATTCGTAGAAAGTGGACAGAGTGGGCTGGTAAGAGAGTTGCAGTAATAGACGCTTATGTAGCTCTGCCGTCTGAAATTGCACTGAATGATGTAATTGCTGAAACTAAAGGTAATGAGAGATTTGATTGTATTGCTTTTATTGATGAAGAAGATAACTTTGAACGACCATTATGTCATGAAACAGCGGTGTGGCAATTAGAAGAAAGAATGAGATCTTTGGCTGAGTTTTCAAAAAAATTGACCGTACATATCCATACTCCTGACAACGATATTTATGAAGCCTGGCAAAATAAGCTAATCAATATGTCGGAAACTATTGGTATAGAAAACTTGGATCTGACCATAATGCCTCTACAGGATATGAGTGGATTTATCGATAATTGGTTTGAGAAATCCGAACCGGAAGGTATCCATGCTGTTTTGTCGGCTTGGTTAAATCCAGATGTAGATGATTTAGAATTTACTGAAACAGTAACCTGGATAGTTTTTTCCTCTCTGCATTTGGCTAAACAGAATAATCTACCAGTTCGTGCATGGGTACAACGACCTATTACGCTGGATGATGGAAAACAACCACAGTTATTGAAAAAATATGTGGATTATGGATTACATGGTGAAGCAGTTGATGCAGTATGGTTTGCTTCCTCACATGAGGAAATCCAGCAATATATGGATGGTATTAAGGCAGCAGGAGGGGACTGGCATTACGACAGAAATAGTATTTTAAGACATAATCCTGGGCTTTTTATGGGACCTCTTGCTTCGGAAAATCAATTGCTCATGTTAGGTTTGGCTGTTGAAAATACTGAGCAGAAAAATCAGTTATTTGGTTGGAATACGGATAATGGTTTTTATATGGGGCGTTTGATTCAGGCTTATGGTAATGTCTGAGATCTACAATCTGGTTTATAGGAATTTTGACGGCAAAGGAATGTAAAAATGAAGGGTATTATTAGATTGGGTGATTCTACTACGCATGGTGGTATGGTCATTCAAGCATCTTCCCAAATGACTATTGAAGGAAAACCTGCGGCACTAGTTGGCGATTTGGTTAGTTGCCCTATAACCGGTCATGGCGACAATCCGATTATTGAAGGCAGTCAGTATATGATGTTTGAAGGTAAAGCAGTTGCTGTTGATGGTTGCAAGACTGCATGCGGATGTGCTTTGATTAGTAGTTTGCCCAGTGTTGGGAGTGATTAAAAAAATCCTCTTTCCTTTTTGGAAAGAGGATTTTTCAAGTTTACCTAATTGCTTATTTCTTTTCTTTAGGCATTTGAGATACCAATGACAAGTTGACATCCAGGCCTTCGATTTGGAAGTGCGGGCGGGCAAACAGGCGGACTTTGAAGAAACCCGGGTTGTCCTCGATATCTTCCACCAATACTTTTGCCTCTCTTAACGGATGTGTTGCCTGCAGCTCGTCGCTCGGGTCGGTCATTTCCGTTACCAGGGTATTGATCCAATTATTCAGTTCCAATTCAAGCATGCGACGGTCTTTGGTGGTACCGATGTTTTCACGCTGGATCAGTTTGAGGTAGTGCGCCAGGCGGGAGAGCAGGAAGACGTAAGGCAAACGGGCGTTGATGCGGCTGTTTGCGGTTGCTTCCTTGGTCTCATACAACGCGGGTTTCTGAGTCGAGTTGGCGGAGAAGAAGCAGGCGTAATCGCGGTTTTTATAGAAAGACAGCGGAACAAAGCCCAAGTTGGCAAATTCGAATTCGCGGGTTTCCGGGATCAGGACTTCTGTCGGGATTTTCATTTGATTGCCGGTACCCAGGTCGTACATGTGAATAGGCAAATCTTCAATCAAGCCGCCGGCCTGTGGGCCGCGAATTTGGACGCACCAACCGTTATTGATGAAGCTGCGCACCATATTGGCGGCAAAGGCAAATGATGCATTTGCCCACAAATAGCGGTTATGCTCCGTACCTTTTACCTGTTCTTCGTAATTGAAGCTGCGGACAGGCACGGTGTCGCTGCCGTACGGCAGACGGGCAAGGAAGCGAGGAAGGGTCAAGCCGATATAGCGTGCATCGTCTGTTTCGCGGAAGCTTTTCCATTTGATGTATTCGGCACGGTCCATATAGTTGGCCAAGTCTTGGATGGCGGCCACTTCCTCCATGCTTTCTTTGCCGAAGAAAGAAGCGCCGACCGAGCCGATAAATGGCATGTGTGCAGAAGCGGAAACACGCGAGATATTGCGCAGCAAAGCCATATCTTGAGGGCTGCGGTCAAATTCGTAGTTTGAAATCACGGCGCCGATAGGTTCGCCGCCCGGGGTGTCGTATTCGTTGCTGTAAGTGTGGCGGTACAGTCCGCTTTGCACGATTTCAGGCGCATCTTCAAAGTCTTGAATCAAATCTTCTTTGGAAACATCAAGAATTTCAATTTTGACATTGTGACGGAAGTCGGTTCGGTCGACCAAGAATTTCAAACCGCGCCATGCGGATTCGATTTTTTGAAATTCTTCGTTATGGAGGATTTCATCCAGTTGACGGCTGAGTTGTTCATCGATACGGGCAATGTGGTAATCGAGCAGGCTTTTGTCCAGGCGCTCCACTTTTTGGGAAGAGTCTTGGATCATTTTCATGAAGACGCTGACGGCTGCGGCAATACGCTCGTCGGCAGAGGCTTCCGACATTTTCTCGGCACTTTGGAATTGCTCGATATCGATGACGGAGTCAACGGCATTCAGATTGATTTTTTTACACAGATCTTCATAAACACTGTTTGTGTTTTCTTGTTCGATAACTGTAGTTTGGGCTTGGGCCTTTTGGCTTTTTTGCATATTTGAATCCTTACGGGTATTTCAGACGGCCTTTGATGTTACTTATTATTGATAGGTGCGATTTTTTCAAGACGGTCGCGCAGTTCGGCAGACAGGTTTTCGTCACGCAGAATGGCTTCCAATTCGCGACGGAAAGCAGAGTCGTCCAATAAGTTGGATTTCAAATCGCGAAGCAGGTTGCGCATAGCTAGCAAGGCACGCAATTCCGGCACATTCTGGGCAATTTGCTCCGGATGGAAGTCGCGCATGGATTTGAAATCCAAATTCACATTCATCTCGCCGCCGGCAGGAGAGAGTGTGTTTTTGACGGTCAGATTGGCTTTAGGATTGAAATCGGATAATACTGAATCAAAGTTGTTTTTGTTAATATTGACTTTTTCTTTTTCGGCAAGATCGCGTTTATCTTGGCCGTTGCTGTAATCGCCGGTTACTAAAAGCTTAAGCGGCAACTCAACCTTTTTTTGTGCGCCGCCGGTATGCAAGTCCAATTTAATATTGATACGGGAAGGCGGAACTTCGTTTTGAAAACTTTTGCTCACGATGAAATTTATCCTTTTTTGATAGATTAAGTGACACTTATGTCATTTTTTCAAATAAAATGCAAGGTATGGGGTCAGGAAATATCCTGATTGGTTAGTATAAATGTTAGACAGATAGCTTGTCTATTGTATTCAAATTTACCGGAAAAAGGTTTTTCAGTGAAATTTCACAAGCCGTTATGGGAAGAGGGGGTACTCCTATCGCCTCAACATTTTCAACAACAAGACAAATTCAATAATCATATGCATGCCCTGTTAATGAGAATGATGGGGGATTTTAGATGGGGCTGTTTTCAATGTGAATTTGACCGTCAGGCATTAGAAGTTGGAAAAATCAAATTAGATACACTTCAAGCATGCTTGCCGGATGGCACCTTAATTGATTTGCAGGCCGGCGGACGCCACGTCAATGTGCGTAATATTGAAGGCCTGTCTTTACAGCAACGAAATGTTGTATTGTTGGCACTGCCAGTCTATCAGGCACATGTTTCAAACTTGGTAGATGAGGATGAAACCAAAGATACGCCCAAGCGCTTTGTTAAGAGCTTTGAGAAGGTGGAGGATATTTTCTCTACCGAAGAAACAGAGTTTGCGGTGGAAGGGTTGAATCTCACCATTCGTTTCGATTTTGAACAAAATGACGACTATATTACCTGTCCTATCGGTGCAATAGAGAAAGATGAGACGGGCGCTTTCGTTTGGGCTAAAAACTATATCCCGCCATTGTTATCCATAACAGGATCGGAAACTTTATTCTCTTGTCTTAACCGCATCACATTGATGGTATTATCCCGTATAGAGAATTTGTCTGCCCGCCGCCGCTCTCGGAGCGAAAGTGTCGTTGATTTTTCAGTTTCCGATTCGATGCTGTTTTGGTTTCTGCATGGCTTAAATACCATTTATCCGGAATTGAAGCACCTGAATGACTACCCGCAGAAGCATCCGGAAGAGTTTTATAAACTTTTGGTACGCCTGCTGGGTATGCTGTATACCTTTAGAGCCAACGAGTCCGTTAAAGAAATAGACTCATATGATCACTTTGATTTGTTTGGAACATTCAACCGTTTGGAACAAAAAATCCGTGATTTGCTGGATGAGGTTATTCCTTCCCCTGTTATCGAATTGTCACTGGAGCATCTGAAATCGACGCATTGGCGCGCCCAGATATTTGATGACCGAATCAATGCTGATGCAGAGTTTTATCTTTCCGCCCATTCCGACTCCGTCGACTTCTTGGAATTGCAAAAACAGCTGCCTTTGGTCAGCAAAATCGGTGCACCCGATGATGTGGAGCGTGTAATTAATACGGCAGTGGTCGGCGTACCTTTACATCACCTTCATCAGACTCCGCCGGGCCTGCCTTTTAGAATGGACAATGTGTATTTTAGGTTGGATAAACGGCATGTCGCGTTTGATAGGATGATGCAGTCCCAAGTATGCAGCATTTATGTTCCGGCCTCTATTTCTGATTTACATTTAAGCCTATTTGCAGTAGTGAGTATTTAATATGAATAACCAACCCTTGATTAGAACCGTTTTGAGAGATACTGCTTTGGCGGTATCCGCATTATCTGCCGGCTTTACACCTGACCATTCCGAATCATGGTATGCTCATTGCAAAAATCTGATTCAAGATTTAAAGGCAAAATTAGCCGAGCTTGGATGGAAAGAAGCGGATATTGAAGAAGTTTCATATGCACAATGCGCCCTTTTGGATGAAGTTGCACTGCGCACGCTGAAAGGTAACGACAGGGAAGTATGGGAAAGAAACCCTATGCAGGTTTGTTTTTTCCAATCATATAATGCAGGGGATATCCTGTGTGACCGAATCGAATCTTTGTGTAAAAACCACAAGGATGCCAGCCCCTTGGTGGCGGAAACCTATCTGAGTGTGATTAATTTGGGGTTCAGGGGCCGATATGTTTTGGATGAAGATGCATTGCACACCGCACAGGAACAGTTGAAAAAAATCACACCTGCCTTCCCAAGCAATGCCGTATCGGAAGACGGTAAGTTGTTTTATATAGATCAAAAGGGAACGCCGCTGAAAAAAGCATTCAGCCTCCGTCCTGCCTGGCTGCTTGTGGGAAGCATTGTTGTAGCGGCGGTTGCATACTTTGCATTTAGATATTATCTAGATGGTTTGGTTGAACAAATACAAGCATTGTAATTTCAAGTGTTTATATAATGACTTATCGGAAAATTTCGGTTCTGGCGACCCTGGCTGTTTTTGAGCTCGTTTTACTGTATGTGTTCGCAGTATATTGGCAGGCAGGTTGGATAATCAAAGGCTGTGCTTGGGCATTGTCCGTTGGGGTGGCCTTTTATTATTGGCGTTTTTATCTAAAGAAAAAACGCGAACAAATCAATACGGATTTTTGGAAGAAAATCACAGAAGAATTGGATTCCAACGGAGATTTGGGTTGCTATACCATTCGTCTGCATGACTCTTCTGTGCCGAGAAAGTTGGTAGAGAGGGTAAATGAAACCGTCTATATCAATATGTCGGGTTCGGAAAATCTGCATCCGGTCGTTTCCAATTTGCTTGAAAATACAGCCCATAAGTATGTTTCTGTGAGTCTGGAGCTGTGGCTTTCCCCGGCGGAAAATACCGATATTGCGACCACTTTGCGCACATGGTTGCGTAATATACTTTTTCTGCAGAAGAGCACAGGTTTGACTATCCCGGTGCACTGGTTGATTCAAACGCCGGTGTCTTTTTTGTTTGATAGAAAAAACAGTCATTCCGTTTTTTCTATCATCAATAAGAAAGAACACAACCGTCTGCAGATAAACGAATTCTTAAAGAACCTGAAAAACGCCCTGTCCCTTAAATTTCTGCATGACAGCAATGCCCAGTATAGCCATCAATATGTTTATCTGATGGAGGCGCTGAATTTTTTAGAAGAAAAATTCTTAAAAAATACAGATAGCGGATGGGAGTATGTGGACATATGCAGTTTAAGCCTTGCCGATTGTGGAAATTTTCAAAATACATCTGAATGGGCAGCTTATCTGGTAAAAAATACAGATGGTCTTATTCCGACGGCAAAAAGCGTTCAACATGGTTCGGTAAGATACATCCTATCCGAATATCTGGATAAATATGCCGTTTATCATAGAAATCATATTTCAGATATGATTTTTAAGGTATTATTCATTGGTGTTGCCGGTTTTTTTCTGGCCGCGTCGTTTTCAACTGTCAATAACAGCCGTTTGTTGGAACAAATCGGCACGCATATAGCGGACTTCCGTATGGAAACGGATAAAGCCGAACAGGCTAAAAAAATAGGGCTGTTGAAGCAGGACTTGAAATTGCTTGAAGGATACCGTGATTACGGTGTTCCTGCATATTTGGGCTTGGGACTGTATCGTGCGCAGGCCTATATCCCCAAATTAAAAGCCTTAATCCCTGCCGAAGTTCCTAAAGCGCCCGGGCCTGTCAAAAAGCCGGAGCCGGTGGTTCTTACCCTGGATAGTTTGGCACTCTTTGAAACCGGCCAGTTTGAATTAAAAAATAATGCCAATAAAGCATTGATTGGCGTATTGAAGGCAATCGAATCACATCCTGATACCCGCATTTTAGTTGAAGGCCATACCGATAATGTCGGAAATCCTGTTTCCAATCAGCAGTTGTCAGAAAAACGGGCCCAATCCGTCAAAGACTGGTTGGTGATTTCTTCTAATGTTCCGGAGGGTCGGTTTGAGGTCAAAGGTTTGGGTGATACCAAACCGATTGCAGACAATCAGACAGAAGACGGTAAGGCCAAGAACCGCAGGGTTGAGATTATCCTTATTCCCTCGGCAACACAGTAATTCAATGCAGCACAAGTTGCTTTAAGCCTTAAAACTTAAAGCGTTTTTAATAAAACTAAGGAGTAAAAATATGGCAATTCCTGCTTATATGTGGCTGAAAGACGATGGCGGTTCCGCTATTAAAGGTTCCGTTGACGTTAACGGCCGTGAAGACAGTGTTGAGATCGTTGAGTTCCAACACAATGTCCGCATTCCTACAGATGCCAATACCGGCAAACTGACAGGTACCCGCGTTCATGAACCTATCGTATTGTACAAAGAATACGATGCGTCTTCTCCATACTTGTACAAAGCCGTAACCACTGGCCAAACTTTAAAAGAAGTAGAAATCAAGTGGTATCAAATTGATGCATCCGGTCAAGAGAAAGAGTACTTCAATACCAAACTGGACAACGTTAAAGTTGTCGCAGTAGGTCCTGTAATGCACAACATCAAAGACCCTGCACGCGAGCGTTACAACCACTTGGAACGCGTTGAATTGCGCTACGAAAAAATCACTTGGACTTATAAAGACGGCAACATCATTCATTCCGACAGCTGGAACGAAAGCCGCGCTTAATCATCCACATAAAGTGCTGCCTGATAAAGGTAGCACTTTTTTATAACACATTTTTACATCAGGGATATCAAATGTCTGCACATGATCAAGCCTTATTATTACGTCGTCTGAATACGCATTGCCAACAGGCAATGGAAGCCGCCGCCGGTTTATGTCAAACACGGGGTCATGCCGAAATTACGGTTGACCATTTGTTTATCAAACTATTGGAATTAGGGGATGGCGATGTCGGCGCCTTATTGAGACGTTACGAAATTGATTCGGAAAACATCTGGAACCCTTTGCTGGACACGATGGATAAACTGCCGCGCAATGTCCGCGGTAATCCTTCACTGTCCAAATCACTGGTCAGCCTATTGTCAGACGCATGGCTGCTGGCAAGTGACGAAGGCGCATCGGAAATCCGTTCCGCTTATCTGTATCAGGCATTGTTGAAATCCCCTTACCGTCTGATGACGCAGGATGCATGGCCGCTGTTGAGTCTGACGGAAACCCAAATAGGCCGTCTGAAAACATGGTTGGATGAAGTCTCAATCGAAGGCACCAACAATACGTTTGCCCAAACTTCTGCCGAAGAAGGCCAGGAAGGCACTCAGGCTGAATCCAAACCACAACCGGTTAAAGCAACCGGACAAAACGATGCATTGGCGCGCTTTACCGTCAACCTGACTGAAAAAGCAGCCCAAGGCGGCATCGACCCCGTATTTGGCCGCGAAACAGAAATCCGCCAAATGATGGATATTTTATCGCGCCGCCGTAAAAACAATCCGATTTTGGTCGGCGAGCCGGGCGTCGGTAAAACCGCACTGGTAGAGGGCCTAGCCTTGAAAATCGCCTCAGGCGAAGTGCCTAAAATATTAGAAAACACACAGGTATTGGTCCTGGATTTAGGCCTGCTGCAGGCAGGTGCGGGCGTTAAAGGCGAATTCGAACAACGCCTGCGTAACGTAATTGAAGCCGTTCAAAATTCCGAAGAACCCATCTTATTGTTCATTGACGAAGCGCATACCTTAATCGGCGCCGGCAACAGCGCCGGTGGCGCAGATGCCGCCAACCTCTTAAAACCGGCCTTGGCACGAGGCGAATTGCGCACCATTGCCGCCACAACCTGGAGCGAATACAAACAATATTTTGAAAAAGATGCCGCATTGGAGCGCCGTTTCCAAATGGTCAAAGTAGAAGAGCCCGATGACGAATCCGCCTTCACCATGCTGCGCGGCTTGAAACAGCGTTATGCCGCCTACCATAAAGTCCATATTCAGGATTCCGCAGTCATCGCAGCCGTGCAACTCTCCAGAAAATACATTACCGGCCGCCAACTGCCCGACAAAGCCGTAGACTTGTTGGATACGGCCGCCGCCCGCGTCCGCATGAGCTTGGATACCGTTCCCCATATCTTCGGCTTGATGGAGGCACAGGCCTCCTCGCTGCAACGGGAATTGGAAGCATTGGATGCCGACAAACAACTGGGCCGTCTGAACGCATCGCAAGAAGAAAACATCCGACAAGTCGAGCAGGAAATTGCCCAACTGAACGAACAGCGCGAAGAAATGAACCGCCGCTATCAGGAAGAAAAACAATTGGCGGACGAAATACAATCCTTAATGGAAGCCGCCAAAAATACAGAATTGACTTCCGAAGAGCGGGAAGCCGCACAACAAAGCCTGACCGAGAAACAGCAACAGCTGGATGCCGTCGTCACAGGCAAACCGCTGATTTTTACCAGCGTCGATGAAACCGTGATTGCCGACATTATCGCCGACTGGACAGGCGTGCCCGCAGGCAGCGTACTCAAAGACGAACTGGCCAACCTGCTGCAGCTCGAAAGCCTGCTTGAGCAACGCGTAGTCGGACAAAGCGAAGCCATCCATGCGATTGCGCAAAGTTTAAGGGCTGCCAAAGCCGGCCTGAAAACCAACGACTCCCCGTTGGGCGTATTCCTGTTGAGCGGCCCATCCGGTGTCGGCAAAACAGAAACCGCCCTGGCATTGGCAGACGCACTCTTTGGCGGCGAAAAATCACTGATTACCATCAACCTGTCCGAATACCGCGAGGCACACACCGTTTCCCAACTTAAAGGCTCGCCTCCGGGTTATGTCGGCTACGGTGAAGGCGGTGTATTGACCGAAGCCGTACGTCAAAAACCATACAGCGTCGTATTGCTGGACGAAGTCGAAAAAGCCCATAAAGACATCCTCAACCTCTTCTACCAAGTCTTCGACAAAGGCATGATGCGTGACGGCGAAGGCCGGGAAATCGACTTCAAAAACACCGTTATCCTGATGACTTCGAACTTGGGCGCAAACGAACTGACCCAGTTGCTGAAACCGCAAGAGCCAGAAGAGGCAGAAGAAGCCGCAACAGAAGAAAACCAAGAAGCAAACGGACAAGAACAGATCGCCGATACCGAAGTAGAACTTTCTGCACAAATGCCGGAAACCCCGTCTGAGCACACTGAAGTTTCAGACAGCCCTGCCGAAGCCGAAGAAGCACCAGAATACAGCTTGGAAGAACTGGTGGAAGCCATCCGTCCGATACTGACAGACCACTTCCAAGCCGCATTGTTGGCGCGTATGCAGGTCGTTCCTTACCGTCCGTTGGAAAAAGAAGCATTGGCCCAAATCGTCAGATTGAAGTTGGATAAAATTGCAGACCGGCTGTATGAAGCCCATCAAACACGTCTCAGTTACAGTGAGGACTTTGCAGCGCTGCTGGCCGATTCCTGTACGACCGGCGACAGCGGTGCGCGCAACATCGACCACCTGCTGAACCGTCAGGTGATGCCGGCGATAGCCCAAAGTTTTTTACAATGGCAGCAGACGGCGGGTCATATGCCGGAGCGAGCGAGCTTGGAAGTTGGGGAAGAGGGCATAGACGTTTTGTTTGAATAAGGCGGATTAAAGGCCGTTTGGAGGGGAGCCGATGGGTCGGGTGCCTTTCAGACGGCCTTTTTTCCATTTATCCCATTCGCTTTACCATCAGCATAATCCAAGTTAATATATCAAATTCATTGTCATTCTAAAATTGTCTCGTCATGACCGCCCGCCAATCCTACCACCTCACCTTCGCCCGTTTCTCCCCATCCCTCTCTGTTCGTTCTTTCGTCGCATCCGAAGCAGTCAATACCGCTTACAGTGTTGAAATCACCGCTACCTCCACCGACTCCTCGCTGCCTCTGTCTTCCTACCTCAACCAACGCGCAGCATTTGAGATTCGTCCGCAGGAAGGTTTACTGTCAGAAGTGGCCGGGGCATTCGGGTCTGCTTCAGACGACCCGCCGGCGAAGCAATGGCAGGGCATCATCACCTCATGCGAAAAACTGTCCGTATCCAAGGATGAAACCGTTTACCGCTTTGTTTTAGAGCCGCGCTTCGCGGCTTTAAAACATTTCCAGACTTCCCGGCTGTTCCAATACCAAACCGTCCCCGACATCGTTGCCGCCGTCTTCAAACATCACGGCTTCTCCGGTGTCGACTACCGTTTCCAAAAGAGCCGCAACTACACCGTACGCGAGTATGTCACCCAATATCTCGAAAGCGACTTCGACTTTATCAACCGTCTGTGTGAAGAAGAAGGCATCTGGTATGCCTTCGAACAGCATGAACAACATGGTGACGTAGTCGTCTTCGGCGACAGTCCCGAACACTACTTGCGCAGTCAAGGCTTACCCGTTTCCTACCGACCCCATGCCGGATTGGAGAGTGTCGGTACCGAAGCACTCTTTAACTTAAGCATCCGCCACAACCCCATCGTCGAAGGCATACGCACGGCCGACTATAACTACCGTACCGCCGATACCGACCTCTTTGCCGAAACCGACAACAAACAGTCCGAAGAATCTGCCGACAATACCGTCTTATTGGGCAAACAGCAACACTGGGGCCTTCATCCCAAAACAACCGACGAAGCCCAAGTTCAGACGACCCTGTTGAACGAAGCCAACCTCTGCCGCCAAACCATCGCCAACGGTAGCGGCAACGTCGTCTCTATGACGCCGATGAAGGTGTTCCAAACCGATGTCTCCTTCCCAGAAGCACCCGACGGCTGGCTGGTACTTTCCATGGAACACAGCGGCAGCCGAGATACCGCCTACAGCCATACCTTTACCACCATCCCCGCCCAACTCGCCTACCGTCCCGAACGCATCACCCCGCGTCCGCATATCGACGGTACCTTACCGGCACGGGTAACCGCGGCTGAGAACTGCACCTACGCCTATATAGACGATATGGGCCGTTACCGCGTCAAATTACCGTTTGATTTGGACGAATGGAGTCCGGGCGGGGAAAGCCGTCCCGTCCGACTGGCCAAACCCTATGCCGGTCCCGAATACGGCATCCACTTCCCCTTACACGAAGGCACCGAAGTGATGCTGTCCTTCGTACAGGGTAATCCCGACCGTCCGTATATCTCCGGCGTCATGCACGACAGTGCCCATACCGACCACATTCCTGCAGACTGGAACACAAGAAACGTCATCCGTACCTGGGCGAACAACAAACTCAGGATGGAAGACCTGCAGGGACAGGAACACATCAAACTCGCCACCGACTATCAGAAATCCCAACTCAACCTCGGCCACATCGTCGACTCAAACCGCAACAAACGCGGAGAGAATGGCGAAGGCTTCGAACTCAGAACCGACGGTTGGGGCGCGGTACGGGCCGGCAAGGGCATACTCGTCAGCGCACAAAACCAGGATGCCAACGGCAAAGTGCTGGATATGGACGATGCCATCTCCCAACTCGAACAGGCACTCTCCCTGGCCAAAAGCCTGAACAAAGCCGCCCAAACCGCCAACAACCACAACACCGATGAAGAAACCCAAAGAGGCCGTCTGAAAGACGCCCTTAAAGACCTGAAAGAGGCCGGTTTAATCCAAACCGCTCCCGCCGGCATTGCCACCGCAACAGAACAAAGCCAACTTCACACCGCCAATGAAAACATCCACCTGGTCAGCGGCAACCATACCGACATTACCGCCGGCCAAAGCCTGACCGCCCATGCGGCAGAGAGCGTTAACCTGTTTGCGCAAAGCAGCGGCATCAAGATGCAGGCCAATCAGGGCAAAGTGGAAGTGCAGGCACAGAATGACGAATTGCAGCTGAATGCCTTAAAGGACGCAACGTTAACCAGCAGTGCAGGAAAAATTACTATTGCGGCGAAGGAGGAGATTCTGATTACCTGCAAAGGGGCGTATATCAAACTGAGCAACGGGGAAGTCGAGATCGGGAGTCCGAAGGTGGTGCGGGTGAGGGCGCCGATGGTGGTGAATGGACCACAAAGCTTAAGTCAAATGTTTAATGAAATGCCTAAATCAAAATTTGATCAAGAAATTCTGATTAAAACGCCTTCAGGAAAACCAATAGCTAACCGCCGTTTTATTCTGACACGTTCAGATGGTACTAAAATTCAAGGAATAACTGATGCGAATGGTAGTACTGGTATTCAGCGTAATGATGCTAGAGTGGAAAAGATTACATTAACAATTTTACCGGAGAAAAATTCTAATGAATAATGAGCCTGCAAAGCAATTAAAAATACAATTAGATAAACAAGGGAGACCTATAACTCATACGTATTTAACAGAAAGTTCGGATACACAGCGCTGTGAAGTCAGAATCAAAGATAGAGTTGTCCCTATCTTATTTGTTCCAGGAATCATGGGCAGTAATTTAAAATACCGTGATGTTTGGAGTGGTCAAGAGACTCCAGTTTTGTTGTCTGATGAAAAAGAGTTGGCGAACGCCGAGGTAGATGACTCATGGCAACCACCTTCATCAGCCTTAGAAATACTATCAGCTTTAATTTTTGGTCTTTTTCGTACTAAAGAAGAACGTAGAAGAGAGATCAATCCTGATGTTGCATTTGTTGATTGGGAATCAAATAAAATCAGGCCATTACCTAAAAGAATGGTTTATACCGATCGAAAAATTGCTATGTCCAGTCCTGATAACGATCATGAAGGAGATGTTGCTCAGGAGAAAAATTCTGCGAAAGAGCCATTTCAAGAGGGAGAGTCATTGACAGAGGCTCAAAAAATTGCCCAAGAAGCGAGAATGCGTGGCTGGGGGACAGTTTATCAAGGCAGTTATGTTCCTTTTTTGGTCTTTCTTGAGGATACACTAAATGATATTCCTGCTTGTAAAACATTAGAAGAATATAAACAAGTTATAGAGAAGAATGAGGTATGGAAAAAATTATTACCTTTGTTTCAAAGTGGAAGTAGGCAGTCTATAGTTGCAAAAGGTGATGAGAATGGCTCATTAGAAAATACTGAACAATTAGCACGATGGTTGCAGAATGCGGCAGATTGTGAATTCCGTGTTTATGCTTGTGGTTACAACTGGTTAAGAGATAATCAACAATCAGGAAACGGTTATTCTAATGATAGTATTGAATATTTTGAAGCGAAAAGTGAAAAAGGGATAAATAAAAAGTATGGTTTCAGTGATTTAAATAGCCGTATTAAAAAAATCTTAAAAGAATGTCAACAAACAGATTCTAAATGTAATGAAGTGATTGTTCTTACTCACTCTATGGGGGGGTTGGTTGGGCGGGCTTATGCAAAGGAGCAAGGTGGTAGTTCGCTATCTGGTATTTATCATAATGTTATGCCTGCTACGGGTGCTCCCGCATTTTATAAGCGCTTAAAAGCCGGATTTGGTGGGGAAAATATAGTGACGACTATCGCTTCTCCTATTTTTGGATACTCAGCTGAACGTGTTACACCAGTCTTATTAAATTCAATTGGGGCATTGGAATTAATGCCATGGATAGACTATAAAGTGTTATCGGATAATACCAATCAATGGCTAAAAGTTGCTGAAAAGGCTACCCCTAAAACAATAAAGTTTAGTTTCAGTACGGAGGATTTAATGCAGAATTCAGATGCATGGTATAGTCTATTACCAAAGTTGTATCATAATGGTCAGTTACAGTATCAAAAAGCTAAACTGAATGATAAAAAAAACCAATGGGAAGAGGCAGATCCACGTATCAATCCAGGGGGGATAGTGTCACCAATTATGGAATTACAAGAAATGAGTGATGCCGAGCGATTTAAAAGGATAATGGGATCGGTTGCAAACTTCCAAAAAAAACATATGGGCTTTTATTTGCCTGGGAAAACCAATATCGCATATGGCAACGATGAAAAGTATAAGGCTTGGGGCAGCATCAGTTGGCTGTGCGATAGTTCGTTACATGATGTTAGAGAGGAAGATTTGAGGCAGGCCAAGCTTTTAAAAACTGAGGATATGTATACCGGTAAAATTACAGTAGAGTTGCCGAGTGGACGGCAATTATCTTTCCAGTTGAGTAAGGCTGAAGATAACGGCGATGGAACGGTTCCTACTGATTCAGGTTGTGCTCCAGAAGGTAAAGTGGATGGGCGAATCTTTATAGAAAATGGTTACGACCATCAAGGCTCATATGGAGAGAAGAAAAGTGCTAGCAGAAGTTCCGCTTTATTTAGTATCCTTGAATTTACAGCAAGGAAGGGATAGTAATGGCGAAGGCTAAAGTTCTCAGACTCATAGGTATTGCTTTTATTAGTGTTACATTATCTTCATGTAGCCAACCGTCTCAAAGTTATTCAACAAAAGGAAAAATAGCTATGGATTTTGCTAAAAATACATCTGCATATTGGACCGCGCAGCCATTTTGCAGTGGGCGTTACCAAATTGACTTACCATCTAACCGTATAAGTGGGACTGGCTGGCTTAAATACAATGGTTGGCAGATAAGAGTGCGACCAGATTATTGGAATCTGGAAGTAGAATCCGCATTAGAGGTTAAAGAAAAAGGATATAATGGAAGTGATCGTTTTATAGAGTACCGCACTATTATTCCCAACAAAGCAATAGTTTCTGTGACACAGGCTTCTGCTTCATGGGATAGCCCATTATTAACTCAGGTAAATGGAATGCTTTATAATGTTGATTTTAGTTTCAAGCTAGGTAAGAACGATGCCTATTCTATTAGAGCTTTTGTGCGCATTATGCCTGTTAATGGTAAAGCACCCTCAAATCTTAAGCAGTTGGAAAAAAGTAAAGTTGACGAAGCTATTAGGCATATACGAAATGATTTTTTTGATAAATTGAGAGATCGTAATGAAAGTGAAATTCCGCTACAACAGGGTGTTTGTTTAAAAGAGGGATTTATTGCTGATAAGGGAACTGAGCCGTTTTTTGGGAGTGCGGGAATCAAAATTAAAGACTATAAAGATGTTTATGCCGAACTGACAACAGGTGGATTCTTGGATGAAGATGATAAACCTTTATTGAAACGAGATCTTGTTAAGAAAAATAGTGTGATGGGCAGACTTATGTCATGGGCAAAATATAGCACGATTCGCCAGGGAAGCCGGAACATCAATGGCATGTCTGGTAGTGAGAAACTTGTTAAGTTGCAGGGGAAACGATATCTATTTATTTGGGAAAAAGATGATGGCAGTGTGAGATTTAAGATGACTTTCGGTACCAGTGATAACAATTCTGCCGGTTCCCCATTAAGTGAAAAGGAGGCTTTAACGGCTTGGGATGCAATATTGCCAACATTGAAAAAACGAATTTGATCAGATTTTAATGAATAGAAACTTACCAAATTTATTAGCTTTAAAGCTTATGAAAGAGACAAAAATGAACCATAAATATCGTAGAAAAAATATATTTAAGGTTGGCTTATTATATGGTGCTATAGCAATAGTATTAACAGGATGTCGCTCTTGTTGGCCGATGTGTATCTAGAAACATTGTCTTTATAATAACAGGCTGTCTGAAACCTTAAGTTAGATTTCAGACAGCCTTAGACATTTTTAAAATAGTTTTCTTTACTATTTTCACGATGGCTGAAACTCAAACATAGGGTTTCGGCTGTTTTAGCTTTAAATCCCCCCTCTTCTTCTCCTCAGGCATCCCAGATGCCTAATAATTAGGTATTAGTGTCCCTTTTCTGGCACAAACAGGTGTTTCAATAGTGTCAAATCCGCCATTTTTCCAATTAAAACGGGATACAAAATCTCATCTCAATCTATGTTGCGAACAATTATTTTGCAGAATTGCTGACCTGTTTCATCCAGGCAAACAGTTCGTCTAAGTCATAATCGCCGCCGTGGCCGACATCCCAAGGCAGGGCGTAGTCGACGGTTTGGCCGTTATTTTGCAGTTTGGCGGCCAAGACGGTGGAGACTGCCAGTGAGGTGTCGCGGTCGATGGTGCCGACGCGGATGCGCCAGTTTTGCGGCAGGTTCACGCCCGGTTTGCCGATGTAGTTGAGCGGGTTCATGATTTTGACGGTTTCTTCGTCCGCGATTTCGGCGTTGGCGGCGGTGTTGTGTTGCATGGAGAACGCGGTAAAGTGGCGTTTATCGACGGTATTGGTGCCGAAGAGTTGGTTTTCGCCTGTGCTTAAATCTACGCCGTCAAAGGCCGGCGGTGTTTTTTGGCGGCCGGCGGCTTTGGCGTAGGCATCGAAATCGACGGAGACAACTTTGCCTTTGCGGACGGTCAGCCAAGTGCGGTCGCTCAGGTCTTTGCCTGCATCAAGCTGGGCTTGTGCGGATTTGGCAAGTAAACCGGCAATATGGTTTTTAAAGCTGCCGTTACCTTGGGCGTCCAACGTCAGGGGTTTGCCTTCGGGGGATTTCAGGTTCAGGCTGTTGAGGTATGCAGGGTATAGGGGTTTGAGGAGGTTGGACAGTTTTTTCTCGTCATCGGTCAGTGTGCCTGCGACCAGCTCGCGTTTGACGCGGTAGTCGAGCATGGAAATGTTCATTTTTTTGTAGTCGTTGATACCGTTGAACTGCCATTCGTAAGCCATATCGGCATGGTCCAAATCGGTAATCGGGCAGTATGCGGATACGGAGAAAACTTTGTCGCTGCTGTCTGCCGCACCTAAGGCTTTGAGGTGGTTTTCGTAATCTTTTTGGTCGGCTGTTGCGCCTAAGAGGGCGGACATCGCGCCGCCTGCGCTTGTGCCGTTGGAAATGATTTTTTCGGCATCGCCGGGCATGACTTTGTCGTTGGCTTTCAGGTAACGGACGGCGGCTTTCAAATCGACAATGGCGGCAGGTGCTTTACCGGTGGGCTCTGTTCGGCCGCGTGCGCCAGGGGATGCGACGACGTAGCCTTTGGAGAGGGCAACCAGGGCGGCGTTAGGCGATTTTTGGCCGTCTTCAGGCTCGCCGCGTTTGCCTTCTAAAGCAGGTTTGCCCGGTTCGGCCGGCATATAGCCGCCGATTTGGTTGGGCAGGAAAATCGGTGCGGTTTCGGCGTTGAAACCGTCTATCTCGCCGCCGTTGTAATAGGCTTCGGGTACATAAATATTGATGATTTCGTAACGGGTATCGACAGGATTGCGGACGTAAACCACGCCTTCGTAAGCGCGGAATTTGATGGCCTGACCGTTCACTTCGATGCTTTGTTCGGTGTATTTTTGTTTGGAGAAGTCTAGGTCGTAGGTGTCTGCGGTTTTGACGGAAGCGCAGGCGCTCAATCCCAGCGCGACAGAAACGGATAAGAGGGTTTTGTTTAGGGCGTTCATCATCATACTTTCTGAAGAGGTAAGCGGATATGATAACGAATACTCAGGCCGTCTGAAACGCCAAGTCGGGTTTCAGACGGCCTGATTTTTTTGTAGCGTTATGTAGTGTTGTACGTTACGTTGTAAAGTAATATCGGCTTAAATTTCATCTATTTGATAAATATGAATTTAATGAGGCATTATGCCTTAAAAAATCTATTTATCCGGTATCTGTAAAAGTTTGAATCTGCCTTGTAAATCAGTATGCAGGACAGGCATTTTTGCTTTATTTACAGATTGATTCTACTTGTCAGAACGTTTTGCTCAATTCGACAAACATTTTGGTTTTGCCGTATTCGTAGAACTTGTCGTTGCTCCATGTTTTGTTGTGGGCAATGGTCAGGCGCGGGGTGATGCCTTTGAAATGGAGGGCGCGGTGCCATACGCTTAGGGAGGCGGAGGCTTCTTTGTCGCGGCGGTTTTGTTCGTTGCTGAAGAAGCCGGGGGCTTGGTAACGGCGTTGGGCGGCGCTGAGGCGTAGGACGGTGGAGAGGCCTTTGGGCCATTCTTGTCCCCATGTGGTGCGCAGGGCGTAGCGGTTGAAGCTGTCGCCTTTGTCGTCGCGGTTGTGTTCGCGGTAGAGGTCGATACCGGCCACCCAGTATTGGCGCGCGTTGCGGTAGTACACGATGGAATTGCTGAGCAGCTGGCTGGTATTGTTGGAATGCTCGCGGCGGCTGTTTTTCAGACGGCCTGCTTCAAATGCGCTGAGGGTTTGCAGCTTGGGTTGCCACCAATGGTTGTAGTGGAGGCGTGCGCCGTTGGTGTAGGTGTAGGGGTCATTGCCGTAGAAGCGGCGTTCGTGGAACGGGGTAATGCCGATATCACTGCGCTGGTCGGCATAGCCGAGGCCTGCCGAGAAGCGTGTGGTGAGGTCGTTGTAGTTGGTGTGTTTGGGGTAGATTTTGCCGTAATGGTCTGCGCCTGCCGTGGCATAGAAGCCGCGTGGCAGCGACCATTTTTTTTCTGCACCGATTTGGTAATGGATGGCGGTGGCATCGATGGGTTCGGGGAATGTCCAGCCTCGGAAGCAGTCGTCGTCGGGATAGGCAAGGCGCACGGCGCGGCATTGTTCATCGCTCAGGTGGTTGCCTAGGCGGCGTTGGCCGGGGGCTTGGTTGATGTTTTGTTCGCGTGTGATGTTCAAGCCGGCGTTGAATTGCCATGAGTCGCGTTCGCGCAGGGCTTTGCGGTAGGTTTCGATGCGTTCTTGCAAGGCAGGAGGGAGGGATTCGGTTTGTAGTTTGTCGAATTGGTCAGCCGCAGCTTCGTTTTGTTTGTCTTCAAACAAAGCGGTTGCAAGCTGCCAGCGGACGGCGGAGGCATCGGGCTGCTCGGCGATAAAGCGGCGGTAATGGCCGACGGCTTCGGCGGCGCGCCCTTCGGATTGGGCAAGCAAACCTTTGGCATAGCGCGCCATGGCGCGGTCGTGTTCTGGCCATTGTTCGTAAATGGGTAAAACGGCTTTGATGCCAGGGATATTGTGGGCGACGACGGCGGAATACATGGCGCGTGCCAGTAATTCGGTATTGGCAAGCAGGGTATCGGCATCAACGTTGATGATTTTTTCAGACGGCCTGTTTGTCTGCTCGGCAGTGATGTTGTGCGCTTCGGGTTGTTGGGGTTCGGCAGTGTTGACTTGAAGCTCGGGTTTCACATCAGGCGGTACATCGGCGGCGTGAAGGGAAAGGGGAAGGATGGCGAGGAGGAGCAGACGTTTTTTCATGGCAATGTTTGGGATGTTATCGGTATAAGTGGGCAGATTGTACAATGTTTTGAGTCGGAAATTTTGCAAACCGAGTGCCATTTTATCTGATAAAGACGACAAAAGGCCGTCTGAAACCCGATGGGATTTCAGACGGCCTTTGTTTGCGAGTCGGATTTAGTTTTTATCCAAGTCCAAATCGGCTTTGTATTCGATACGGCCTTGGCCTTTGTCTTCGATGGAAACGTCCAGCTCTTGTTTGCCGCGTTTGAATTTCAGATCGGCATCGTCGTGTTTGATTTCAGACTCAACCACATGGAAACCTTTGCTGCGCGCGTGGGCGATCACTTTTTTGGCCAAGGAAGGAATGGAATTGCGTTGGCCGGAAAGTTCGGCTTCGTATTCAAATTCGCCGTCGCCTTGATGATCGGCTTTGATGGTGTGCGCGCCATCCGGACGGTAGATTTCGGAAGGCAACGGGGAGGCGAATGCCGTGGCGGAGAAAAGAGCCAAAATGCCGGTGGCCAGTAACGATTTTGCTTTGGTCATCGGTTTTCCTTTCTGAAAAGGGTTTTGAGAACGACATCATCTTATCGGCAGGTATGAGGGGAGGCAAGCGGATAAACTTGATTTTACGCGCGGCTACATGATTTGTTTGGAGGGCGTTGATTCTTTGCTTTGGGCTGGTGTTTGCTTGCAAAAAAATGCTGCCGGATAAGACTTAACCGAGGCTGAACAATTCGCTGCCGTGCGCCTTCAGCCATTGTTCGGCTTGGTCGACATGCGGCGTGAGCGAGTGGGTCAGAGCCCAAAACGCAGGGCTGTGGTTGGGATGGCGCAGGTGGGCGAGTTCATGCAGGCAGACGTAGTCGGCGACATATTCGGGTGCGCCGATGAGCCGCCAGTTGAGGCGGATGCCGGTGGTGTGGCGGCAAACGCCCCAGAAGGTTTTGGCGTTGGAAAGGGAAATGGCGCTCGGGGTCAGGTGGGTGGTTCGGATATGGCCTTCGAGGCGCGGCAGCAGATACTCGCGCGCACGCTCGTGCAGGAAGTGGCGCAAATGGGTAAGTTGGGTGGCGGTTTCTTTTTCGGGCAATAGGATTTCAGACGGCCTGATTTGGATGTGGTTTGCAGTGTGGACGGACAAGGCCGTCTGAACGCCTTGATACCAAATCCATTTGGGAAGTGTGTCGGTAGGTGTTTGTCGGGCCGGTGTTTTGTTTAGGGTGCGGCGCAGGATGGCCTCGTTGTCGTTCAGCCATTGGGTAAAGTTGCGTTGGGTAACAAACGGCGGGATATTGATGCTGACGGTATCGGCGGAAACAGGGCGCAAGATGAGGTTTTTCTTGGCACTGCGTTTGAGCTGGATATGAATGGTCAGGCCGTCTGAAAGGGTGTGGGTATGGAGGCGGGGCATGGTGTTTGAGGGAAAGGGGCGGGCATAGCGGCCCACCCGATGGAATAATTTATTTGGTTTGTGGCGCGAACGGACCTTGTCCGGTAATCAGGGGCTGTTGGCTTTCGATCCATTGCTCGCATTGGGTCATGAGTTCGGCTTCGTTGCCACTGCCGTAGGCAATGGGTTTGCCGATGATAACGCTGACCGTGCCGGGGTATTTGAGGAAGGAATTTCGCGGCCAAAACTCGCCGCTGTTGAGCGCGACGGGGACGATGTCCATCTCAAACATTTTTGCCATGCGCGCGCCGCCGAGCTTGTAGCGGCCTTTTTCACCGGGCGGCAGGCGTGTGCCTTCGGGGAAAATGGTAATCCAATAGCCTTCGTTTTTACGCGCAAGGCCTTGTTCTAAGAGTTGTTTGTTGGCTTCGCGGCTGTTGCTGCGGTCGATGCCGATGGTTTTAACCAGCTTCAAGCCCCAGCCGAAGAAAGGGATTTTGAAAAGTTCACGTTTGGCAACATACACTTGCGGTGGAAAAATCTCTTGCAGGGCGAGGGTTTCCCAGCCGCTTTGGTGTTTGGCGCAGATGATGGCTGGGTGGTCGGGAATGTTTTCCGCGCCGCTTAAGGTGTAGTTCAAACCGATGATGTGCTTGAGCGACCAGTTGAGGATGCGCACCCAAATTTGCGCCATTTTGTGTGCGCCGCCTTGGAAGGGCAGGGCAAGCAGCATAAAGGGGAACAGCAAAATAATGCTGGAGGAAAGGATGAACCAGTAAATCAGGTTGCGGATAATCAGCATATCGGGGAAAAGTCTGTCGTTTGAAAGCCGTCTGAACGCCGTTGTCGGCAGTTTTCAGACGGCCTTGTCGTTTATAGGATGGCTTGCGCGGCTTCTTCGATTTGTGTGTTTTCACGCATGATGTATTGCGAGAAAGCGAGCAGGTTGTCGAAGACTTGGGTGTGTTCAGGCAGTTCTTGCTCGTGTTTGGCCAGCGTTTTTTTGCCTTTGCCGGTCAGGACAAGCGCGGATTTGCCGCCTGCAGCATCAATGGCTTGCAGGTCGCGCAGGCTGTCGCCGACCAGCCAGGTTTCGGCGGCATTGGCCTTGAAGCGTTCGATGATGTCGATAATCATGCCGGGCTTGGGTTTGCGGCATTCGCAGTTGTCGGCGGCAGTGTGCGGGCAAAACCAAATGCCGTCGATGGTACCGCCTGCTTGAACGGCAAGGCGGTGCATTTTCGCGTGCATTTCGGTTAGGTCTTGCACGGTAAAGTATTTGCGGCCGATACCGGATTGGTTGGTGGCCACGGCGATGGTGTAGCCTGCCTGCGTTAAAAAGGCGATGGCATCCATGCTGCCTTCGATGGGAATCCATTCGTCAACGGATTTGACGAAATCGTCGCGGTCTTGGTTGATGACGCCGTCGCGGTCGAGGATGATGAGTTTCATGGTGTGGGCTCTTATTTTTCTGCTTTCAAACTGCTTTTCCATTTTTCAAAGGCCGTCTGAAAAACGGGTGTCAGTTTGACGAAGGTTTCCGGGGTGTTTTTGACGTGGTAGAAGCCGCCGAGCGAGGGAGTGTCGAGGGCGAGGACGTAGTCTTCCATAAATGCGCCGTAGCCGTCTTCTTCGTCGGTGTAGTAGAACTCGGTAAACCGTTGGCCGAGTTCGGTAAAGTCGTCCGCCGTCAATGCGCCGTCCATGTGTTTGAGCAGGAAGTGCCGTCCGCTGATTTTGCCCGAGGTCATGGCGGCGAAGTCGGCTGCGGTTTCGGGGGCGGTTTGCCAGACGGGGTTGACGAGGCCTGCCTGCGCCGCCCACTGCCAGTACATGCCGATGTGGGTGGCGGCGTTTTCGGGCGGGAGCTGGTCGGGGTAGTCTTCGTCGAGATGGAAACGGATATTGTCGTACATGGACGGTGTTCGTTGGGGGAAAGGGGGTATTGTAGCGGAAAATAATGAATTAGGCCGTCTGAAAGAGGGTGTTTCAGACGGCCTTAAGGGAATTTAACCTTTAAATACGGGAACGAGTTCCATTTGGCTCAGTATTTGGGCGGCAATATTAATGATGCCGAAGAGGAAGACCCAAACCATCAGCCAGAATCCGCCGTAAACTTTGTAGTTTTTACCGACGCCGAATTTATGGCGTGAGCGGTAGAGCAGCATGGCGGGGATGATGCCTGTCCAGATGGTTGCGGCCAGGCCGACGTAGCCGATGGCGGTAACGAAGCCGGTAGGGAAGAGCAGGCAGGAAATCAAAGGCGGCAGGAAGGTCAGCGCGGCGGTTTTGGTACGGCCGGAGATGCTGTCGTTCCATTTGAAGATGTCGGCGATGTAGTCGAACAGGCCGAGCGTTACGCCGAGGAAGGATGTTGCAATCGCCATGTAGGAGAACAGGGTCAACACTTTGTCCATATTGCCGGTTTGGGCGAACTTGGACAGCGTTTCGATCAGGACGGAAACTTGTCCTTCTGCGGCGATAACCGGTGCGAACTCGCTGCGCGGCAGGTTGCCTTGGATGGCGATTTGCCAGAGGATGTAAATCACAAGCGCAATCAGCGTTCCTGCCCATAGGGATTTGGCCACTTTGGGCGCGTCGCCTTTAAAGTATTTGAGCAGGCTGGAAACGTTGCCGTGGAAACCGAATGAGGCAAGGCAAACGGGCAGGGCGGTAGCGACATAAATCCAGTAGCTGGTGCCGGCAGGGGCTTGGGTGTCAAATAAAACAGGCATTTTGGCATCGGCAATCAGGCCGCCGGTTGCCCAAATAAAGGTCAATACCATGCCGCCGATGAGGATGCTGGTGAAACGGTCAACCAAGCGAGCGGATGCCCAAACGCAAAAGGCGAGAATGCCGAAGAAGACGAGTTGGCCGACGGTGAGCGAGATTTCGCCGCCTACCGCGCTGCTGATGCCTTTGGCGGTCAGGTCGCCGCCGACGAAGATGTAGGCGTAAGTGAGCAGGTATAAAACGAAAGCGACGGCAACGCCGTTGATGACGTTCCAAGCCGGGCCGAGCAGGTCTTTGACCATGGTGTCGAAGCTGGCTCCGTGCGGATAATGGGTGTTGACTTCCAAAATCATCAGACCGCTGGAGAGCATGGAAAACCAGGTGTACAGCAACACGACCAGCGAGCCGGCAAACCATACGCCGGACGTGGCGGTCGGGTTGGCAAGCATGCCTGCGCCGATAATCGTACCGGCGATAATCATCGCGCCGCCGAATAGGGAAGGGGTTTTGGTTGACATTGTTTATCTTTCTTCTAGAAATGCGTGGCTGCCATTATGCCGTAAAGTGTAAGAAAAGGTAAAGCAAAGGCCGTCTGAAAACCCGATTGTCGTTTTCAGACGGCCTTTGATGTGTATAAATGCAACTGATTAAATCAATTTTCGCAGTTTCAATTCGTTTTTCAGGTAGGCGTAATAAACCGGCGCGACGATGATGCCGCCGATGCCGAAAATGCGTTCAAAGACGACCATCGCCACCAGCAATTCCCACGCGCTGGATTCGATTTCCGAGCCGATGATTTTGGCGTTGAGGAAATATTCGAGCTTATGGATGATAACAAGGAAAACCAGCGAGGCGAGTGCGACGTAAAGCGATGCGCCGAGGCTCAAAATAATGATGATGGTGTTGGAAATCAGGTTGCCCGCCACCGGAATCAGGCCGACGATAAAGGCGACGATCAGGACGGTCATTTTAAACGGCAGCTCAACGCCGAACAGCGGTAAAACCAAGTAAAGGTAGAGGCCGGTCAGGAAGGTGTCGATCAGTGAGATTTTGACTTGGGCGAGGAATACGCGTTCAAAGCTGGTTTCAAAATTGACGATGCGCCGCATCAATTCGGCTTTAAACAGCGGCATTTTATGGCGGTTTTTGCGCATTTCCAGGCGGTGGAAACTGAGCATGGCGCCGATGATGATGCCGATGAGGATGTACACGAAGGACGTGATGCTGTTTTTACTGATACGGGTCAGCGCGGCACGGTATTCTTCAATCAGCTTGATTGCCGAGGCTTTGATTTCGGCCATATTGTTGGGCAGCATATTGAGAATGGCCGCAGGCAGGTCTTGGCTGTTTTTGGTGTCTTCTAAAATCGCCGCCAGCTTGGCCAGCATAAAGCCGACATGGCCGCCGTGTATCAGGTGGTAAATGCCCAAAGACATCATCGTGATGATGCTGAATACGATGGCCAGCGTCAGCGTGGTGGAAATCAGGTTGATATTGTGCGCATTGAGCGATTTATGCAGCCGCGTGTTGCGCGGTAAAACACGGCGGCGGAGTTTGAGGATGACGCCGTTGGTACGCGTAATAAAGATATAGGTCAGGATAACCGACAGCAGCAGCGGCAGAAAATGGTAGTGCAAGACAATCAGCAAGGCCAAGCCCATCAGGATATAGGAAGCGTTGCGGAAAGTCGGGTTGTCGGAGTGGGAAGAGAGTAAGGACATGTGAAGCCAATAAGGTAAAAAGCAAAAAAGTAGGTCAGACCGTCTGAAAAATCATGTTCAGACGGCCTAACTTAATGACAGCGATTAATCGTGCAATGAGGCCGCGTGTACCGTGTTTTCCAACAAAGTAGCAATCGTCATCGGGCCGACACCGCCGGGAACGGGCGTAATCATGGATGCGCGTTCTTTGGCGACATCAAACTCCACGTCGCCGCACAGGCTGCCGTCGTCCAAGCGGTTGATGCCCACATCGATAACGACAGCTCCGGGTTTGACCCATTCGCCTTTAACGAAATTCGGAATGCCTACGCCGACTACCAAAATATCTGCGGTGGCAACTTCATCGGCAAGGTTTTGCGTAGCGCTGTGGCAGATGGTTACCGTCGCGCGGGATAGCAGCAATTCCAACGCCTGCGGGCGGCCGACAATATTGGACGCGCCGACGACGACCGCTTTTTTGCCTTTCGGGTCGATGCCGTAGGCTTCCAACAAAGTCATCACGCCTTTGGGTGTGCAAGGGCGCATCAGCGGCATTTTGACGACCAGGCGACCGACGTTGTAAGGGTGGAAGCCGTCCACATCTTTATGCGGCTCGATACGCTCCAAAACCGCTTGGCTGTCGATGTGTGCCGGCAGCGGTAGTTGCACCAAAATACCGTCGACGGCAGGATCGCCGTTCAATTCGTCCACCAGTTTCAGCAAATCGTCTTGCGTGGTTTCAGACGGCAGCTCGTAAGAGCGCGATTCGATGCCGCTTTTTTGGCAGGTCAGTTTTTTATTGCGTACATAAACCGCGCTGGCAGGGTCGTCGCCAACCAATACCACCGCCAAGCAAGGCGTGTGTAAACCTTTTTCCTGACGCGCTTTTACCGCCTGCGCGACCGCCTCGATGCGTTGCTGGGAGATTTTTTTTCCGTCTATAAGTTGTGCAGCCATGATTTTTCCTCCTCAATAGGGATAAATATTGCGTTTAAATTATCGCATTTTTCAGACGGCCTGACACAAAAGAGTGGCCCTGATTGCGAAACATAAAAATAAATAACGATTAAAAATAATAAGATAACAAAAAAATGAAAAAATAAAGCAGAGTGGATGTTGACCGAGCTGAAAAGGGTCTGTATAGTTCAGGTCTTCAGTCGGGGCGTAGCGCAGCCCGGTTAGCGCATCTGCTTTGGGAGCAGAGGGTCGTGAGTTCGAATCCCACCGCCCCGACCACAAAATTCTTAGCACGAATCGGCATGAGCGCCCGTAGCTCAACCGGATAGAGCACCGACCTTCTAAGTCGGGGGTTACAGGTTCGATTCCTGTCGGGCGTGCCAATTTTTACGGTGGCTGTAGCTCAGTTGGTAGAGCCCTGGATTGTGATTCCAGTTGTCGTGGGTTCGAGCCCCATCAGCCACCCCAGATGAAAGCCTGCATATTGTATGCAGGCTTTTTTCCGTTTATACCCGAATTTTACTTCAGATTTAATTGGGTTTCAAAAAAGTATTTATCAAACCGTTTCATCATGGCATCGGCAAAAATGGCATTTGCTGTGTTATCAAATATCAATGAATACGCAGTCAAGCCCGAATATTGTACCGTTCGGTATCTTTTTATAGGGTTTCGCCGTTATCCTTTATAATACCCCGATTATTTTCTGTTTTATTTCCAAAGGAACCGCATCATGTCCGAATGGCCAGCTCCAGAATTTGAATCCAAAATTTGTCCGCCCGAAAAGCTGGCGGAGCGTTTGGCGGCATTGCCCCGTCCGCTGGTGTTTACCAACGGCTGTTTCGATATTCTCCATAGGGGCCATGTAACGTATCTGGCGCAGGCGCGATCGGCCGGTGCGGCTTTGGTGCTGGCGTTGAATACCGATGCTTCGGTGCGCCGTCAGGGCAAAGGGGACGACCGTCCGATTAATCCTTTGGAAAACCGCGCGGCAGTGACAGCGGCATTGACGAGCGTGGATTTGGTCACATGGTTTGATGACGATACGCCGGCCGCGCTGATTGAAATGGTCAAACCCGATGTGTTGATTAAAGGCGGCGACTGGCCTGTGGATAAGATTGTCGGTGCGGCCGAGACGTTTGCGCGTGGCGGCAAAGTATTTTCGATTCCGTTTTTACACCAGACTTCGACCACCAAGACTTTGGCGAAAATCCGCGAAGCCGGAGGAGGCGAATGACGGATTTAAACAGCCGCCATTGGGCCTTGCTCGCCGCGCTTTCAGACGGCCTGCCGCAACACGTTTCTCAGTTGGCGCGTGTGGTTGGGATGAAGCCGCAACAATTAAACGGATTCTGGCAGCAGATGCCGGGCCATATCCGCGGTTTGCTGCGCCAGCATGACGGGCAATGGCGTTTGGTGCGCCCTTTGGCTGTGTTTGCCGAAGAATCTCTGCAACAAATAGCCGGACAACAGGGTTTTCGTGTGCAGTTGAAACACGAATGTTCGTCCAGTAACGACGAAATTATGGCATTGGCGCGCCAGTCGGCAGATTTGGCGCATAAGGCCTTGTGCGTGGCGCATTTCCAAACCAAAGGACGCGGACGGCAAGGGCGGAGTTGGGTCAACCGACAGGGCGAATGTCTGATGTTCAGCTTGGGCTGGGCATTTGACAAGCCGCAGTATGAGCTGGGTTCGCTGGCATTGGTGGTGGCATTGGCCTGCCGCCGTGCGCTTGCCGATATCGGTTTGGACGTAAATATCAAGTGGCCGAACGATTTGGTCGTGGCCAACGATAAATTGGCCGGTATTTTGATTGAAACGGCGCGGGTAGAGAATAAGACTGTCGCCGTCATCGGCATCGGCATCAATTTTGTATTGCCGAAAGAAGTTGAAAACGCCACTTCCGTGCAGGCCTTGTTTCAGACGGCCTCTAAGCAGGGTGTAAGTGTCAAAACCTTATTGAATGCGGTATTGGCGCAACTCGATGCGCTGTTGAACGAATACGCGCAAAACGGATTTGCGTCATGTATCGGCGAATACGATGCCGCTAACCGCGACACAGGCAGGCCGGTATTGCTGCTTCAAGAAGGGCGCATTGTTCATGAAGGCGTAGTCAAAGGCGTGGATGCGCAAGGCGCGTTGCGTTTGTTGACCGACAATGGCGAGAAAACCATTGTCAGCGGCGAGATCAGCTTGCGTCCGGATAACCGTCCGGCGCAACCTGCCGTCGCCAAGCCGGAACGCTTTTTGCTGCTGGACGGCGGCAACAGTCAGTTGAAATGGGCGTGGGTAGAGAACGGCACATTTTCCGAAGTCGGCCGCGCGCCGTATCGTGATTTGGCCCAGCTGGGCGAAGAATGGCTGCAATTTGCCGATGATGATGTGAAGATTGTCGGTTGCGCCGTGTGCGGTTCGGTCAAAAAAGCGATGGTGGAAGAACAATTAACCCGTCCGGTCGAATGGCTGTCCTCCATGCCGCAGGCTTTGGGTATCCGCAACCATTACCGCCGCCCTGAAGAACATGGCTCCGACCGTTGGTTTAATGCGCTGGGCAGCCGCCGCTTTACGCAAAACGCCTGCATCGTCGTCAGCTGCGGCACAGCCGTAACCACCGACGCGCTGACGGAAGACAATCATTATCTCGGCGGCACCATCATGCCCGGTTTTCACTTGATGAAAGAGGCGATGGCGCTCAAAACCGCCAACCTTAACCGTCCCATCGGCAAGGTATATCCGTTCCCAACCACAACGCCGAACGCCATTGCCAGCGGCATGATGGATGCCGTTTGCGGCGCGTTGATGATGATGCATGGCCGTCTGAAAGACAAAACGGGCGAGGGCAAATCGGTCGATATTATTATCACAGGCGGCGGCGCGGCCAGAGTCGTGCAGGCGCTGCCGGAGTCATTCGTTCATGACAATCAAGTGAAAATCGTCGATAATCTCGTGATTCACGGGCTCTTGCATTGGATTGCCCATCGCAACGGACAATAAAAAGGAAAACGCATCATGAAATGGCTGTTTGCGGTCTTGGTCGCACTCAACATCATTGTTTTTGGCAGCATGGTTGCCTATCGGACACAACATAAAACCGCCAAACCCGAATCTGCCTTGGAAGGCGGTACTCACGAATTATTGCGCCCATCTTCTTTGGACGCGCCTAAAGCCGAGCCGCAGCAGGCATCGCAACCCGATTGGGTGGTGGTCGAATCAGACGGCCTGATTATGGCAGAACCTGAATCCGAAGAAGCGGAAGCCTTGCGTAAAAAGCAAGAAGCGCAGCAGTTGAAAGAGAAAAAAGAAAAAATGCGCCGCGAGAAAGAAGCGCAAGAGCGCCGTGCCGCTGAAGAAGAGATGGGCGCGGCCGGAGTGGAACGCTTGTGTACCAGCAGCGCCACCGTGGTGATGGATGAAGACGATTACCACCGCATCAAAGGCCTGTTGGGCAAATGGCCTCATGCGGCCAGCCGCAGTATCGAAAAACGCAACGGCGCATCCGGTGGCGAAACTTCTTCCAAAACCTTCCGCGTAGTCTTGCCTGCCGACGGCGACACTTCCGCCCAGCTTGATGCCTTGGGCAGCCGCGGTTTTAGCGGCAGCATTCACAACGGCGAAATCAGCGTTGACGTAACACGCAGCCGTTCTTCCGCCCAAGTTTTGATTTCACGCTTGTCCAGCGCAGGTTTCGGCGGCGCGCGTATTGTCGAACAGGAAGACAGAAGCGCACCCGATACCGGTTTGAGCGTAGCACGCATGACCGTGGTCTTTATGGCGGTCGACGAGCGCGATGCCCAAGACATCAGAAACATTGTCGGCCGTTATGGCAAGTTGAACATGAAAACCTGCCGATAATTAAGCCTATTCGGTTTCAGACGGCCTGACCAGTAGTCCCAAGCCTGATAAACCAAGCGACACAAAACACGAAACCCACTGTATCGGCAGTGGGTTTCATGTTTTTCGGTTTTGAGTATCTGATATAAAGGGGAACAGGTATGTTTCGTATATGCGCACTCCGAGTATCAAGAGATAATGGGGAAGAGGGGGATAAAATCTGTCGTTTAATGGCTCGGATTAGGACGTCTTCCGAGTGAGTTTGATTATACGCTAATAATAACTATTATCAATAGCAAAATTGAAAAAATAAGGGGTTTTGCTGTAATATTTTGTTTTTTATGGAAATTAAATTGCGGTATTGGCTTTGCCATGATTGAAAAGGCCGTCTGAACGTCAAACAAACAGGCTGGTTGAAATAGGGTAAGGCAAACATTTCAACCCTATATTCCTATATTTCAGACGGCCTTTTGATTTGTTTCAATCACTCATAAACCCAAGCAATCAACATATCCAAAGCCATATAAAATACCGTATAATCAAGGCCAAATTAACTTTGCCTGCTTGTCGGGCCGTCTGAAAAATTATGCAACAAACCTACGCCGCCGTACAGCGAGATTTGCTCGAAGCCAACCATCTTTCCCCCGATTTGCTTGCCCAAAGCCTGAGCATTATCGGTGCTAACCATGTCGATTATGCCGACATCTATTGTCAGCGCACTGCCTATGAAAGCTGGCATTTGGAAGAAGGCATCGTCAAATCGGGCAGCTTCCAAATCGATCAGGGCGTGGGCGTGCGTGCCGTTTCGGGCGATAAAACTGCTTTTGCCTACGCCGACAGCCTGTGTATCGATTCGATCAACCGCTCTGCCAAAGCAGTTCGCGTGATTGGTGCGGCCGGCGGCGAAGCCAGCGTCAAAGTACCGACACCTGCCTACGGCAAGCCTGTCCACATGGCGATTGACCCTATTTCTAGCCTTGATTCCGCTGCCAAAGTTGCGCTGTTGAACAAAGTTGAAACGCTGGCCAAAGCCGCCGATCCGCGTATCGTGCAAGTGATGGCCGGTTTGACCTGCGAATACGACATGGTGTACATCGCCCGTCTGGACGGCAAACACGCTGCCGATATCCGCCCGATGGTGCGCATGAACGTTACCGTCATTGCCAAGCAGGGCGAGCGTCGCGAGCAGGGCAGCGCGGGCGGCGGCGGGCGTTATGATTTGGCGTATTTCGATGAAAACTTGGTTTGTCGGTTTGTCGATGCCGCCGTCAAACAAGCCCTGACCAATCTTGAGTCCCGTCCTGCGCCTGCCGGCGAGATGACCGTCGTTTTGGGCAACGGCTGGCCGGGCGTGTTGTTGCACGAAGCGGTTGGACATGGTTTGGAAGGCGATTTCAACCGCAAAGAAACCAGCGTTTTCTCCGGCAGAATCGGCGAGCGTGTGGCCGCCAAAGGCGTTACTGTCGTTGACCAAGGAGATATTGCCGACAGACGCGGTTCGCTCAATATCGACGACGAAGGCAACGAAACTCGCCGCACTGTATTGATCGAAGACGGGATTTTGGTCGGCTATATGCAGGACGAAACCAACGCCCGCCTGATGGGTACGCAATCGACCGGCAACGGCCGCCGCGAAAGTTACGCTTCTGCGCCTATGCCGCGCATGACCAATACCTTTATGGAAAACGGCGGCTATGAGCCGGAAGAAATCATCGCGTCCATTGACAAGGGCATTTACGCCGTCAACTTTGGCGGCGGACAAGTGGACATTACCAGCGGCAAATTCGTGTTCAGCGCATCCGAAGCGTGGTGGGTGGAAGGCGGCAAGCTGCAATATCCTGTCAAAGGCGCGACCATCATCGGCAACGGCCCCGAAGTGTTGAAACACGTTTCCATGATAGGCAATGACTCCACGCTCGACAGCGGCATCGGCGTCTGCGGCAAAGAAGGGCAGAGCGTTCCTGTCGGCGTAGGACAACCGACCCTGAGGATTGATGCCGGACTGACCGTCGGCGGTAGTGAAATTTGAACGGCAGGCCGTCTGAAAGGTTTTCAGACGGCCTTTTACATTAGGATGAAACCATGCAGGAACAGAATCGGAAATCAAGTTTTCCCATAGTGATGTTGCTGGTGTCGGTTGCCCTGTGGATAGCGTCTTTGTCCAATGTTGCATTTTATTTGGGCAATCATGAAAGCATGAAGGGTTTGACCGTTTTGATTTTGGGATCGATATTTGCTTCTTTGGATATAAGATATTGTGCGGCCTATGCCAATTATGTTTGGTTGGGGGCCATTGTTTTGCTGGCGTTGCGGAAGAAGGTCGTGCCTGTCCATGCGGCACTTTGGGGCTTGGCGCTGGTGGCCTTCAGTGTGAAAGCCGTACACGTCGATGAAGCAGGGAATACATCGGATATCGTGCGCTACGGCGCCGGATTTTATTTGTGGTATGCCGCATTTGCGGTTGCCACCATCGGCACGTTTGTCGGAAAGAATAAGGAAAGAAAAGCCACAATGATGGCAGATGGGACGAAAAATGACGCTTGATGAATGGTTGCGCCAATCGGCACTGCCCAAAAATGAAGCGCGGATGTTGTTGCAATATGCGCTGGGTTATACGCGTGCGCAGCTGGTGACACGCGGTACGGACGATTTGGCAGAATCCGCCCTGCAAACCTTGGAGGCTTTGGCACAACGCCGTCTGAAAGGCGAGCCGATGGCCTATCTGTTGGGCGAACGCGAGTTTTACGGACGATGCTTTGCCGTCAATCCCCATGTGCTGATTCCCCGTCCTGAAACCGAGCATTTGGTGGAAGCCGTACTCAAACACTTGCCGCCGCAAGGCCGTGTGTGGGACTTGGGGACGGGCAGCGGCGCCATTGCCGTGACCGTCGCACTTGAACGCGTTGATGCCGATGTTCGCGCATCCGACATCAGCGTTGGTGCTTTGGATACTGCCCGTCAAAATGCGGCCGAATTGGGCGCAAAAGTCGAGTTTGCGCAGGGTTCGTGGTTTGATACCGACAGGCCGTCTGAAGGCCGATACGATGTGATTGTTTCCAATCCGCCGTACATCGAGGACGGCGATGAACATTTGTCGCAAGGCGATTTGAGGTTTGAACCGCAAAACGCGTTGACCGACTTTTCAGACGGCCTCAGCCATATCCGCCATATTACCCAAGAAGCCCCAAAATACCTGAAAGCCAACGGCTGGCTGCTGTTTGAACACGGCTATGACCAAGGCGAAGCGGTGCGGAATATTATGCTGGAGAACGGTTTTGCCGAAGTGGCAACCGAACAGGATTTGGCTGGATTGGACAGGGTCACGCTGGGGCGTTTGCCTGCTTAGTGGGCATGGTTTGTCGGAATTAAAAAAGGGCGTGTCAATCACGCCCTTTTGGTTTTCTGGTTTATCTGTTCAGACGGCCTGGTTTAACGCCAAGCAGCGACGAACTCCGCCCAGTGTTGTTTTTCTTCGGCTTGTGCAGCCAGATAATGTTTGATGCGTTTGATTTCGACTTCGTATTCGTCGGCATCGAGCGCGCCGCTCATCATGCGAAAGCGCATATACATCAGGTAGGTATTGGCGGCATCGGTTTCGCAATAGTCGCGGATGTCTTTCAGACGGCCTGCATGATAAGCGTCCCAAACCTTGCTGCCGTCCATGCCCAGTTTGCCGGGGAAGCCGCAGAGTTTGGCCATATCGTCCAAAGGCACGCTGGCACGCGGTTGGTAGAGGGCGAGCAAATCCATCAGGTCGCAATGGCGGGTGTGGTAGCGGCTGATGTAGTTGTTCCACTTAAAGTCGCGGCTGTCGCCAAAATCGCCGTCACCCATGTCCCAATAGCGGGCGGCGCTGATGCCGTGTATCAGGGCGCGGTAGTGGAGGACGGGCAGGTCGAAACCGCCGCCGTTCCAGCTGACGAGTTGCGGCGTATAGTTTTCGATGACCTCGAAGAACTTGGCAATCATGACTTCTTCGCTGTCTTCGGGATCTCCGATGGTGCTGACGCGGATTTTGTCTTGCCCCCAGCGCATACAGCAGGAGATGGCGACGACTTGGTGCAGATGGTGTTGCATAAAGTCGCTGCCGGTTTTGGCGCGGCGTTGCTGTTGGGCAAACAGGACGACTTCGTTGTCGGGCAAATCGGCAGGCAAATCGTAAAGCTGGCGGATGCCGTTTACGTCGGGAATGGTTTCAATGTCGAAGGCGAGTATCGGAGTCATGGCGTGATCGGGTTGGATAAGGAATGATGTCATTGTGGCATGACGGCGCAGATAAAAAAAGAGGCAATCCCCCACAGGATTGCCCCAATACCTCAAATCAGAGATTTACGCTTCACAAACAATACAGGCTTTCACCTGCGGCTTTACAGATGCAGCTCAACTCTGCATCGGTAAACTTTGATTTCGGGCATTGCACCGAAATCCTCTAAAATACCGCAATTTCTTGCAATATCAGAAAATTGCTTACAAAAGTATCTAAAACCGGCGAGGCCGTCTGAATGTTTTGTAATTTGATGTAGTGAAATTTACGCGAATTTTTACAGTTTGCCAAGTATTTTTTTCTGAAGGCTTGTTTTGGTATAAATTTCAGGTCTTGTCATATTTTTGCAATTATATTTCATAATTGTTCAAAAGTTAGATATTTATTTTATTTTTTTTAAATTTTAATTTAATTTTATTTCATATTTTGAATGATTAAAATGTATTTTTTTAGATGAACTATTTTGCAATATATTGTTTTTAAAAGAAATTAAATTTAATATGTAAATGAAAAAAGTGTATTGGGCCTGATGTTTTTCATTTGAGAAAAAATATAGGGTTGTTTGAAAGTTTCAATCACGATGAAAAAAGTTGTTTTTAAAGCATTTAAAGCGGAATATTATTTGATTATTTAAAATAAAACATAAGTTTCGGTTTGATTCAATTAAAATGAAAAAGCGGCGAAAGAAGGATTTTGCCGCTTTTTGCATATTCAAATTGTAATTCAATGTAGTCAATAAAAGCTGCTTTCGCCTTCGGGACGGGTTTTGAAGCGTTTGTGCAGCCAGAAATATTGTTCGGGATGCTCGCGTACCCGCTCTTCGATGAAGTCGTTCATGCGCTGGGTATCGGCTTCGACATCTTCGGTCGGGAAATTGTCCCAAGCCGGATAGAAGCGCAGGGTTACGGTATTGTCGGCTTCGCGCGTGGGAATGGCGGGAATGATTTTGGCTTTGGTCATGCCGGCGATACGGCTGAGGCCGGTAATCGTGGCCGTCTGAATGCCGAAGAAATTGACGAAAATGGAATCGTTGCGGCCGAAGTCTTGGTCGGGCAGATAAAGAAAGGGTGCATCGCTTTTGCGCAGGTGTTTGATGATGGCGCGCAGGCCTTCTGTGCGGCCGATCAGGAAAACATTGTTGTAGCGGTGGCGGCCTTTCAGGATCTGCTCGTCTAGGGCTTTGCTTTTTTGGTGCGAATACATGCTGGTCAGTGGCACATCCTGATTGAGCGTGTAAACCGCCATTTCAAATGCGGTAAAGTGCGGATAGAGGATGATGACTTTTTCGCCGGCGGCGAGGGCTTCGTCGAGATGGTGTTTGTCTTGATAGCGTACCAACGAGCGCAGCTTGTCCGCAGGCGCGTACCAGTAGAGGCCGTATTCGAGCATCAGCTTGGCCATGTGTTGGAAATGGCGTTTGAGCAGGGCGGTGCGCTGGCTGTCGTTCAGCTCGGGAAAGCATTTTTTGAGGTTGACCTCGCCGACTTTGCGGCGCGGTTTGACTGCGTAATAGGCGAGAATACCGATCGCGTCGGCAATCTTGTGCAACACGCAAAAAGGCAGCAGGCGGATGAGGTAGAGAAAAAGGAAGGCGGCTTTCATGAAGGCTCGCTGTATGTGGGCAAAGGGCTATTATAACCGAAAGGCCGTCTGAAAACGGGCTGGAACATATTTCAGACGGCCTGAATGTCGGCCTACCATTGAAAACGGCCGCGCTTGACCTGCAAGCCGTCGGGGTTGAGTTGCGAAGCCAATCCGTGATTGCGCAGGGCGTGGGTGAGGGCGACGGCGAGTCCGTCGGCGGCATCGGCTTGCGGCGTACCTGAAAGTGCAAGCATTTGGACCACCATATGCTGCACCTGCTCTTTGGCGGCCTTACCCTTGCCAACCACCGCCTGCTTGACCTGAAGCGCGGTGTATTCAAACACGGGCAAATCGTGCATGACCAAAGCGGCAATCGCGGCACCGCGCACCTGACCGAGCATCAAAGTCGCGGCCGGGTTGACGTTGACGAACACTTGCTCGATGGCCGCCTGATGCGGCTGATAGTGGCGGATGATTTCATCGATATGGCGGACAATCACGGCGATGCGTTCGGAAAGCGACGCGCCGGTCGGCGTTTTGATACAGCCGGAAGCAACATAATGATGCTCGCGGCCGTGGACATCAATCACGCCGAAGCCGGTCACGCGGCTGCCGGGGTCGATGCCGAGAATGCGTGTGGGTTGGAACTGGGACATAGTGCGTGTTTAAAGTAATCGGTGTTTCAGGGCAGGCAGGCGCGTGCGCACGCTTTGCAGTCGCGCGGTATCCAAATCGGCACAAATCACGCCTTCGCCTTCCGGCAACGTCGCCAACACATCGCCCCAAGGATCGATAATCATACTGTGGCCGAATGTGCGGCGGCCGCTTTCATGTAGTCCGCCTTGTGCCGACGCGATGACGTAGCATTGGTTTTCCACCGCACGGGCGCGCAGCAGCAATTCCCAATGCGCCTTGCCGGTCGTGTAGGTAAACGCGGCAGGCAACAGCAAAACATCAAACGGCTGCTGGGCGCGGAAAAACTCAGGAAAGCGCAAATCGTAGCAGACGCCGGCCGCCAGCGGAACATCGTCCACGCTTAAATTCGGCACATCGCTTCCCGCCAGTATCGTATCGGCTTCAGCGTAGCGTTCGCCCAAACCGGAAAAGCCGAAAAGGTGCATTTTGTGGTAAAGCCCGATTCGGCTGCCGTCGCGGTCATACACCAGCATCGTGTTCATCACCTTGCCAGCGTTTGGGCTTTGCAATGGAACCGTGCCGCCAAACAACACCACGCCGCATTCCCTTGCCGTTTCGCTTAAGGCCGTCTGAAAACGGGTGTGGCAGGTTTCGCCAACGCTTCCATCGTCCAAAGGCTCGGCAAATGCCAGCTTGTCCGTATCATTTTTGCCCATCAGCGGCCAATATTCGGGCAGCAACACCCAATCCGCCTCTTGTTCGGCCGCCTCGCGGACAAGGCGCTTCATGGTGGCAATATTGGTTTCGGGGTTGGTGGACGACACCATTTGCACAGCGGCGGCGCGTAAAGAGCGCATCATCAAAACTCCTGTCAGATTTTGCAAGAATTGTAACTTGTTTACGCACAAGGCCGATACAATCGTCACACAATTCCTCTCCAAAAAAGGATAAACCATGAACTTGAAACTTCTCCTCACTGCCGCACTTTCCACCGCCGCGCTCGCCGCACATGCCGACGTACAGCTTTACGGCAGCATCAAAAGCGGCATCGAAACCTCGCAAACCCGTTTCGGTGGTCAAACATACAGCCGAACCGCCGTTGCTGACCAAGGCAGCCACATCGGTTTGCGCGGCTCACATCCGATTGGCGGCGGAACGAATTTTATTTGGGAAGTCGAACAAGATACTCCGGTCGGTAAAAGCGGATCCATCCGCCAAGACTGGCGCGAACGTCGAGATAATTTTGGCCGTTAAGGAAAGATTGAATAGTAAAAGGCCGTCTGAAAAATCAGGATAACTGGTTTTCAGACGGCCTGTTTTTTATAGTGAGGTTGATTGATTTAAAGAATACACTTAAAAGGCGGTAATCAATAATATCTTAATATTTTCAAAATTTAACGGTTTTGTATAACTTATTGATTAATTGAGAGATTAATAAGATATTGGTTGATTGATTAAAAAATCAGTATTATCTTTGCTTGAAAATTAATAAATTATCAAGTAAGGTTAAATGCAAGCGGTTTTATCCGTGAGTTAAATATTAATCAATAAGATAGGATGGTATAACCATGAATGAAGATATTATCAAAGGAAAATGGGAGCAACTTAAAGGTAAAGCCAAAGAAAAATGGGGCGAATTGACAAACGACGATTTGGACATTATCGAAGGCAAGCGCGATCAGTTGGCTGGTAAGCTCCAAGAGCGTTACGGTCGCACTAAAGATGAAGCTGAAAAAGAAATTGATGATTGGTTGAACAGCTAAGACCGTTGAATTTCATAATAAACGGTCGTATCCCCCTCGACCGTTTTTATGTTAAACCGAAAGGAAAAAATCATGCTTCATTATTCGATCGTTTTCTTTATAATCGCTATTATTGCAGCTGTATTAGGTTTCGGTGGTATTGCAGGTAGTGCGGCAGGCATAGCCAAAATTTTATTTGCTGGTTTCTTGATCTTGTCGGTGATATCACTGATTTTTGGCAGGAAGAAATAATACCTGTAGACCAATAAGGTTGTATCAAGCCACTATTCCGTCAAATAGGCCGTCTGAAAAATCAGGATAACTGGTTTTCAGGCGGTCTTTGTTCTTATAATAGCGGTTTATTGTTTTTACACACCCAGCAACGGAGTTTCCATGCAGTTTTCAGCATTCGGCGAAAAATTCACACAACACAGCGGTATTTTGCAGTTGATGGACGATTTGGGCGACGCGCTCAAAAGTGACAAGCCCGTCAATATGCTTGGCGGCGGCAATCCGGCGAAGATTGCTGAAGTCAATGCGGTGTTCGCCGATGTGTTTTCTAAACTGGCAGCGGAACACGCTGTTGAGAATATCGGCAATTATTCCAATCCGCAGGGAGATGCGGCGCTGATTGCGGCTTTGACTGAGTTTCTCAACCGTGAATACGGCTGGAACCTGACGGCGGACAATATCGCGTTGACCAATGGTTCGCAAAACGCGTTTTTCTATTTGTTCAACCTGTTCGGCGGCAAATTCAATCTTTCAGACGGTCAAACGGCTGAAAAAGCCATTTTGTTGCCGCTTGCGCCTGAATATATAGGTTATGCCGACGTGCATGTCGAGGGGCAGCATTTTATTTCGGTAAAACCGAAAATCGAAAATGTCGAACACGAAGGCGAAGCGGGCTTTTTCAAATACCGCGTGGACTTTGACGCGCTGGAAAGCCTGCACGAACTGAAAGAAGGCAAAGTCGGCGCAATTTGCTGTTCTCGCCCGACCAACCCGACCGGCAACGTGCTGACCGACGGCGAAATGGCGCGGCTGGACGCTTTGGCGCAGGAACACGGGATTCCGCTGATTATCGACAACGCTTATGGAATGCCGTTCCCGAATATTATTTACAGCGATGTGACGCTCAACTGGCACGAAAACATCATCCTCTGCTTCAGCCTTTCTAAAATCGGCCTGCCCGGCGTGCGTACCGGCATTATTGTCGCCGCGCCGGAAGTGGTCAAAGCCGTCAGCAGTTTGAATGCGATTGTGAACCTGTCGCCAACCCGTTTCGGCGCGGCGATTGCGGCGCCGCTGTTAAACGACGGCCGTCTGAAACAGTTGGCCGACCAAGTGATTCAGCCGTTTTACCGTCGGCAGGCGCAAACGGCGGTTTCCCTGCTCAAACGCGAATTGGGTGCGTATCCATTGAAAATCCATAAGCCCGAAGGTGCGATTTTCTTGTGGCTTTGGTTTGAAAACCTGCCGGTTTCGTCGCAAACCTTGTACGAAATGCTCAAGGCTGAAGGTACGCTGATTATTCCGGGCGAGCATTTCTTTGTCGGCATCGATACGCAAGATTATCCGCACGCGCACGAGTGCATCCGCATGAGTATTGCGCAGGACGCGGAAACGCTGGAAAAAGGCATTGCCGCGATCGGTCGCGTGGTGCGCGGTTTGTACGATAAAAAATAAATTTTTTGAATAGGCAAAGGCCGTCTGAAACGTGGAGAATCGGGTTTCAGACGGCCTTTTTTATTGGATTCAAACGTGGTGGATAACCAGTTTTTTGCCTTCGTAATCGAGGACGTTGACGTCCATATCGAATAGGGATTTGATGTTTTCGGCGGTGAAAATGTCGTTGGGCGCACCCTGCATGGCGACTTGGCCGTTTTTCATGGCGACAACGTGGTCGGCGTAGGCGGCGGCCTGGTTGATGTCGTGTAGGACGACGACGGTGGTGCGTTTGTGTTCGTCGGTCAGCCGGCGCAGGATTTGCATGAGGGAGCGGGCATGATACATGTCGAGGTTGTTCAGTGGCTCGTCCAGTAAAACGTAGTCGGTGCGCTGGCAGAACACCATGGCAATCATGGCGCGTTGGCGTTGGCCGCCGGAAAGCTCGGTCAGGTAGCGGTCGGCAAAGCCTTGCAGGTGGAACTCGGCGAGTGCTTCTTCGACGATGGTTTTATCCGTTTCAGACGGCCTGCCTTGGTGGTAGGGATAGCGGCCGAACATGAGCAGGTCGCGCACGGTAATGCGGCTCATGATGCTGTTTTCTTGGGTGAGGATGGAGAGCGTGCGGGCGAGTTCGGCGGTGGGCGTGGTTTTGATGTCTTTGCCTGCGTAGCTGATGTCGCCGTGTACCAAGGGCTGTAGGCGCGCCATAAAGGAGAGGAGGGTGGACTTGCCTGCGCCGTTCGGGCCGATTAGCGCGGTGATGCCGCCTTCGGGGATGTCGAGGCTGACGTCGTTGAGGATGGGGTTGCTGCCGATGGTGTGGCTGACGTTGCGGATGGTAATCATAGGCGGATTCGAGTATGGAAAACTTGGGGTTTCAGACGGCCTTTCAGCGTGAGGCCGTCTGAATTTTATTTCTGTATGGAGTGGTTAGATTTCGCTGACGGTCACAAATTCGGGATTATCGGCTTGATCGATCAGGAAGGCGCGGACGCGTTCTTGCCAAAGCTCGCCGAATTGTTTGAGTTCGTCGGCACTTGCGCTGCCGCTGACGGCTTTGGGCATGATGTCGCGCATTTGCGGTGCGAAGGGTTGGAGTGCGGCGTTGAGGCTGACGGCAACGGTTTTGCCGGTATCGCGGCGGCGGAGTGCGAGTGTGCCGTTGATTTCGCCTGCACCAAAGAACAATAAATGGCGGCGGGCAAAGCGTCCGGCAGGACCTACGCCGCCAAAGCCGGTTTCGGGTGCCGCGCCGGTAAGGAGTTGGACGACGGAAGCGGTAACGCCGGTTGTGCCTTCGTCACGCTCGCCCTGCATGAAGGCTTCGATGTCGCCACGTTGCGGCAGCTCTTCGCCGTAAAGGGCTTTCAGGCCTTTGATGACCATCAGGTAGGCACCGGCGACGGTCGGGCAGGAGTGGCCGCACAGGCGTACGGCATCGGCGTAGTGGTAAGTGAGGATGCCGTTTTCGGCTGCACCGAGGAAGTTGGCCAATGCGTCTTGGACGGTGATGGTCGGGGCTTGGTTGAAGAATGATGGGAAATGTTCTTGTGTCATGAGGGTTGTCCTTTGCGGGTTTGCCCGGGCCGTCTGAAATATTCAGACGGCCTTGTGCATGGATGTTATTTTAAGAGTATTTGTTTGTCCTGTATAAATTTTTCGGCCAGTTTTGTCGCACCGTGGGTGTTGAGGTGGTTGGTGTCGAAATATATCGGCAGGCCGTCTATGGTTTTATCTGCCGGAATCGGACCCATGATGTTGACCCAATGCACGGCAGGCCGCTGTTTGACAATGTTTTCTATGGTTTTGTCGGCTTCGGCGGAGCGAGCGATTTCGGCTTTTTTATGCTCGGAAACGTATTGCATGTCGAGGCCGAGGCGTTGTTTCAGGTAATAATGGCGCAGGGGCAGTTGCGCGTTCATCGGCGTGTCGGCAAAGACGTAAACCTGCTTGCCCTGTTGAATCAGGGTGTCGAGCATTTTGCCGAAATGCTCCGTAAAACCGGGCTTGGCGGTATGCAGGAACCAACGTTGCGAGATAAAGACCACCGGATAGTTTTCGATCTTTTGTGCGATAAAGCGGTTGTAAGAGTTGCAACGGTCGGCACGGCGGTCGCTTTGCGGCAACATAAAGCCGAAGGCAACGCCGCAGCTGTTGGACGAGATGACGTCGGCGGCAAAGCCTTCCTGTTTGCCCACCATATCGATAAAGGGCGTCAGGTGGGCGGCGTGGGAGTCGCCCATCAGCAGGACTTTACTGCTTTGGTTTTCCGCGCCGACGGCGCAGTCGGTTTTGGTCAAGGTATCCGCGCAGATTTTACTTTCGTCAACCGTATATAGGTTTGCCTCGTATGCGGCCGGTTTGGCCGTCAGCAGGTAGCCGGCGGCAGGAATCAGCAGGGCGAAATAGGCGGCGATTACCCCGATGAATTTTTGGGTGGTGAAATTCTTTATCCGTCGCGCCGGTGTTTCGACGAAGTAATAGGACAAAATGGACAAGCCGGACATCAGTACGACGGCCAATACAATCGCGGACATCGGTAAAGCATTGTCCATGTAAACATAGCGCATAACAGCCAAGACCACCCAATGCCACAAATACAGCGAATAGGAAATCAAACCGATAAACACAACAGGCTTGAGGCTCAACAGTTTGGCGGTATTGAAGCCGTTTTGCGTCTGCAGGGTTTTGCCCGAGTAAATCAAGCCGCCGACCGCCGTACAGCACAGCAATCGTTCGATATTGCCTTCACCGGGCAACACGCCGTAAGGAAGCAGTAGCATGGCGGCAATCACCGCCATCATCGCCCAGCCGACCAAAGGCGTGCTGAAGCGGTCGTTGTTTTGCGAGGGCGAAATAAAGGCGAAAAGTGCGCCGATCAGCAGCTCGTATGCGCGCACATAAGGCAGGAAATAAGGGTCCATGCCGAAGGTGGGCAAAAAGACGGACAGCAGGCTCAATACAATCAGTAAAAGAATGAATTGGCGGATGCTGCGTCCTTTGCTGAAGCGGAAAAAGGCAATCAGCAAAACCGGAAAAACAAAGTAAAACTGCTCTTCCAGCGATAAAGACCAAATGTGTTGCAAAGGTTTTTCCGCCGCGTCGGCATCAAAATAGCCGCCGCGCCGTGCAAAAAACAGGTTGGCCGAAAACAGCAACGCAAACACTGCCGATTTGACGTATTGGTGCAGGTCAAACGACAAGAAAAAGATTGCGGCGGCCAAACTCGTACACAGCAATACGCAGGCGAAAACGGGCAAAATACGCTTGGCGCGGCGTTTGTAGAATTCTAAAAACGAAAAACTGCCGTTTTGCATTTCGCGGCTGATGATGGTGGTAATCAGATAGCCGGACAAAACGAAAAACATATCCACGCCGAGAAAGCCGCCGGGCAGCCAAGCGGCGTCGATGTGGAAAATAATAACGGCCAAGACGGCCAAAGCCCGGATGCCGTCTAAGTCGGGACGGTATTTTAATGTCGTACTCATTTTTTGTAATTTTAGTAAATTTAGTGATGTTTACTATGAGTACGTGTCAGAAATTTAGTTTCATTTCAATGGTTAAATATTTTTTAACACGGGTTTCAGACGGCCTGAAGCTGTTTGGGCACGTTTAATTTATTTCTTTTTCAACACTAAATATAAAAATACCAAGCCACCTGCAAATTCGACGACCACGCTCAATACGGCCTGCATGCCGAGGAAGTGTTCGAAGATGGTTTGCCCGCCGACCAACAGGATGCCGCCGACACAAAAAGTCATGGGCAGACGGACGGAATGTTTCACCGATGGGGAAAAATGGTTGGCCAGCGCGGCAACCAGCAGGCCGAAAAAGCTCACCGGGCCGACAACGGCGGTGGCAGTCGCAACCAGCGCGGCGATCCAGAGCAGCAACCATAAGGTATTGCGCGAGTAGTTGATGCCCAAATTGATGGCCTGATTGCGGCCGAGCAAGTAAACGTCGAGGCGGTGGCGTTCGCGCCAGATTACGGCGGCGCTGATGAGCAACACGACTGCGCCGATGCCCAACAATTCCGAGTGGACGGTATTGAAGGTGGCAAACATATTCGCCTGCGCGGCGGTAAATTCTTCGGGGTCAATCATGCGCGAAAGCAGAGACGACAGGCTGCGGAACAAAATCCCGAAAATCACGCCGATTAAAATCATGCGCGACAAATCGCGTCCGCCCTGTTTGATGAGCGTGTAAAACAGCAGCAACGAGCCGCCCATCATGATGACCAGCTCAAAGCCGAATTTGCCCGTCAACGGCAGGGAAGAATAGCCCACGCCGCCGAGCGTAAACACCAGCAAGGTCTGCAAAAACACATACAGCGAATCGAAACCCAAAATCGAAGGGGTCAGAATCGGGTTGTTGGTCAGCGTTTGGAAGAGTTGCGTAGACACACCGACCGCATAGGCGACCATCAGCAGCGCGGCAAGTTTGGTCAGGCGCAGGTTTAAAACAAAGTCCCAATCGCCTTTGACATTGAGCGTCATAAACAGGGCGCAGGAAACCAGCAACAGCGCAAAAGCCACCCACAACGGACGGCTGCTTCCTGCCATAAAATCGATATTTTTTTCAGACGGCATGAGCAGGTTTCCTTAATAAAAGCCACAAAAACAACACTGTACCCATGACTCCGAAAACAGTCGATACAGGAATTTCAAACGGAAACACAATCACGCGTCCGACAATGTCGCACAGCAACACTAAAGACGCGCCCAGCAAGGCCACCGCCGGCAGGCTTTGGCGCAGCTTGTCGCCCATCAGGCGGCTGATGATGTTCGGCACGACCAAGCCGATAAACGGAATATTGCCGACCGTTACGACCACCAAAGACGTAATCAGCGCCACAATAATCAGCCCCGACCACAGAATCGCCGTCCGGTTCAGCCCCAAGTTCACGCTCACCGTTTCGCCCAAACCCAAAATCGTCAGCTGGTCGGCAATTAAATAGGCAAACAAAGCCAAAACCCCCGTTGCCCACAACAGCTCATACCGCCCGAGCAACACGCCGGAAAAATCGCCCTGCTGCCACACGCCCAGCATTTGCAGCATTTCGTTTTGATACGCGATAAAGGTGGCCACCGCCTCAATCACGCCGCCGAAAATAATCCCGACCAAAGGCACCATCAGTTGTGCGGTCGGCGGCAGGCGGCGGATCAGCAGCATAAAGACCAACATCCCGATCAACGCGGCAACGGCAGCAACCGACATTTTTGCCAGCAGCGGCGCAGCCGGCAACAGCAAGGACATCAACAGCAAACCCAAAGCCGCGCTTTGGCTTGCGCCCACCATCGACGGCTCGACAAAACGGTTGCGCATCAAAATCTGCATAATCATGCCGGCCACGGCCATCGATGCGCCCGTCAGCACAATCGCAAACGTGCGCGGCAGGCGGCTGATGAACATAACCTGTTGGCTGTCGGAGAGCGAAAACAGGGCGGACCAGTCGAATTGGGCGACCCCGACCGACAGGCTGACGGCAAACAATATCAGAAGCGCGATGCCGTTGATAAGGTTCAAATAAAAGGGCTTGTGAAACATAAACGATAAGGTCGTAAAAGAAACAAAGGCATTATTTTATAGTTGTATCGTTTTCAAAGATAACGAAGCAAACGGGCAAGAATGCCCGTTTCAGACGGCCTGATGACCAAAATACAGCTTGGGCAAAGGCCGTCCGGATGCCGTGAAACGGAAGGGTGAGCGTTGCCGCCCGCCGGAACAACTATTTCGCCGCGTTGAATGCGTCGGCAACCTGTTTGGAAGCGTTCAGCAATTCTTGCGCGCCGCCGGCCGCCAAATAAGTTTCAGGAACAAGGTAAACCACCTGTCCTTTTTTCCAGGCGGTCGTTTCGGCAACCAGCGGATTGTTCAACACATCTTTTGCCGCCTGGCCTTCTTCGCCGATGGCCGCGCCGCGGTCAAGGACGAACAACCAATCAGGATTTTTCTCTTTCAAGTATTCAAAGCTGATAGGCTGGCCGTGGCTGCCTTCTTTAATCGATTCATCGACAGCGGGAACGCCGATGTCTTTGTGCAGCCAACCGCCCAAACGTGAAGAAGGGCCGAAAGCCGACATCTTGCCGCCGTTGACCAATACCACCAAACCCTTGCCTTTGCCTTGTGCCGCGGTTTTCGCCGCGTCAAACGAAGCGTCGATTTCCGCTTTCAGCTTGTCCGCTTCGGCCTGTTTGCCGAAGATTTGCGCCAACGCGTCGATGCGCTCTTTGGAACTTTCTTTCAGATTGGCGGTTTCGGCGGTCATTTCGATGGTCGGCGCAATCTCGTTCAACTTGTCAAACGCCTTGGCTGCACGGCTGCCGATGATGATGAGCTGCGGCTTGTAAGCGTTGAGTGCTTCGTAATCCGGCTCAAACAGCGTACCAGCGGGTTTGGTCGTTTTGAAATATTCGTCCAAATAAGGCAGCAGGTTTTTGTCGATGGACAAACCGGTTTTCACCCCCAATTTGTTTAAAGTATCGAGCATGCCCAAATCGTAAACAGCGATGCGTTCAGGATTTTGCGGCACTTTCGCATCGCCGCGCGCCGTTTTGACGGTCAGGCTTGCGCCTTCGGTTTGGGCGGCAGAAGCGGAAGCAGTTTGGGCTTGGTTGGAAGCAGAATCTTTCGGTGAACACGCACCCAAAGCAAGGGTGCAGCATACGGCTAAAGCGGTCAAACGTAACATAGGGTTTCTCCGTGGTCGGGAATAAAGTAAATCGAAATGATAACTTGTATCGGACTATAAAGCCAGATGCCGTCTGAAAACTTTTGTTTTCAGACGGCTTTTTCAAGCTGATTGCTTAGAAGCGGTAGTTTACGCTCAAGCGGACATCGCGGCCTGGTTCAGGCAGAGAATTGGCACCTGCGCGCTGGCTGTGCGGCTTGTAGTTTTTATCAAAGACATTGTTGACGGAGAAGTTGACGTTTAAGTCGTCTTTGCCTGTCGGTTTCCAGTTGGCGAAGATATCGTTGACACCGTAGCCTGCACGGACGACATTCAGAGCCACGTCAGAGCCGCGCGAGGTCGGCGCATAGCCTGCATTTTGGACATAACGTCCGCGCCAGCCGATTTCCAGGTTCGGATTGTCGAATTGGTAAGACAGACCTGTCGTCCATGTACGTCCCATCGGGATGGCGGTTGTCACGATGTCGGCGGTATCGCCGTTCAGCTTCGGTCTGCTGTAAGCTACGCCTGCACGTGCAGTCAGACCTTTCCAACGGTAGGCGGCGTTCAGTTCGTAACCTCTGTTTTTCAGCTTGCCGCCGTTATACCAGACGTAGTTTCGCCCTTCTTGACGGATGGCCTGTACATCTTTGATTTGCTGATGGAAATAGCTGCCGGAGAGCGTCAGGGCAGAATTCCAGTGGTAGTTAAAGCCGATTTCTGCATTTCGCGAGCGTTCTGCTTTCAAATCAGGCGATGAAACAATCGGCCTGTTGTTTGCTAAAGCTGCTTCGTACAGGCGGGGGCTGCGGGTTGCATAGTTCAGGCTGGTGTTGATGGAAAAATCAGGGGTAATGTCATAAACTAAACCAATGCTTGGATTGAGGTTGCCGTCTGAATTTTCTGTATTACTGCTGGTTTTCATTTTCCAACGGTCATAGCGCAAACCTGTGGTCAGTGTAACTGGAGAGAAATCCCAAATACCTTCTACATATACGCCGGCATCGCTTTTCTTCTCGCTGTTTTCTCCTTTTGAGCTGCTTTTTTGAGTGCGCCAGTTTACTCCGTATTTCAAGGTATGGCGGTCAAATAGACGGCTGTCGAGATTCAGATTGGCTCCGTATGTCCGTACTTCGCCGTCCAATTCAAAATTTGGATTGGGGGCTTCGTCACGTTTGGTATTCAAACGGTAAACATTGGCTTTGATTTTGTCGATAAAGCCCAAGTTTCCGCCTTTGAATTCCAAGTTGGTGGTGTCTTGGGTCAGCGTGCGGTAACGCGGCGCGTTGTTGGCGGTATTCGGAATGCGGTTGCCGTTGGCATCCAAAACGTATTGACCCGTGCGGCGGTCGGTTTGGAAGACTTGTGAGAAATCGAACTCTTCGCGCAGGGCGCGTTCTCCATATTGTTTTTCTTGGCGGTGGCTTAATTCAATGCGGTTGTCTTCGTTAAAACGATAGCCGATTTTGCCCAACAAGCCGCGTGAACCCAATCCACTGTTTAAAACCTTATCGCTTCCGAGCAGATTACGGTAGCCTTTGCCTGCTGTGTATTCTTTGTCGCGTACGAAATTACCTGAAACCAAAGCGTCAAAACCACCTGCCTGACCATAAACGCTTGCACCGCGTGAATAGCCTTTATTGCTGCTGATACCGGCATTGACTTTGAAACCGACGTTTTGACCCTCTCTCAGCAAATCTTTGGCTTCAACCGTTTCGGCAACAATCGCGCCGCTGGTTGCGCCGATGCCTGCGGAGGCCGAACCCGTACCTTTTTGCACGGCAACGACTTTTACCAATGCGGGGTCAAGCATAAAGCGGCCGTTGTGGTGGAAAATCTGGCTGTCAGTGTAAGTATCGTCAACTTTATAGTCTATTTGGTCTTGTCCCATGCCTCGGATGGTTACCCATTGCGACTGACCGTTGCCGCCGCCGAAACTGATAGAAGGCTCGTTGAACAATACGTCTTTTAAATCAGTGGAAGTCGTTTCTTCCATACGTTTTGTCGTTACGCGATGTGTGGCGCTTGTGGCCTGACCTTTGACGGTAACGGTATCAAGCACAACATTGTCTTTGGCTTCATTTTCTGCATGGGCAAAACCGGCTGCCAGTGTCAGTGACAGCAGGCTCAGTCGAAACAGGGGCGTATTCATTGAGAAATGTCCTTAATAAAATGACAGTAATAAAAAAATAAAAGCAAATAAAGAGAAATTATCTTTAAAATATGCAATTAAGAATAATCATCATTTATAATAATGCATATAAAAGAAACAGTTGTAAAGAGTTGTATTGAATTTGTTAAGGAAGTGGGTTGTTTTTAAACGAACTTTGCAGTTGGTATATCAGGCCGTCTGAAAAATATGTACTCGAACATTTTTGCGTATGAAAATATTTGGAAAGACTGCATAGAAATTTTTACTTTTTCCCTTGAATTTGTCGCAAACAACCCAAATCTACCCGCTATTACGGCAGGCTTTCTACTAAGTGTGCCGCTATTTTCAAGCAAACCGTGTCTGTCATGTCCGACAGACAATTGTTTTCAATCTATTTATTTATCGGAGCATTAAGACATGACCATCCGCCCTTTACACGACCGCGTAGTCGTCAAACGCTTAGAAGCTGAAGAAAAAACTGCCTCCGGCATCGTTTTGCCGGGTGCGGCTGCTGAAAAACCCGACATGGGCGAAGTAATCGCCGTGGGTGCGGGCAAAATCGGTAAAGACGGTGAGCGCCGTCCGCTGGATGTCAAAGTCGGCGACAAAGTGATCTTCGGCAAATACAGCGGCCAAACTGTAAAAGCCGACGGCGAAGAGCTGTTGGTAATGCGTGAAGAAGACATCTTCGGTATCGTTGAATAATTGTTGAATTAAGTTTCAGAACCAAAAGGCCGTCTGAATCAAACATGAAGTTTTCAGACGGCCTCGAACAGATTTTTAATATTGATTTGGAGAATTTAAATGGCAGCAAAAGACGTACAATTCGGCAATGAAGTTCGCCAAAAAATGGTAAACGGCGTCAATGTATTGGCAAACGCCGTACGCGTAACTTTGGGCCCTAAAGGCCGCAACGTGGTACTCGACCGCGCTTTCGGCGGCCCGCACATCACTAAAGACGGTGTGTCTGTTGCAAAAGAAATCGAATTGAAAGACAAATTCGAAAACATGGGCGCGCAAATGGTGAAAGAAGTTGCGTCCAAAACCAACGACGTAGCCGGCGACGGTACCACTACTGCAACCGTATTGGCACAATCCATCGTTGCCGAAGGCATGAAATATGTGACCGCCGGCATGAATCCGACCGACCTGAAACGCGGTATCGACAAAGCCGTTGCGGCTTTGGTTGACGAGCTAAAAAATATTGCTAAACCTTGCGATACTTCTAAAGAAATCGCCCAAGTCGGCTCTATTTCAGCCAACTCTGACGAACAAGTCGGTGCGATTATTGCCGAAGCGATGGAAAAAGTCGGCAAAGAAGGCGTGATTACCGTTGAAGACGGCAAATCTTTGGAAAACGAATTGGATGTCGTTGAAGGTATGCAGTTCGACCGCGGCTACCTGTCCCCTTACTTTATCAACGATGCTGAAAAACAAATCGCTGCTTTGGACAATCCGTTTGTATTGTTGTTCGACAAAAAAATCAGCAACATCCGCGACTTGTTGCCTGTTTTGGAACAAGTGGCCAAAGCCAGCCGTCCGCTCTTGATTATCGCTGAAGACGTAGAAGGCGAAGCCTTGGCGACTTTGGTGGTGAACAACATCCGCGGTATTCTGAAAACCGTTGCCGTTAAAGCTCCAGGCTTCGGCGACCGCCGCAAAGCCATGTTGCAAGACATCGCCATCCTGACCGGCGGCGTGGTGATTTCCGAAGAAGTCGGCCTGTCTTTGGAAAAAGCAACTTTGGAAGACTTGGGTCAAGCCAAACGCATCGAAATCGGTAAAGAAAACACCACCATTATCGACGGCTTCGGCGACGCTGCCCAAATCGAAGCGCGTGTTGCCGAAATCCGCCAACAAATCGAAACCGCAACCAGCGAATACGACAAAGAAAAACTGCAAGAGCGCGTGGCTAAATTGGCCGGCGGTGTGGCAGTAATCAAAGTCGGTGCCGCTACTGAAGTGGAAATGAAAGAGAAAAAAGACCGCGTGGAAGACGCGCTGCACGCTACCCGCGCCGCCGTTGAAGAAGGCGTGGTTGCAGGCGGTGGCGTAGCCCTGTTGCGCGCACGTGCTGCTTTGGAAAACCTGCACACCGGCAATGCTGACCAAGACGCAGGCGTACAAATCGTCTTGCGCGCCGTTGAGTCTCCACTGCGTCAAATCGTTGCCAACGCAGGCGGCGAACCTAGCGTGGTTGTAAACAAAGTGTTGGAAGGCAAAGGCAACTACGGTTACAACGCAGGCTCCGGCGAATACGGCGACATGATCGAAATGGGCGTACTCGACCCTGCTAAAGTAACCCGTTCTGCGCTGCAACACGCCGCATCCATCGCCGGCCTGATGCTGACCACAGACTGTATGATCGCTGAAATCCCTGAAGAAAAACCTGCTATGCCTGATATGGGCGGCATGGGTGGTATGGGCGGCATGATGTAAGGCCGTCTGAAACCTTCAGACAAAAAGCAAAACCGCACGGCAAGCAGCCGTGCGGTTTTTTATTTGTCAGTAGAAGCATGAGATGGTAGGGGTACGCCATGATTTACAGAAAAATAAGGGTAGCCAGTTCTATTGAATTTGAAGAAATCAAATAAATTTCATCATCAAAAAAGGCCGTCTGAAACTTTATTTTGCGTTTCAGACGGCCTGATTAATGATCTAAACCGTTACTTTTTGTTTGAATGGCTGTATCGGACAGCTTGGGACAAGAGTTCTTCAATTTCTATCCACATAATGCCTCCTTACAGTAAACTAGGTTGACCTAAAGCCGGATCGTTGGCTCGTGCCGCTTGGGCATCTTCGACAGTCAGTCCAAGGGCTTTGGCTACGCCTTCGCCGTATGCCGGGTCGCAACGGTGGCAGTTGCGGATATGGCGGTATTTGATGAAGTCAGGCGCATCGCCCATGGCTGCGGCGGTGTTGTCGAACAAAGCCTGTTTCTGTGTGTCGTTCATCAGGTTAAACAAGGCACGCGGTTGGCTGAAGTAGTCGTCATCGTCTTGGCGGTAGTCCCAGTGTGCCGCGTCGCCGCTGATTTTCAAAGGCGGTTCGGCGAAGTCGGGCTGCTCCTGCCATTGGCCGAAGCTGTTGGGTTCGTAGTGCGGCAGGCTGCCGTAGTTGCCGTCGGCTCGGCCTTGTCCGTCGCGCTGGTTGCTGTGAACAGGGCAACGCGGGCGGTTGACGGGGATTTGGCGGAAGTTTACGCCCAAACGGTAGCGCTGCGCATCAGCGTAATTGAACAAACGCGCTTGCAGCATTTTGTCGGGGCTGGCGCCGATGCCGGGAACTAGGTTGCTCGGTGCGAAGGCGGATTGTTCCACATCGGCGAAGAAGTTTTCGGGATTGCGGTTCAACTCGAATTCGCCCACTTCAATCAACGGATAGTCTTTTTTCGGCCAAACTTTGGTCAAATCGAAAGGATGATACGGCACTTTTTCCGCATCGGCTTCAGGCATGACTTGGATGTACATCGTCCATTTCGGAAACTCGCCGCGCTCGATGGCTTCGTACAGGTCGCGCTGGTGGCTTTCGCGGTCGTCGGCGATGATTTTTGCGGCTTCTTCGTTGGTCAGATTTTTAATGCCTTGCTGGCTGCGGAAATGGAATTTCACCCAAAAACGCTCGCCCGCTTCGTTCCAGAAGCTGTATGTATGCGAACCGAAGCCGTGCATATGGCGGTAGCTGGCGGGGATGCCGCGGTCGCTCATGACGATGGTAACTTGGTGCAGGGCTTCGGGCAGCAGCGTCCAGAAGTCCCAGTTATTCGTGGCAGAACGCATATTGGTGCGCGGGTCGCGTTTGACGGCTTTGTTCAGGTCGGGGAATTTGCGCGGGTCACGCAGAAAGAACACAGGCGTGTTGTTGCCGACCATGTCCCAGTTGCCTTCTTCGGTATAAAACTTCAACGCAAAGCCGCGGATGTCGCGTTCCGCATCTGCTGCGCCGCGCTCGCCGGCCACAGTGGTGAAACGGGCAAACATTTCGGTTTTCTTACCGACTTCGCTGAAGATTTTGGCGCGGGTGTATTTTGTGATGTCGTGTGTCACGGTAAATGTACCGAACGCGCCCGAACCTTTGGCGTGCATACGGCGTTCGGGGATAACTTCGCGCACGAAGTCGGCGAGTTTTTCATTCAGCCACAAATCCTGCGCCAGCAACGGGCCGCGTGGGCCTGCGGTCAGGCTGTTTTGATTGTCGGCAACGGGCGCGCCGTTGTTCATGGTCAGGTGGGTAACAGGGCATTTGGAGGTAGTCATGATGGTTTCCTTTGCAAAATGGTCAGTGATTTATAAAACGATTTGCCGAAAAGCATATTCGTAGCCGGTTTCTTGGCGTTCATAAATTTCTTGTATCGACATTTGTTTTTCCTTTTACTTAAGCTATGAAAAGAACTATACAGAAAGGTTTTGACTATTGAAACTATGGCTTCAATTTAATATTGTTATTATTAATTGAGATTTTATTTTTGTTAGATTTTTATTATTGAATAAACATGTTAAACAAAAAGGTCGTCTGAAACTGTTTTCAGACGACCTTTTTGTATCTCTGTTCGCATTAAAGCTTGCGCATCATCATCATGAAATATGCGCCGCCTATGAGCGTGGCCATCATTCCGGCGGGGACTTCGTAAGGGAACATTACCTGCCTGCCCAGCCAGTCGGCCGTCATCATAACCGATGCGCCGATGAGTGCGGCGGCGGCAAGTTGCTGTTTGGGCAGGCGTGCGCCGAGCATACGGGCCAGATGCGGCGCAAGCAGTCCGACGAAGCTCAAGGGGCCGATAAGCAGTGTGGATAAGGCAGTTAACGCTGCGCTTGAGACGATCAGCACCAGCCGTGCGAGGGGGACGTTGATGCCGACGGAGCGGGCGATTGTTGCGTTCAGGCTGAGCAGTCCGAGCCAGCGTTGCAGCGTGAGGATGAGGAGGAGCGAGGCGGCGGCGAGGAGGCTGACGGTAAGGGTGGATTCGGGCGTTGCCTGATAGGTCGAACCTGACATCCACAATAAAAGCAGTTGTACGCGGAAATCGCCGGTTGCCATCCAAATGCGGATGGCGGCATCGGCGAGTGCGGCCAGCGCCATGCCGGTAAGCAGGATTTTTTCGGGAGTAAATCCGTTTTTGCGGTTGAACAGCATCAACAGCCCCAAGGATACGAGAGCGGAAACGATACCTGTCAGCCAAAACCAGCCGCTGCCCGAGGTAATGCCGAACAGCATCACTACCGACATCGCGCCGAATGCCGTTCCAGAGCTGATGCCCAAGAGTTCGGGTCCCGCCATCGGGTTTTGCGTCAGCCTTTGCAGTATGACGCCGGTCAACGCGAGCATAGTGCCGGTGGCGGCGGCGAGTAGCACGCGCGGGTAGCGGAATACGAAATATTCCGGGTCTATGGTCAGGCGCAGGGTTTCGTCATAGCGTCCGACCGTAAACGCCAATACCGATACGGCGACGGCGATAAGCAGCAGAAAACGCAAGAGGCGCGGGACATGCGGCGCGGCGGTTGAAATATCGGAGGTCGTCTGAAACGAAGGACGCGGAGGTGCTTTCGCCGTCAGCCACAACAAAAGCGGCGCGCCGACGAGGGCAGTTACAGCGCCGGCGGGCAGATCGGTGCCGCGGTAGTGTTTCAGCAGCATCAGGCCGTTGTCCGTCAGCATCAAAAGCAGTGCGCCGACGATGAAGGAACAAATCAGGCGCATGGACAGCGTGCGTACGCCCATTTGCCGCACCAGCGTCGCCGCCGCCAATCCGACAAAGCCCATCATGCCGACAAAGCCGACCACGCCCGCACTCAAAAATGCAGCAACCGCCAAAGACAGCAGACGGATTTTCTTCACCGGTATGCCTGCCGATTCCGCCTGCGTGTCGCCCAGGCTCATGATGTTTAACGGTTTGATTAAAAAGGCGGTAAGTATGGCGGCAACAGCAATCCGCCACAAAAGCCCCAACGTATCGCGCCAACTGTCCTGTACCAGGGAGCCGCTGCCCCACTGCATCACGCCGCGCGTCTCTTCGCTGAAAAACAGCATCACGATACCGGTGAGGGAACCCAGATACAGGCTGACCACCAAACCCGCCAGCACGACGCTGAGCGGTTGCAGGGCGCGCCGTGCCGACAGCCGCAATACCACACCCAAAGCCGCCGCTGCGCCGGCAAACGCCACGGCAGACGTGCCGTAGGCAAGGAAGGAAGGGGCGAACACGGTCGCCGCCACCAAAGCCGCTTGCGCGCCGCTGCTGACTGCCAGTGTACTGTCGGATGCAAGCGGATTACGCATCAACTGCTGCATCAGCATGGTCGCCATCGCCGTACTGCCACCTGCGAGCAGCGCCATCGCCATACGGGGCAGGGTGTTGTTCTGCACCATCAGCGCGTCCAAAGGCAGGCTGTCGGGACGGTCAAACAGCCGCAGCCACGGCAGCGTCCATTCCAGCTTCAATATCCAAAACGCCGTCAGCGCGCACGATATTGCCAACGCGGCGGCAAGGATAGGCAGGGGTCGTCTGAAAATCTTTACCATGCGACTTCCTTTTGTGCGGACGGGTTTTTAGACGACATCGAACGCATCAGTTGCAAAGTGAAACGCTGCATGGATGGCAGCGCGCCGTAGCTCCACGACGGCTCGAAGATGCGGCGGTTTGCAGGGCGGCTGAACGGCAGACGTTGCCAAAGCGCGCTTTTTTCGAGCGTTGTACGTGTATTTTGAGGATGCGGTTTGACGATGATCAGCAGCGTGTTCGGCGGCAGCTTTGCCAAATCTAAAAACGTGATGTTTTCGAAACCCCATTCGTTGCTTTTGCCCGTCCAGGCATTGTTTAGCCCCAATTTGTCGAACACGGCCTGCAACAGCGAAGTCTTGCCGTAAATCCGCAAATGCCGCCCGTCGGCAAACTGCACCACCGCAAACGGGCGGCCGCGATATGCCGAAAGCGCGGGTTTGGCGCGGGCAAACAGGTTTTCCGTACCGGCAATCAGCTTTTCGGCAGCGGCAGGGTCGCCGATGATTTTACCCAGCCTGCGCGTGGCTTTGACCGTGTGGGCATATTCGATGCCTTTTGCCGTGCCGAAATCCACTTCGCGTACTGGGGCGATTTTTTCAAACTGGGACTTGGCGGCGGCATACCAGGAAGATTGCACGAAAAAATCAGGCTTTATCTGATACAGCCGCTCCAAATTCGGCTGGAAGCGCAGCCCCGCTTCCTTGACGGCAGCGGGCAGCGGAGGATGGTTCACCCAGGTATCGTACACGCGGCGGTCAGCGACGCTGACGGGCGGATGCCCCATCGCCGTCAGTGTTTCGGCGACCGTCCAGTCCGAAGTCGCCACGCGCGGTGCGGCGGGTGCAGGCAGGGAAAACAGGAGGGCGGCGGTAAAAAACAGCCGTGCGGCAAGGCGGGGAATGTCGTCTGAAAAGCGGTGGGACATCAGCTTGGAAGGTCTTTCGGTTTTTGAATAAAGGGTCGTCTGAAACATATCGGATACAGGTATTCTACAATGGTCTGCAATGTCATCCGGTTTGGATTCGGGTGGCGGATTTTATGGTCGGAGCTTATGCGGCAGGACGGCTTGCCTGCGTCAAGGCAATGCCACGGGGCGGCCGTTTTCAGGATGGGCGATGATGTTCATATCGACGCTGTAAATGTCTTTCAACACTTCTGCGGTCATGATGTCGGCGGGTTTGCCCGTTTTTAATAGCCGTCCCTGTTTGAGCGCAACCAGTTCATCGCAATACTGCGCCGCCAGATTAATGTCGTGGATGACGATGATGACGCCCAAACCCAAATCGCGAGACAGCTTGCGCACCAGTGCCATCACGTCGATTTGGTGGGCGATGTCCAAAGCGGCAAGCGGTTCGTCCAGCAGCAAAAAGCGGCTTTGCTGCGCCAGGCACATCGCCAGCCAGACGCGCGAACGTTCGCCGCCCGAAAGCGTATCGACGATTTGATCGGCAAATTTTTCCGTATGCGTCAGCCGCAACGCCTGTTCCACCGCCTGTCTGTCCGCATCGTTCGTGCGCCCTAAAAGCCCGCTCCAGGCATAACGCCCCATCATAACCAGCTCGCGCGCGGTCAGCGCGGTGGCGGCGGGCAGGTGCTGCGGAAGATAGGCGACTTCTTTGGCGTATGCGCGGGCGGAATAGGCGCGTATTTCTTTGTCGTTCAGCAATATCCTGCCGCCTGCGGGTTCATGCTGGCGGGTGAGCAGTTTCAACAGCGTGGATTTGCCTGAGCCGTTATGGCCGATGAGGCCGTACACGCGGTTAGGGGAAAAGTTGACGCTGATGTCGTGCAGCAGCGAGCGTCCGGGTATGGCGAAGGTGGCGTTTTGGATTTGGAACACGTTTCAGACGACCTTTTGGTGGGTTTGACGTTATTCGGAGAAAGCGGCGGAGCGGCAAAATCCATTGCCCGTTGTCGGTGCCGATGCCGCAAAGGCGGAGTTTTACGGCGGTTGTCCGAAAGCGTAGGGCAAAGTCGGACGCCCCATGCTCCAAGGTCGTCTGAAAACGTTTCAGACGACCTTTGGACCGTTGGAGGCCGTTTGCCGCCCGTCCATTAAAAATCGACCGAAGCCGACAGGGTGAAGCTGCGCGGTGCGCCGGCGTTCAGGTAGCCGCTGTTAGGGTATCCGCCGACGGATGCCCAGTATTTCTTGTTGGCAACATTATCGAGGCGGGCGCGGAAGGTGGCTTCATGCCTGCCGATTTGGGTGTGGTAGCGCGCGCCGATGTCGAAGCGCGTCCAGCCGCCGACTTTAAGCGTATTGGCCGCATCGGCGTAGGAAGAACCGGTGTAAACCATGCGTCCGTCAAATGCCAAACCCTGCACTTTCGGCACTTCCCATTCCAAGCCAATGTTGGCTTGGGCTTTAGCCGCGCCGATGGTGCGTTTGCCGTCAGTTAAAGATGAGCCGGTAGATTTCTGCTTGGCATCGAGCAGGGTAATGCCGCCCAAGAGCCTCACACCTTGTGCGACTTCCCCGTAAACGGTAATTTCCGCGCCCCGGTGGCGATCTTTGCCTTCGGAGGTGAAGCGGGCGGTGTTGTTGCTTTCGGCAACGTAAAGCGAACGCGGTTTGTCGGTGTGGAACAGGGCCAATCCCGCGCCGAAGCCGTTAGCTTCAAATTTCGTGCCGATTTCTTTTTGTTTGGAAACATAGGGTTTGAGCGATTCGCCGGTATTGCTGACGGCGTAGACCCGGCCGTTGATGGAGGCAGTCGAGCCTGCAGTCGCGCCTTGTCCCAGGCTTTCGATATAGTTGCCGTACACCGACCAATTCGGCGTGATGCGGTACACCGCGCCAGCGGAGGGACTGAGGCGCGATTTTTTGTAATTTTCGGTTTGCGCGCCCGTATTATAGGCGTAAGCCTTGTTATGCACCTGCTGCCAGCGCGCCCCTAGCATGAATTGCAGGCGTTTGTCCCAAAGGCTGAAGGTGTCGCCCAAGGCGAAGCTGGTCAGACGTGTTTTGCCGGTAACGGCAGGATTGCCCATGTCGTTGCCCGAATACAGCGGGTTGGCGGCTGCGGGTTGCGGATAGCGGGACGGATTGTAGAGGTTGGTCGTATATTGGTTGCCCCAATCCATTATGTAAGCGTTTTTGCGCGAGGATTGGAACCGGTTGGCGGCGGCGGTCCATTCGTGCCCTACCGCGCCCGTATTGAATTTGCCGCGCAAACCGATTTCGCCCGTGTCGATTTTATCCTTACGCGCGTTGTCGAAGCGGTAAATCGATCCGTCGCCGTTGACATTGCGGACAGTCAGGTTTGCCAGAGAATTGTTTTCCTTGCTGCGGCGGAAGCCATAGGCGGCGTAGGCAGTCAGGTTGTCGTTGAAATCGTATTCTCCGCGCATTGTGCCGAACCAGTCGCGCTCGTTGGAATACGTCCACGGCTGCGCCCAGTTGGACGAGGCATCAGGCGCGGCCGGCACGGCGGGTAACATTGGTACGCGTGGCTTTGAGCTTGTTGTCCTGCCAGCCCAAATCGGCGGACAGGCGGGCATTTTCATTGCGCCAGTCTAGGCCGACATTGACCAGGCTGAGTTTGGACTTTTCGTCGTCTATTGCGGTTTTGCCGTTATGGTGCGCCGCATTGACGCGCACGCCGAATTCCTGATTTTGTCCGAAACGGCGCGCCACGTCCGCTGCCAAACCACCGCGTTTTCCCGCGCCGTAATTGGCAGTCAGCCGGTTCAATCCTTCATTGGACGCGCGTTTGGGCAATACGGATACCGTGCCGCCGATATTGTTGCCGCCCGGCGCCATGCCGTTTAAGAAGGCGGATGCGCCGCGCTGGACTTCCACGCGTTCGAAAAGCTCAGTGGCGATGTATTGGCGCGGCAGGATGCCGTAAAGGCCGTTGTACATGGTATCGTCCGATTCGGCGGCAAAGCCGCGTATGAAATACGCTTCCTGAAAATTGCCGTAACCGCGCGCAACGCGGACGGTCGGGTCGTTTTGCAGTACGTCGCCGACGCTGCGCGCATGTTTGTCTTGAATCAGCCTATTGGTGTAAGCAGTATTGGAGAACGGCGATTCTAGGTTTTTTTTATTGCCCAAAATACCCACGCGGCTGCCGCGCGCCACCTGTCCGCCTTTAAATGCAGGAATCAAACCGCCCTTGGATGCGTCCGCGCTGGCGGTTACGGTGATGGTTTCGAGTTCGTCGATTTCTCGGGCTTGGGGTTCGTCTGAGGCAAATGCCGCCGAAACGGCAAGGAGGGAGAGGCTGAGGATGCTGAGTCTGGAAGCGGGCTTAGTCATTTGTATTTTCTTTCAAAAGTCGATCGTAACGGTTAATTTTAAAAGAAAATTAATTTTATTTCAAAAAAAAATAAATAAATGATAAAAGGTCGTCTGAAACTGTTTTCAGACGACCTTTTGACTGAATGGCTATCAACTTTACCGTTTACGCCGCATCGTACAAACCGCGCACCACCTTGCCGATGGCGGCGATGCCTTTTTCCAGCGTTTCCGCGTCCTGCGCAATGCTCATGCGTATGCACTCGTGCGCGTGCGGGTAATCCTGCGTGTCGATGTCGACAAAGAAATGCTCGCCCGGAATAATCAGCGTACCTTCGGCTTTGAGCATTTCGTACAGGGTTTGCGACGAAACGGGCAGGTTTTCAAACCAGAGCCACAAGAAAATCGCGCCTTCGGGCTTGTGGATTTTCAGCGGATATGCGCCCAGCTCGCGCTTGAGCAGCGAGACGGCAGTTTGTGCCTGATTGCGGTAAAACGGCCGGATGACGTCGTCTGAAAGCTGTTTCAGACGACCGTCCCGCAACAGCGGCGTTGCAATGGCTGCGCCGAAGCGGGTAGGCGACAGGTTCACAATCGCGTTCAGACTGCTGACGGCTTTGACCACTTCCGGCGCGGCGACGATGATGCCGGTGCGTACGCCCGGTAAGCCGACTTTGGAAAGGCTGAAGCAGAGGATGATGTTTTCGTGCCAGTTGAGCGTCACGTCGCTGTAAATAATGTTGGGGAACGGCATTCCGTAGGCGTTGTTGATAATCAGCGGAATGCCGTGTTTTTGCACCAAAGCGTCCAGCTGCGCCATTTCGCCGTCGGTCAGCACGTTGCCGGTCGGGTTGGTCGGACGCGAACAGCAAATCGCGCCGATTTTGCCTGCTTTGAGTTCGGGCAGGCTTTCCAGCGCGTCAAAGTCCACGTGGTATTTGAAGAAGCCTGCTTCGCCTTAAAAAAGGCCGTCTGAAACTTTATTTTGCGTTTCAGACGGCCTGATTTTTAGTCAAAACAAAGGATTATTTATCCTGTTTGGCTTTGCGTTCTTCCAACCAATGTTCCAAGTAGTGGATGCTGACACCACCTTTTTGGAAACCCGGATCGCTGAACAAGTCGCGGTGCAGCGGCGTATTGGTTTTGATGCCGGTAATCGCTAGCTCGGCAAGGGCTACGCGCATTTTTGCCATGGCTTGGTCGCGGTCTTTACCGACGACGCAGATTTTGCCGATCAGGCTGTCGTAGTAAGGAGGGATGCGGTAGCCTTGGTAGATGTGGCTGTCGACGCGGATGCCGAAGCCGCCGGGCAGGTGGCAGCTTTCAATCAGGCCCGGGCTTGGAATGAAGTTGTACGGGTCTTCGGCATTGATACGGCACTCAAACGCGTGGCCTTCGACTTGAATGTCTTCCTGTTTGTATTGCAAAGGCAAGCCGGATGCGATGCGTAATTGCTCTTGGACGATGTCCACGCCGGTGATGAGCTCGGTAACCGGATGCTCAACCTGAACGCGTGTGTTCATCTCGATAAAGAAGAATTCGCCGTCTTCGTACAGGAATTCAAACGTACCTGCGCCGCGATAGCCGATGCGTTTGCAAGCGTCGGCACAGGCTTTGCCGATTTTGGCGCGTTCTTCTTCAGTGATGAACGGAGCAGGTGCTTCTTCGATGACTTTTTGGTGGCGGCGCTGCATGGAGCAGTCGCGCTCGGCGAGGTAGATGGCGTTGCCGTGTTCGTCGGCAATCACTTGGATTTCAACGTGGCGCGGACGCTGTAAGTAGCGCTCCATGTAAACCATCGGGTTGCCGAATGCCGCGCCTGCTTCGGCTTTGGTCATTTCAACAGACTGGAGGAGGTCTTCTTTTTTCTCGACGACGCGCATACCGCGACCGCCGCCGCCGCCGGAGGCTTTGATAATGACGGGATAACCGACTTTATCGGCAATTTTGAGGATTTCGTCGCCGTCGTCTGGCAATGCGCCTTCAGAGCCGGGAACGCAAGGCACGCCGGCTTCAATCATGGCGTGTTTGGCGGATACTTTGTCGCCCATCAGACGGATGGTGTCGGCTTTAGGGCCGATGAAGACAAAGCCGGATTGTTCGACTTGCTCGGCAAAATTGGCGTTTTCGGCGAGGAAGCCGTAGCCGGGGTGGATACCGTCGGCTTCGGTGACTTCGGCAGCAGCAATGAGGGCGGGAATGTTGAGGTAGCTTTGTGCGGATGTGGCAGGGCCGATGCACACGGATTCGTCGGCGAGTTTGACGTGAAGGCTGTCTTTGTCGGCTTCGGAATGGACGGCGACGGTGGCGATGCCCATTTCACGGCAGGCACGCAGGACGCGCAGGGCGATTTCGCCCCGGTTGGCGATCAATACTTTTTTCAGCATGATAATCTTTCCGGATGGTTCAGACGGCCTATTGGCGGCCGCCTAATGCGTTGCGGATTTTTTGGTCGGTTTTGTATTGGCTCAAGGCGTAAACCGACCACATGGCTGCCGGTATCCAGCCAACCAGCGTACATTGCAGAATCAGACAGATGATGCCTGCAAATGGACGGCCGATGGTGAAAAACTGAAGCCATGGCAAGAAAATAGCCAAAATCAGACGCATGGTTTGTCCTTAATGAACAGAAAAAGGAATTTCAGACGGCCTTAAAGATAAAGGCCGTCTGAAAAAACGGATTATTCAATGATGAAGAGCGGCTCGCCGTATTCGACCGGAGTACCGTTTTCAACCAGAATTTCTTTAACGACACCGGATTTCTCGGCTTCGATTTCGTTCATCAGCTTCATGGCTTCGATGATGCACAAAGTATCGCCGGCTTTGACTTGTTGGCCGACTTCGACGAAAGCAGCGGCGTTAGGGCCGGGAGCGCGATAGAAAGTACCGACCATAGGCGATTTTTGCGCGTTGGACAAATCGCGAGCGGCAGGGGCGGCTGCTGGAGCGGCTGCCGGAGCAGCAGGGGCGGCAACCGGAGCGGCTGCGGCAGGTGCCGGAGCAGCATAAATAGGAGCTGCGGCGGCAGTGGTACGCGTAATGCGGACTTTTTCTTCGCCTTCGGTAACTTCAATTTCTGCAATGCCTGATTCTTCGACCAAATCAATCAGTTTTTTTAATTTACGCAAATCCATTGCTTTTCCTTTTTAGCGCGGCATAAAGTGCATATTGGGTATGCGCCGCTGTGGTTTTAGATGATTTCCTGAGACGTTGGAAGGCAGGTTTGCCATCCGGCGTTTAAATAATGTCGGAACAGGGCGGAGCCTGAGAAATGAATCTGGTTATTTTCCCGAACTTGTCGGTAAATGTCCAGTAAAAGATAGAAAAAAGGCGTTTTTCGGCGAAAAAAGAAAGGAACGCTGATTTTCGTTAAAAGGTGATTTTTTCAAGAGCGTTTATTCTAATTTATTGGTTTTTCGACAAAACATGCCGTCTGAAAACCAACTTTGCGCGTATAATGGCGCCTGTTTTTTTAAAGTATGCGCGACAATGGATATTTCCGATTTTGATTTTGAATTGCCCGAAAAACTGATTGCCCAGCATCCTCCGGAAGTGCGCGGCAGCAGCAGGCTTCTGGTTGCCTTGCCTACATTGCCGATTGAAGACCAATATTTCGGCGATTTACCCGATTATGTCGCACCGGGCGATGTGCTGGTGTTTAACAATACCAAAGTGATGAAGGCGCGCCTATTCGGCCAAAAAGCCAGCGGTGGCAAAATCGAAGCCCTGATTGAACGGGTATTGGACGCGCATACCGCATTGGCGCATATCCGCTCGTCCAAATCGCCGAAACCGGGTACAGAATTGATTTTTGAAGGCGATATCTGTGCCGTCATGATGGAGCGTGCGGAAGAATTGTTTTGCCTGAAATTTGAAGGCGAGCAAACCGTTTACGAACTTTTAGAGCAAAACGGCCATCTGCCCTTGCCGCCTTATATCGAACGCGCGGCCGATGATGAAGACGACAGCCGCTATCAGACCGTGTACGCCAAATATCAAGGCGCAGTGGCCGCGCCGACGGCAGGTTTGCACTTTACCGATGAATTGTTGGGCCGTCTGAAAGCCAAAGGCGTAGAAACCGCGGAAGTGACCCTGCACGTCGGTGCCGGCACATTCCAACCTGTGCGCGTCGATAAAATTGAAGAACACAAAATGCACAGCGAGTGGTTTGATGTACCGGCCGAGACCGTTGCCGCCGTTGAAGCCGCCAAAGCGCGCGGCAATAAAGTGTGGGCAGTGGGCACAACCTCCATGCGCGCCTTGGAATCCGCCGCACGCGAAACAGGCCGTCTGAAAACCGGTCGCGGCGATACCGATATTTTCATTACGCCGGGCTACCGCTTCAATGTTGCCGACCGATTGATTACCAACTTCCACCTGCCCAAATCAACCTTGCTGATGCTTGTCAGCGCGTTTTCGGGCATGGAGCATATCCGCAGCGTTTACCGTCATGCGGTGGAACAGGAATACCGCTTTTTCAGCTATGGCGATGCGATGATTTTGGGGAAAGCGGAATAAATTTGAAGCGGATTGGAGCGTTTCAAACTGGTTATTTGGGTTGTCCCGACTCCGAATCAGTTGGAACGCTCTACTAGAATACGCGGCTTAAGTAAGTTGCCTAAGGGTCAAATTAATGGATGAGAAAAAAATAGATTTTTTGCTGTATAGCGTACCTGAAAATGTGGACTATACGACGATTCCAGAAGAGCTTGACTTGGAGGATGTGCCGCAAGAGAGGATAGATGGATTAATTGAATTGCTATCCAATGAAAATGAGGTATTGCAATTTGATTCAGCACGCCTGCTTGCTCACTGGGGTATTGATGAAGGCTTTGATACTTTGGTTTTGATGTTTGAGAAAGGGGAGACAGAGGGAATGATTGATCATCGTTTACATGGTTATGATGATACAGATCGGCATATCTTGTCTGCTTTTATCAGTTACTGGGCATCTAAAGCAGATCAGAGTCAGCAAAAAGGTGATGATGCACGTCAGAAAATCTTTCCTCCTGTGGTTAGAATTATTCGTAAAGCATCATCGGCAGATTTTTCTATCAGTGAGTTGTTTTGGCTGGTTACGAAAATGCAGTTTATGGAGTATGTGCCGCTCGTTAAAGAATATCTACAGCATATTATTGACTATCCAAGTAAACGGTATTGGGAAATCCATGATACTGTAAAATCATTATTAGAAATAGAACCACAATTTATTCATGATTTACTTGAAAGTAAACACAAAAAGTTATCGGACTTTGGATTATAAAAAGAATATTGTGAATAAAATAAAAAAACAAAAAGGTCGTCTGAAAATCGTTTTTCAGACGGCCTTTTATCTTTCCATGCTTAGGCGTCGATGTTTTGTGCCAGCAGGGCGTTGTTTTCGATGAAGGCACGGCGCGGTTCGACTTCGTCGCCCATCAGGGTAACGAACACTTCGTCGGCGGCGATGGCGTCTTCGATGCGCACTTTCAGAAGGCGACGGACGGTAGGATCCATCGTGGTTTCCCAAAGTTGTTCCGGGTTCATCTCGCCCAAGCCTTTGTATCGTTGGATGGACATGCCTTTTTGGGCAACGCTCATCAAAATGTCCAAAGCGGCTTCAAAGCTGTCGATGTCGTATTCGTTGTCGCCTTTGTAGAGCTTCGCCCCTTTGCCGACCATGCCTTTGAGTGCGGCGGCGGTTTGGGTAAGGGTTTGGTAGGCTTTGCTGTTGAGGAACTTAGGCTCAAGGTAGCTCACCATCACATTGCCGTGCAGCTTGCGTGTGATTTTGATGAACTGGTGTCCTTCGTGGCCTTCGATGCGTTCGAGTGCAACTTCTTTTTCGTCCAAGAGGCCGCTCAATTCGGCAACGGCGCGGTCTGCGCTTTCTGCTGTGCTGAGGTCGACCGGCGAAGCGTGCAGCATGGCATGCAGGACGAGTTCGTCAATGATGCGGCTTTCTTGCTCGATGACGGTTTTGGCCAACAGGAATTGTTTGGCGGTGTTGGCAAGTTCTTCGCCTTCGATGGTACGGCCGTCTGAAACGATTTTGGCTTTTTCCAAGGCCAAACCGAGCAGCCATTGGTCTTTTTCCAATTCGTCTTTGAGATAGCGCTCTTGTTTGCCGTATTTGGCTTTGTACAAAGGCGGTTGGGCAATGTAGATGTAGCCGCGTTCGACCAGCTCGGGCATTTGGCGGTAGAAGAAGGTCAGGAGCAGGGTGCGGATGTGCGCGCCGTCTACGTCGGCATCGGTCATGATGATGATGCGGTGGTAGCGCAGTTTTTCGGCATTGAATTCTTCTTTGCCGATGCCTGCGCCCAAAGCGGTAATCAGCGTGGCGACTTCTTGGCTGGCCAGCATTTTTTCAAAACGTGCTTTTTCGACGTTCAAAATCTTACCTTTGAGCGGCAAAATCGCTTGGAATTTGCGGTCGCGGCCCTGCATGGCGGAGCCGCCTGCGGAGTCGCCCTCGACGAGGTAGAGTTCGGACAGGGCAGGGTCTTTTTCTTGGCAGTCGGCAAGTTTACCCGGCAGGCCCAAGCCGTCCATCACGCCTTTGCGGCGGGTAATTTCGCGTGCTTTGCGGGCGGCTTCGCGTGCGCGCGCGGCATCGACGATTTTGCTGGTGATGATTTTGGCTTCGGTCGGGTTTTCTTCAAGGAAGTCGGTCAAGGCTTGGTTGATGACTTCGTTGACGACGGGGCCGATTTCGCTGGAAACCAGTTTGTCTTTGGTTTGCGATGAGAATTTCGGATCGGGCAGTTTGACGGACAAAACGCAGGTCAGGCCTTCACGCATATCGTCGCCGGCAGTTTCGACTTTGGCTTTTTTGGCTACTTCGTTGGCTTCGATATAGTTGTTGATGGTGCGGGTCATCACTTGGCGCAGTGCAGTCAAGTGGGTGCCGCCGTCGCGTTGCGGAATGTTGTTGGTAAAACATTGCACGCTTTCTTGGTAGCTGTCGTTCCATTGCATCGCGCATTCGACGCTCATGCCGTCTTTTTCGCCGAACGCGTAGAAGATTTTTTCGTGCAACGGCGTTTTTTTGCGGTTCATGTATTGCACGAAGCCAGCCACGCCGCCGGAGAGGGCGAAGCTTTCGTGTTTGCCGTCGCGTTCGTCAATCAATTCGATGTCCACGCCGTTGTTCAGGAAGGAAAGTTCGCGGATGCGTTTGGCGAGGATGTCGAAGCTGTATTCGACGTTGCCGAAGGTTTCTGCGCTGGCGAGGAAACGCACGGTCGTGCCTTTTTTGTCGGAATCACCGACTACTCGCAACGGCTCTTCGGTTTCGCCGCGCACGAAGCGGACAAAGTGTTCTTTGCCGTCGCGGTAAATAGTCAGCGTTACCCAGTCGGACAGCGCGTTGACGACGGATACGCCCACGCCATGCAGACCGCCGGAGATTTTGTAGCTGTTGTTGTCGAATTTGCCGCCTGCGTGCAGGACGGTCATGATGACTTCGGCGGCGGAGCGGCCTTCTTTCGGGTGGATGCCGGTCGGCATGCCGCGGCCGTTGTCGGCCACGCTGACGGAATTGTCGGCATGGATGGTTACGGTGATTTTGTCGCAATGTCCGGCGAGCGCTTCGTCAATGGCGTTGTCGAGCACCTCGAACACCATGTGGTGCAGGCCGCTGCCGTCCTGCGTGTCGCCGATATACATACCGGGGCGTTTGCGTACCGCTTCCAAGCCTTCCAGCACTTGTATGCTGTCGGCGCCGTATTCTTCGTGTTTTTGGTCAGTCATGGTCTTTTCTTGCTGAATTTCAAGGAATTTTTCCGTGCGCGCAATGAAATGTCAAACGGGCGCGGCGGATGTGTTCCGAAAGGTCAAAATAATAGGCAATTATACCTGATTTTGCTGGAATATTCAGCGTTTTAAGTGCAAAAAGGCCGTCTGAAAGATTAAATTTCAGACGGCCTTTGTATCGGAAAACAGGTTTAGCGTTTGACGCCGCTCAATCGCGCCCAGCCTTCTTCGATTTCGGCAGGCTCGATGTCGAACCATTGGCTGTAAATGCCGCTGAGTTCTTCGACTTGTTCGTCCAAAAGACCGGACAAGACAATGCGGCCGCCTTGTTTGGTACGCGCGGCAAGCATTTCGCCGAGCATACGCAACGGGTTGGCCAGAATGTTGGCGACAACGACATCAAATTGGCCTTGCGGTAGGCCGTCCGGCAGGTAGAACTGCGCATCGACGTTGTTTTGCGCGGCATTGTCTTTGCTGGCGCGGATGGCTTGTTCGTCAATATCTACACCGATGGCGGAGCCTGCGCCGAGTTTGAGGGCGGCAATGGCCAAAATGCCTGAGCCGCAGCCGTAGTCCAACACGCTTTCGCCGCCTTTGAGCTGCGTGTCCAGCCATTTGAGGCAGAGGCGGGTGGTCGGATGGCTGCCGGTGCCGAAGGCAAGGCCCGGGTCGAGTTGCAGGTTGACGGCGTTGCCGTTGGGCGCTTCGTGCCAAGACGGGGTAATCCACAGGCGGTCGGAAATTTGAATCGGGTCGAATTGCGCTTGGGTCAGACGCACCCAGTCTTGATCTTCAAGGATTTCGCCGGTGTATTTCAAATCGTTCAAACCGCATTCCTGCGCGGCGACTTCGATAATGGAAGCGGCATCGTCGCTTTCGCCGAAAAGGGCGATGACTTTGCTTTGTTGCCAGATTTGCTCGGTCGGCATGCCCGGCTCGCCGAAAATGGCCTGCTCGTTTTCTGTACCGGCGTAGGCATCTTCAATGGCGGCGGACAATGCGCCGTGTTCCATCAGCGCGTCGGCAAGGCGTTCGGCGACGGCATCGTTGACGTTGATGGTGATTTGTTGATAGGACATGGTGGGGCTTTCTTTTTAATAAGGCCGTCTGAAAATCGACGTTGTGCTTTCAGACGGCCTTGTAATGTATGAAACCTGATGATGCGGGTTTATCGGTTTTTCAAACCCAGTACGTCTTGCATATCGTACAGGCCTTTTTTGCCGTTTGCCCAAACTGCGGCACGTACGGCACCGGCGGCAAAGGTCATGCGGCTGCTGGCTTTGTGGGTGATTTCCACGCGCTCGCCGTCGGTGGCGAAGAGGGCGGTGTGGTCGCCGACGATGTCGCCTGCGCGGACGGTGGCAAAACCGATGGTGGACGGATCACGCGGGCCGGTATGGCCTTCGCGGCCGTAAACGGCACATTCTTTGAGGTCGCGGCCGAGTGCGTCGGCAATGACTTCACCCATACGCAACGCGGTACCGCTTGGGGCATCGACTTTGTGGCGGTGGTGGCCTTCGATGATTTCGATGTCGTAGCCTTCGTTTAACACGCGGGCGACGGTGTCGAGGATGTGGAAGGTCAGGTTGACGCCGACGCTGAAGTTGGCGGCGAAGACAACGCCTATTTTCTCGCCTGCGGCTTGGATGGCGGCTTTGCCTGCGTCGTCAAAACCGGTCGTGCCGATGATGATGTTGACGCCTTTTTCCACGCATTTTTGCAGGTGTTTCAGGGTTGGCTCGGGACGGGTAAAGTCGATGAGGACATCGCTTTGAGCCAGTACGGCATCCACGTCGTCTGAAATAGTAACGCCGGTTTTGAGGCCGGAGGCGAAGCCTGCATCCAAACCCAATACTTCCGAACCGGAATGCTCGAGTGCGCCGGAGAGGACGGCATCGGGATGGTTGTTGACCGCTTCAACCAAAATGCGGCCCATGCGGCCGTTGACGCCGGCAATGGCGATTTTCAATGCGCTCATGGGGCTTCCTTATTGCGGTTTGGTTTCAGTGGTCGGAACGATGTTTTGTCCGGCTTGAACCGCTTCGATGGATTTTTGAATGGCATCGCCTTCGGCGCGTGCGAGGACGTCGTTTTCAAAGTACAGGGTCAGGTTGCTTTGTTCTTTGATGATGCCGTTGCGGCTGGTGTTGAAAGTGTAATCCCAGCGGTCGGCGTGGAAGGCGTCGCGCAGGAGCGGCGTACCGAGCAGCAGTTGGACTTGGTCGCGGGTCATACCTTGGCGCAGGGAAACCACGGCGCGGGGATTGAGCTCGTTACCTTGAATGATTTTGAGTTTGTAGGATGGAAAGTTGGATACGCGCTCGGCACTGCATGAGGCCAGACCTAAAATAGCGGCGATGGCAAGGCATAAGGCTTTATTCACGGGCTTACCTTTCTGTGTCATTTCGGGAAAGATGTTTATCATCGCTTGAATATTTTTAAAAAGCAAACGATAATCATCTTCTTAATTTTTCTTTTCGCCGATTTTCAATTGCAAGACCGGCGGCAGATTGCCGCCCTTTAACGGCCCAATAGTGGGCAAACGGGCGGAAAGTGCGTATTATAACGGTTATTACCTTACAGGGATATTGAATATTATGGAAAAATTCAGCAACATTGCGCAATTGAAAGACAGCGGTTTGAAAGTTACTGGTCCACGTTTGAAAATTTTGGACTTGTTCGAGACTCATGCCGAGGAGCATTTGAGTGCGGAAGATGTGTACCGTATCCTGTTGGAAGAGGGCGTGGAAATCGGCGTGGCGACGATTTACCGTGTGTTGACCCAGTTTGAACAGGCCGGCATTTTGCAACGTCACCACTTTGAAACCGGCAAAGCGGTTTACGAATTGGACAAAGGCGATCACCACGACCACATCGTCTGCGTGAAATGCGGCGAAGTAACCGAATTCCACAATCCGGAAATCGAAGCGCTGCAAGACAAAATCGCCGAAGAAAACGGCTACCGCATCGTCGATCACGCGCTGTATATGTATGGCGTATGCGGCGAATGCCAAACCAAAACCAAACGTTAATCAGTTTGTATGTTGATTTTTCAGACGGCCTTGGGCATTTTCAGCCTGAGGCCGTCTGAAACTTTATGGGCTTTACGATGAGGATTCCTTTACTTGCGCCACGGGATTATCGTTTCCCCGACCCGTCTTACGCATTAGATGAATGCGACGGCTTGGTCGGCGTCAGTGGCGATTTGGATACGGGGCGACTGTTGTCGGCGTATGGGCAGGGGATTTTTCCGTGGTTTAGCCGCGACGGTTGGTTTTTCTGGTATGCGGTTGCGCCGCGTGCCGTGATTGTGCCGGAAAACCTGCGTATCGGCCGATCGCTCGCCAAAACTTTGCGTCACAAGCCTTATCGGGTAACGGTCAACCGCTGTTTTGAAAAAGTAATTGCCCATTGCGCCAATGTGCCGCGTCCGGAACAGGACGGAACGTGGATAGAACCTGCGTTTCAGACGGCCTATTTGAAGCTGCACCATCAGGGGCATGCGCATTCGTTTGAATGTTGGCTGCCTGATGAACAAGGCGAAATGCAGTTGGCAGGCGGATTTTACGGCGTGCAAATCGGCTGCGTGTTTTATGGCGAATCGATGTTTGCCTTGCGTCCCGATGCGTCAAAGATTGCGTTTGCCTGCGCCGTCCCGTTTTTATCGGATTTGGGCGTTGCGCTGATAGACTGTCAGCAGGATACCGAACATATGCGCCGTTTCGGTTCGCAGCTGATGAATTTTGCCGACTTTCAGACGGCCTTGAAGGATTGGAACGCGAAACCGTTAAAGCGGAATATCGAATACGGCGTGGTGGTTGAAAATCTTCTGCAAAAGATTGGCGGCGAAGATTGATTTATCGGCACGGCGTGTCGGCAGAAGCGACAGTCTGTATATCGTAGCTGGACAATTAGTTAGAAAATAATTCACTTAAGCAGGCCGTCTGAAAATCTTGGCTTTAACCGAAATCCAGCCGTGTAACGCTTGGCGCTAATCATGTTAATAGCTGACGAAATCGCTTTTACATGGCAAAATAACGAGTTAAATATTTGTAATAGGGTGGCCTGAATAGGTTTCAGATGGCCCTGATCTCTTGAAGGAATCAACATGTCTTTGCAAAACATCATTGAAACGGCTTTTGAAAACCGTGCCGAAATCAATCCGAATACCGTTACCCCGGAAGTGCGTGAAGCGGTTTTGGAAACCATTCATCAACTCGACTCCGGCAAACTGCGCGTTGCCGAGCGTTTGGGCGTGGGCGAATGGAAAGTCAACGAATGGGCGAAAAAAGCCGTATTGCTGTCTTTCCGCATTCAGGACAATGAAATCCTCAACGACGGTGTGAACAAATACTTCGACAAAGTGCCGACTAAATTTGCCGATTGGTCTGAAGACGAATTCCGCAGCGCAGGTTTCCGCGCAGTTCCGGGTGCGGTTGCCCGCCGCGGCAGCTTTGTAGCTAAAAATGTCGTGTTGATGCCTTCTTATGTCAATATCGGCGCATACGTTGACGAAGGTGCGATGGTCGATACTTGGGCGACTGTCGGCTCTTGCGCGCAAATCGGTAAAAACGTGCACTTGAGCGGCGGCGTCGGCATTGGTGGCGTACTCGAGCCTCTGCAAGCCAGCCCGACCATTATTGAAGACAACTGCTTCATCGGTGCGCGTTCTGAAATTGTTGAAGGCGTGATTGTCGAAGAAGGCAGCGTGATTTCTATGGGCGTGTTCATCGGTCAATCCACCAAAATCTTTGACCGTACGACCGGCGAAATCTATCAAGGCCGCGTACCGGCTGGTTCGGTTGTCGTATCCGGCAGCATGCCTTCCAAAGACGGCAGCCACAGCCTCTACTGCGCAGTTATCGTTAAACGCGTGGACGCACAAACCCGTGCGAAAACCAGTGTGAACGAATTGTTACGCGGTATCTAATCGGATAACGATAATGCCGACTGAGGGTGGTATGCTCACTCTATGGTTAGTTTTGAACAAAAAAACAGGCAGAATGTTCTGCCTGTTTTTTATGGTTTAAAGGCCGTCTGAAACGATTTCAGACGGCCTTTTGTTTTTGATGATAGATAAAAATCTCTGCCTGAAATTACGCTTTCGGCCAGTCGGCGCAATAGTATTGCCAATAGATTTCTTCAAAAGGAATCTTGCCGTAATCGCACAACCACGGTTTGGCGCGTGTGGTGTAGTGGATAACGGGCGGGACGGTGTCAGGTTTGGGGAATATTTCGCCGAGATTTCGTTTTTGGAAATATTGGACTGCGCCTGTTTGAAAATTCCAAGATTCTTCCAATTGCAGCCAATTTTTTTGAAATACGGTGTTTAGAAAGCATTGGTCGCCGTAGGGAACGGATTTATCAATGGTGGTAGCAGTTTGCAGCAGTTGCGCTGCGATATTGTGTTCCCGCCATTGCGCCAGGTCGACCAACAACATACCGGAATTGAAATAGGGCGTAGTGTGCAGGCCGGTCGGGTGATTCCATTCGGTACGGGCAAGAAAGGAGTCTTGTACCGCCGCAACGGGATAACCGTGCATATCGAGGTTGAACAAATCGTGTAGGGATTGGGTAACCACCATATCGCTGTCGAGATACAGGGCGCGGTCGACAGGCAGATGTTGCATCATCAGACGGAAAAATGCGGCATCCGAAATATGGGGTAGGCGGCGATATTGGCTGAAGTCCATCTCGATTTTGACATCATTCAGACGGCTGCCGCTGGCTGCGAGCTTTTGGTTGGTATAGTCGATCCATTCCCGCCTGAAGGTATTGTGCATGAGGTAGAAATTGACATTTTTTTTGTGGGTACAGACGGACTTCATCAGTGTATGAACCTGCTCGGCATAGCCGGTATCGGCGGCAAGGACGATGGTGATGTTGCTCATTGGTTAAATTCCCTTTATTTGCAATGCCTTAAATTTTATCAGTCATTTTCTTGGGCTTGTGCGGTCGGTAAGGCGGCGTGGTCTTCGTTTTCCAACATGGCTTTTTCTAATAAATCGCGTTGCAGTTGCTTACCGGCTTTGATGCCCAATTTGCGCAGTTTTTCGGTGCTGCTGATGAGGTTGCCCCTGCCGGAAACCAAGCGGCCATAGGCCGTCTGAAACTGGGATTGAGCCTGACCGAGCGCTTTATTGATGCCGTCCATGCTTTCGACAAAGCCAACAAATTTGTCATAGAGTTTGCTGCCTGCCTCGGCAATCGCCAGCGCGTTTTGGTTTTGCTGCTCATTGCGCCAGATGTTGGCAACGGTGCGCAGGGTGGCGAGCAGGGTACTGGGGCCGGTCAGCATGATGCGTTTGTCGAAACACTCTTGGAAGAGGTTTGGATCGTGTTGCAGGGCGAGGAGGTAGGCCGGTTCGACAGGGACGAACATAAAGACGAAGTCCAGCGTTTTGATACCCTCAAGGTCGGTGTAATCTTTTGCTGCCAAGCTTTTGATATGGGCGCGGATACTGGCGACGTGGTTGGCAAGCTCGCGTTCTGCTTCTGCGCCGGTGCTTTGCGTATAGCGGACGTAGGCGGTCAGCGATACTTTGGAGTCGATGACGATTTGTTTGTTGTCGGGCAGATTGATGAGGACGTCGGGCTGGAGGCGGCGTTGGGTGCCATCTGCTTCGTGGCGGACGCTGGAGGCTTGAACGATGTATTCGCGGCCTTTCTGTAGGCCGGAATTTTCCAATACGCTTTCCAAAATCATCTCGCCCCAGTTGCCTTGGGTTTTGTTTTGCGTGCCGGTCAGCGCAGTGGTCAGCGCTTTGGCATCGTGGTGGAGCTGGGTGTTGAGGGTTTGCAGGCGTTTGAGCTCGTTTTCGATGGTCAGGCGCTCTTTGGCTTCTTTTTCGTAGGTTTGCTGAACCAGCTCGCTGAAGCCGTGGATGCGTTCGTTGAGCGGATTGAGCAGTTGTTGGAGATGGTCGTGGTTTTGTTCGGTAAAGCGGCGGCTTTTCTCTTCCAGAATAGTGTTGGCGAGGTTTTGGAACTGGTCGCTCAGGTTTTTACGCGCATCTGCCAGCAGGGTCAGTTTTTCTTCGGCAGCCTGACGGTCTTTTTCCGATTGGGTATTGAGGCGCTCGTTTTGGACTTGAAGCGCGTGATTTTGCTCCAAAAGGGCGGCGTATTCTTGTTTCAGACGGCCTTTTTCAGCTTCCTGTTGCTGTAAAAGACTGTTTTTGTCGTCGATATTGGCTTTTTCTTGCGCCAGTTGTGTGGAGAGGCGTTCATTTTGGACTTGCAGCGCATGGTTTTGCTCCAAAAGCGTGTCGTAGTCTTGTTTCAGACGGCCTTTTTCCGTTTCCTGCTGTTGTAAAAGTGTATTTTTATCCGCACTCAATGCCTGTTCTTGAGCCAGTTGCGTGTTTAGGAGTTCGTTGTTGATTTGCAGGTTTTGCGCACTTTGCTGCCATTTTGCACATTCGTGTTTTAAAGCTTCGGCTTCGGCCTCGCAATCTTGCAGATAGGCAATCTGTTTTTCGGCTGCGGCAAAGCGGTTGCCCGTCTCCTGCAATTCGTCTTGCAATTCCTGCACGGTATGGCGGCTTTGCGCCAAGTCCGCCGCAGTTTGAGCCTGTACCTGTTCGGCAAACTCATGCAGGCGGCGGCTTTCGGCCAATTCTTGCAAAACAATAAAGTGTCGGTTTTGGGCTTGGTAGCGTGTTATCAGCCAAGCAAACAGCGCGCCGATAAAAAATGCGGCCGCGCCGGTCAGGATTAGGGTGGTGTTCATGCTGGAAATAGTCAATATGCGGAATGTTTCACTATATCATATATTTGCAACGCATTTTATGGTCGGATGTGTGCGGGTAACGTGGGTTTTCTTTTAAAAGAAGCTATCAAGGGTATTGGTTTTGACTAATTAAATATTTTTGTTGTAAAAAATATAAATTTATAAGATATTGAATTTTAAAATTTATTTTATTTAGAGTGCAATTTTGCAACAAAAAAAGTGGGATTTTATGGGGGGAATGAAACACGTTTGTAGTGCGTATGTAATCAAGACATCGGTGTCATTTGGTAAGACATCGGTGTCATTTTCAAAAAATAATGGAAATTAACAAAAAATATTGATATGTTTGATTTTTGCGCTATATATTTACGATTAAGCTGTATTAGTTTACATTTAAAACGGTATGATTCGCCCTGTCGGTAGCGCAGATGCCGATGAAAAAATGTGTATGTTGTTAAATAACATTTTGTTTCTATGAAAAAGGACTACTTAAAATGGGAAATTTAATAACGCTTGCTGCCGCTTCTTTAATCGGTATGTCCGGAATATCGGCTTCTGCCATCGGCATCTCCCGTAATATCGAAACGGCCATACACAAATAATTCAATTATAAACGAATCAATTACAATACCTTAGAAAACGCAACTTAGGCCGTTTTTCGGCCGACAGACAAGAAAGTGAGACAAACAATGAAAACTTTAATCAAACTGGCTGCAGCCTCTTTAATCGGCATGTCCGGCCTGACCGCCGGTGCAACCAATATTGCCCACAATATGGCTGATGCCGACAAATAAAAACACACAACGCTTCCTCAAATCAATACACAGAAAAGAGTCAGAATGAAAAAATTAATCAAATTGGCCGCAGCTTCTCTGATCGGCATGTCCGGTTTGACAGTGGGTGCGACCAATATCGTCAAGAATATGGCAGAAGCTGCCGATAAATAAATACGAGTAAAACAAAGCTTGTTTTGGTGATAAAAAGGCCGTCTGAACATTCAGACGGCCTTTGTATTTGATGGTAAACCGTTTTATTTGCCGATACAGAAGCGCGAGAAAATCACGCCCAGCAAATCGTCGGCGGTAAATTCACCGGTAATTTCGCTGCACGCGTTTTGGGCGAGGCGCAGGTGTTCGGCGAAAAGCTCGATTTGGTTGTTGTTGCAGAGGGCGGCGTTTTCCAGCTCGGCTTCGGCTTCGTGCAGGGCGTTGAGGTGGCGGCTGCGGGCGAGGAACAGGCTTTCGCTTTCGCCCTGCCAGCCGACTTCCTGCAAGAGCGCGTGTTTGAGCAAGTCGAGACCCGCGCCGGTTTTGGCGGACAGGCTGATGACGGTGTCCGCACCGGTTTGCGCGAGGCCGTCTGAACGGACGGCAACGGGTTCGCCGGTCAGGTCGGCTTTGTTGTGGATTTCGATTTTTTTCAAACCTTCGGGCAGGCTGTTCAAAATGGCTTGGGTTTTGGCGTTCACGCCTTCGCGCGGGTCAATCAGAATCAGGGCGACATCGGCTTCGGAGACGGCTTTGCGGCTGCGTTCGATGCCGATTTGTTCGACTACGTCGTCGGTTTCGCGCAGGCCGGCGGTGTCGATGATGTGGACAGGCACGCCGTCGAGGGTGATTTGTTCGCGCACGGTGTCGCGGGTGGTGCCGGCGATGTCGGTTACGATGGCGATGTCGTCGCCCGCCAAGGCGTTGAGCAGGCTGGATTTGCCGACGTTGGGCGCGCCGACGAGGACGACGTTCATGCCTTCGCGCAAAATCGCGCCCTGTTCCGCACTGGCAAGCACGGTTTTCAGACGGCCTTGCAACGCTTGGAGCTTGCCGCGCGCGTCGGCGGCTTCGAGAAAGTCGATATCTTCTTCAGGGAAGTCCAATGTGGCTTCAACCAGCATCCGCAAAGTAATAAGGTCGTCCACCAGCTCGTGTATGTGTTGGGAAAACGCGCCTTTGAGCGAACGCAACGCCATGCGGGCGGCGGACTTGCTAGAGGCGTCGATGAGGTCGGCGACGCTTTCGGCTTGGGCAAGGTCGAGTTTGTTGTTGAGGAAGGCGCGTTTGGTAAATTCGCCCGGCTCCGCCATACGCGCGCCCAGTTCGAGGCAACGCGAAAGCAGCATGTCCATCACGACGGGGCCGCCGTGTCCCTGCAATTCAATCACGTCTTCGCCGGTAAAGCTGGCGGGCGCGGCGAAGTAGAGCAGGATGCCGTTGTCTATCGGCTGCCCGTCGCCGCCGAGAAAGTCGGTGTAAAGCGCGGTGCGCGGTTTGGGCGTTTTGCCGCCGCTGAGGGTTTGCGCCAAAGGCAACAGGTTTTTGCCGGAAAGGCGGATAACGCCGACTCCACCGCGTCCGGGTGCGGTGGCGATGGCGGCGATGGTGGGTTGGGTTACGGACATGGTTGGCTCGTATCTGGAATTTAATAGACGGTATTATATAGTGATTTCACGATGATGCAGGCCGTCTGAAAACCTTGATTTCGGTTTCAGACGGCCTTTGACTTTGATGGAATTAAAATGATGAACCTTCCTGCTTCAGAAATTCTGCTTCTTCTTCCGTGGTTTTACGCCCCAATACGGCGTTACGGTGCGGATAGCGTCCGAAGTGGTCGATGATGACTTTGTGTTTGATTTCAAAGGCCAATGCGTTTTCATTGGTATAGCGTTCAAACAGCGGTACGGCTTGTTCATGGATAACTTGGCTTTCGCTGTGCATCAACGGCATCAGCATGAAATGGCGTTCATGCGGAAGGAGGTCGGCGAAGCCGGGTTGGCGAACGGCTTCTTGGGCAAGAATGAGTGCAGCAGTATCTTGGGCAAACGCTTGAGGGCTGTCGCGGAACAGATTGCGCGAGAATTGGTCAAGAATAATGATTTCGGCGAGCCTGCCTTGCAGAGTATCGCGCCAGTGTGAAAGTTCGCCGCGAGCTGCCTGCTGCCAGATATCGAAAAATTGAGCGCGAATTTGGGCATCGAATCCATTGTTGCGGGCAAATTGGAAAGGGTGGTTTTCTTCGGTAAACCAGAAATCTAAGACAGTTTGAGGTGTCATGAAAACTCCTTGAAATAGAGTACAGGGAAAATTGAGGCCGTCTGAAAAATTAGAGAGATGCTTTCAGATCATCTTAACCATCAGCGCTTGCGTGAGAAAAGATCGGTAGCGGAGCGGATTGTTGCTCACAATATGCAATTTATGATCTACATCTTTTCAGGATGGGCTCCTTACTACTCTGGTACAGTTCCTTCACTTTGTTCAAAATATTTTTGTAATTTTGATATAAATTGCCGACAGATTTTATTCGTATGTGGAGACGACGACAATATTTTGCACTTGGAAAACTTTGCTTGCGTTGCCGACATAAGCTGTTGCACCAATCACTGCGATTCTCATGTGTGACTTCTTGTTGAGATTCGATTGATGAGATGAGCGCATGCAAAGGCCGTCTGAAACTTTTAGTTTCAGACGGCCTTTAAATTAAGATGATTAAACAGCGGCGACGGTAAAGCGTTCAAACAAATGCGCTTTGTTTTCCACATCGTCGGCGATGGCGACTGCCAAATCAGCCACGCTGATGCCTGCCGGAATTTCACCGTCCATCAGCAAATCGTCTTTGCCCAAGCGGTATTTGCCGGTTTTGTCTTCGCTGAAGCCGCCGTCCGCGCCCAGTCGTGCAGGAGGGGAAACGAAAGACCAGTTCACGTCGCGGCGCGGCAGGAGTTCTGCCAAGAGATGGCGTGCGGCATTGGCGCCGTCGTAAATGGCTTTGGGGAAATCGGGCGTATCGATAACTTGCAAACCGGGCGCGACATACAGGCTGCCCGCGCCGCCGACAATCAAGAGATACGGCACTTGCGCTGCTTTTGCCGCTTCGACGATGCTGTTTGCGCCGCGTGTAAAATCCGCGCCGATGTTGGGATTGGTCCAGCCCGGGTTGAAGGCACTGACTACGGCATCAAAACCGACCAGTTTGTCGGCAAAATTCGCCGCGTTGACATCTGCGGAAACGGCGGCAACATTTTGCGCTTGGAAAACTTTGTCTGTATTGCGGGCGAAAGCGGTTACTTCATGACCGCGGCCTGCCAGTTCTTGCACGACTGCGTTGCCGACATAACCTGTTGCACCGATGACTGCGATTTTCATGTTTAACTCCTTGTGGGGATGTGATTGATTAGATGAGTGCATTGTAAGGCCGTCTGAAACGCTTGATAATCCCTGTTTTGCTGTTATGATTGTGAAGTTAAACTACATAATCAGTCAAAATGCAAGACATCAAACCCCTGCTTGTTTTCACTGCCGTCCTCGAACACGGCAGCATGAACGCCGCCGCTGCCGCGCTGGGCATGACCCCGTCGGCGGTCAGCCAGCACATCAACCGCCTTGAAACCCTGCACGGCATCAAGCTGTTAAACCGCAGTACGCGTAGCCTTTCGCCCACCGATGCCGGCCGCGCCTTGGGCGAATACTGCCGCCGCCTCGCCGCTACCTTGTCCGATACGCGTACCGTTATCGACAATCTGAAAACCGAACCTGTCGGCGAATTGCGGATTTCCCTGACTTCTACGGTCATCGAATCCCGCGCTTTTCAGACGGCCTTTTCGCGATTGCAAACCGAGTTCCCTAAAATCCGTCCCGTCCTCAATTTCAGCGATACCTTGGACGACCTGCAACACAATCAGACCGACATCGCCATACGCGGCGGCGACCGCGCTTTGGACGATCCCAATCTGGTCGCGCGCCATCTCGTTACCTGGCCGTACACCATTTGCGCCGCCCCCGATTATCTCGACCGCCATCCGCCCATCACCCATCCCGCGCAGCTTCATGCGCACCGCTGGCTGCATTTTTTACCTGTCCGCACCACCTTGCAAAATGGTGAAGAAAGCTATTTTCTCGATATTTCCGACAGCATTGCCTGCACGCATTTGGCCGCTGTGCGTAGCTTGACCGAAAGCGGTTTCGGTTTGTCGTTGCAAGTGGGCGGCGAAGTGAGGGAGAGAATTGCACAAGGCCGTCTGAAAAGCGTTTTACCCGAATGGACATTGCCTCCGGTCAGCCTTTATTTGGTCACGCCTTATCGTGTGCAGTCTGCCAAAACCGAGGCTGCCGTGCGCATTTTTACTGAGAGTTTTGCCAAGGAAGGGGATTTATGAACGCGGACAATTGGAGCGTTTACCTGATTTTGTGTGAAAACGGCGCGTTTTATTGCGGCATCAGCAACCGTCCGCAAGAGCGATTTGCAACGCATTTGTCAGGAAAAGGCGCGAAATACACGCGGTTGAACAAGCCTGTTGAGATGCGCATCGTTTCAGACGGCCTGAACAAAAGTGAAGCGCTGAAACGGGAAATCGGGATTAAGAAATTGACGGCGGAGCAGAAGCGGGAATTGTGGGCTGAAGCTGAAACATTGGCAAAAGACTAATGGCAGCAATGGATTAAATTGTCGTCGGAATATGAATAACCACATAAATAGGTAAGTCTGCTGGTGTGTTTTGCATAGGCAAGCGGCAAATGTTTATTAACATAATTCAAAAAGGCCGTCTGAAACCTGATTGGGATTCAGACGGCCTTTTTGAGATGGGGATGGCTTTCAGGTTGACGCTACTCATGGAGAAGTAGGTAAAAAGTTGAATTCTAAAAGAAACTTTGAAAATAAAATGAGTAACTGATTGAACAATAAAATGAAAGTTATCGCGCTTCATGACAAATGGGGTAAATTTCTATCCGAGTAGAGAGGTGGTGTCAATATGTTTTTCAGTTTTTGAGACAAAATCTGATTTATACCAATATTTATTATAGTGTAGGTCGAAAGTATTAGTTTCTATGCTAGAATTTTTAAGCTGTTTATATAAAACAGTGATTTAAACTAAAACTAAGGAAAGACCGAACATGAACAAATTACTGATTGCCGTAATGATGATGGCTGGTTTGACAGCTTGTTCCCAAGAGGCTAAACAGGAGACACAAGAGACTGCTCAAGCCGTTGCATCTGAAGTTAAAAACGAAGTTGCTTCTGCTGCCGATGCTGCATCTGCCGCTCAAGAAGCTGCCGATAAAGCCGAAGCCGCTGCCAGCAAAGCAGAGGGAGCCGCTAAACCTGAAGAAGCGGCCAAGCCTGAAGAGAAAACCGAAGCGCCTGCCGCTGAAGCCAAGCCTGCCGAATCCGCCAAAGTGGACGGCAAAGCTGTTTTTGAAGCGAACTGTAAAGCATGCCACAGCGGCTTGATTCCCGGTGCTCCTGCCATAGGCAAAAAAGAAGACTGGGCGCCTCGCATTAAACAAGGTAAAGACACCTTGCACAAACACGCCCTCGAAGGCTTTAATTCCATGCCTGCCAAAGGAGGCAACGGCAGCTTGAGCGACGACGAAGTGAAAGCCGCAGTTGACTACATGGCCAACGAATCCGGCGCTAAATTCTAAATCGCACCGATTGAAACGCACCTTGCCACAAGGTGCGTTTTTTATATTCAGGCGGATGAAAGTTGAAATAGGGCCGATAAACGGGCAAAGGCCGTCTGAAACATTTTATTTTGAAGCGCAATCGGCTAAAATCAGGCGAATTATTTTATGCAGGAGCAAACCATGAGCAATCAACACGACAACGTAGATGCCGGCGAAATCGCCAAATTCAGCCAAATCGCCGACAAATGGTGGGATAAAAACGGCGAATTCAAGCCCCTGCATGACATCAACCCCTTGCGCCTCGACTATATCGACGGCTATGCCGGATTGGCAGGCAAACGCGTGCTGGATGTAGGCTGCGGCGGCGGTATTTTGTCGGAAAGCATGGCCAAACGCGGTGCAGAACACGTGACCGGCATCGATATGGCGGAAAAATCCCTGCAAACCGCCGCTGCCCATGCGGCCGCTCAACACGTTGCCAATATCGATTACCGCTGCATCCGCGTCGAAGACCTCGCCGCCGAGCAGCCGCACAGCTTCGATGTGGTAACGTGTATGGAAATGATGGAACACGTTCCCGATCCGTCTGCCATCGTTCAAGCCTGTGCGAAACTGGTCAAACCCGACGGCATGGTGTTTTTCTCCACCATCAACCGCAATCCCAAATCTTATCTGCATCTGATTGTCGGTGCAGAATATCTGTTGAAATTCGTCCCCAAAGGCACGCACGACTGGAAAAAATTTATCACGCCGGCAGAACTCGCTCGCATGTGCCGCCAAGCCGGATTGGATACCGTCGGAAGCAAGGGCATGACCTATAATTTGTTGAGCGGCCGTTATTCTTTGTGCGACTCAACCGAAGTCAACTACATGGTGGCCTGCCGTCCGGCGTAAGGCTACACGGATAAAACACAAGGGCTTGCCCAATATTTGAAACGGTATGTCGAAAGCAGCTCGATACAAATATCGGTAAGGCAAATCAGGCCGTCTGAAAAGAAAAAAGGCATGTGCGATACATGCCTTTTTTGTATGTGGGTTGTACTCGTTATTCCGTCCAAGACGAATATGGATGTTTGCTCAGATACGCATTGGTGAATTTACCGTCTGCCGTGATTTCCTTGCCCAACCAAGACGGTTTGGAGAACTCGGTATCTTCAGACGGCAATTCGATTTCCGCCACAATCAATGGCGCATTGTCGCCGAAATATTCGTCGATTTCATACACAAAGCCTTCAAATTCGGCCCGGTAGCGGTATTTTTCCATTTTAAACGGACACATATCCGCCATCATCGCTTGCGCGTGAGCCAGCGGGATTTCGTATTCAAACTCGCTGCGCGTCATGTCGGAAATATAGCCTTTCAGGGTCAGCCAGGCTTGCGAACCGATAATCCGCACACGGATGGTGCGCTCTTTTTCCACGCTCAAATAGCCCTGTTGCAACACCAGAGGCTCGCTTGCCGCTTCGCGCCAACTGTCATCCGCCAGCAAAAAGCGGCGTTCGATTTCGATCGTCATGAATTCTTTCCTTATTTACCAAACAAGCCGTCTGAAGATCAAAACGGCTTGAAAACCACCATATAAAGCGCGGCCACCATCATCAATACGGGGAGTTCGTTGAATACCCGATACCAGCGGTGCGAATACACATTGCTGCCGTTTTGAAAATGGCGCAGCAGCAGGCCACAATAAAGCTGGTAAGCCAAGAGCAGCAGGCCGCACAATAATTTAACCGCCAGCCAGCCGTTGCCCCACCAATTATTGATAAACCCGATGGCCGCGCCAAATATCAGCGTTCCCCAGCCCAAAGGCGACATAAAGCGGTACAGCCGCCGCGACATATCCGTCAGCCGTACATATTCCACGCTGCCAGGCTCTAATTGCGCCAGATTCACATAAATCCGCGGCAGATAAAACAGTCCGGCAAACCAAGAAATTACAAAAAACACATGCAGCAGCTTAAACCACAAATACATTTCAGACGGCCTTAAAACCTAAAACCATTATTTTATCCGCAATACTGCTTAAGCCAAAACAAAATAGTCAAAACAATCCGATTTAGTGCGCCGCAACAATGTGTTGCAGGCACAAAATTACCCAAAAACCAAATTGTAAATTCCGCAACAATATGCAAGTTGAGATATGCACGATGCAAAAAACTTGTTAGAATCCTATGCTATTTAATTATAAAAACATTATGGACGGAAAACATGAAACAATTCGAAATCAGCAACAGCGTCAGGAAAGAGCTTAGCAACTACCTGAATACGCGCAATCTAAACCTTAAAGCCGCCATGGACAACGAAACAACCAATGGCGAAGTCGCAGCCATTGTTCACGCAGGATTGCCGGCGATGATTCGGAAAATCTATTCTTTGGAAAAAATGAAAACCTTTTTCTGGACGAAAAAAGATTTGATGATGGAATTTATCAATATGCGCTTGAATGCCGGCGATAAAAAGGGCAAAAATTAATTTTAGCGATGGGCCGGGGGAGATTGGGGTTTGAAATACGTGCTTCAGTTTCTTCCGAAAAAATTGTTAGAGATTGGACGTATTTATTGTTCCTCATTAATTGTGCCAACCGAAAGGCCGTCTGAAACATTTCAGACGGCCTTTAATTTTGAATCAGCAACCGTTCTGTTTAAAACGGCGGGTTTTCAAATCAAGCTGCGTTGTCGAAACCGCTGTGGCGGAGCAGGGCATCCAGGCTTGGTTCGCGGCCGCGGAAGGCTTTGAAGGATTCGGCTGCACTGCGCGAACCGCCGACGGCCAGTATTTCTTCCCAGAAGCGGCGGCCGGTTTCGGCAACATCGTTGCTTTCTTCAAACGCCGCATAAGCGTCTGCACTCAAAACTTCCGCCCATGCATAGCTGTAATAGCCTGCGGAGTAGCCGCCGGCGAAGATGTGGCTGAAGCTCAAGGCAAAGCGGTTGTATGCCGGCGGTTGGGTCACGGCGACTTCTTGACGCACTTTGTCCAAGATTTGCGGCCATTCTTTCAGACGGGCTTCATCTTCCTGATGGTAGATTTCCATGTCGAAGAGGGCAAATTCCATTTGACGGACGAGGAACATACCGCGTTGGAAGTTTTTGGCCGCGTGCATTTTGTCGAACAGCTCTTTCGGCAATACCGCGCCGGTTTCTTCGTGCGAGGACATTTGTGCCAATACGTCGTATTCCCAAACGAAATTTTCCATGAATTGGCTGGGCAGCTCGACCGCGTCCCATTCGACGCCGTTGATGCCGGATACGCCCACTTCGTCAACCTGGGTCAACAAGTGGTGCAGGCCATGGCCGGTTTCGTGGAAGAGGGTGATGATTTCGTCGTGGCTCAAGCGCGCCTCTTTGTCGCCGACCGGCGGGGTAAAGTTGCAGACGAGGTAGGCAGTCGGCAGTTGCAGCGTACCGTCGGCGAAACGGCGGCGGCTTTTGTAGCCGTCCATCCATGCGCCGCCGCGTTTGCCTTCGCGTGCGTACAAGTCCATGTAAACGCCGCCGATGGTCTGGCCGTCTTGTTTCAGCTCGAAATAGCGCACGTCTTTGTGCCAAACGGGGACGGTTTTTTCAGCCAGCTCGATGCCGTAGAGTTTTTTGATTTGGGCAAACAGGCCTGCCAATACTTTGCTGATAGGGAAGTATTTTTTCACTTCGGTTTCGCTGAAGGCGTATTTGGCTTGGCGCAGTTTTTCGGCGGCGTAGCTCAAATCCCAAGATTGCGGATCTTCGATATTCAGGTTTTCTCGCGCAAAGGCTTTGATTTCGGCAAAGTCTTTTTCGGCAAACGGTTTGGCGCGGCGGGCAAGGTCGTGCAGGAAGTTTAAAACCTGTTCGGGCGTATCCGCCATTTTGGTTGCCAGAGACAGCTCGGCGTAGTTTTTGAAGCCGAGCAGTTTGGCGGTTTTCAGCGCGTTTGCGAGGGTTTGTTCGACGTTGGCCGTGTTGTCGAATTTGCCTTCGTCAGACAATTCGCTGGCACGGGTAACGTAGGCACGGTAGATTTGTTCGCGCAGTTCGCGGTTGTCGGCGTATTGGATAACGGCGAGGTAGTGCGGAATCTGCAGGCCGATTTTGTAGCCTGTTTTGCCTTCGCTTTGCGCAGCGGCGGCAAACATGGCGATGGAGTCTTCGGGAATGCCGGCAAGCGGCGCGGCATCATCAAAGTAAATGCCGAAAGCGTCGGTCGCGTCTTGGATGTTTTGTGCGAATTTGGCACCCAGTTGCGCGCCTTCGGTTTGCAGTTGCGCCAGTTCTGCCTGCTGTTCGGGCGGCAATTCGGCACCGCTGAGGACGAAGTCGCGCAAGTCGTGGTTGAGCTTGGTTTGCTGCGCTTGGGAGAGGGTGTCGAACTCGGCAGAATTTTTGATGATTTTGAAGCGGTTGTACAACTCGATGTCTTGACCGATTTCGGTGAAGAAAATGGTGATTTCAGGCATCAATTCGTTGTATACGACACGCAGCTCGGGCGTATCGACGACGGAGTTGAGATGGGAAACCACGCTCCAAATGCGGCCGACGCGTTCGGTAATGTCGGTCAGTTTTTCGACGGTGTTTGCCCAGTCGGTGTGCGTTTGCGCTTTGATGGCGGCGATTTGTTCGCGCGCTTCGGCAATGGCGGTTTGCAGGGCGGGTTTGATGTCTTCGGTTTTGATTTGGTCGAAACGGGGTTCTTCGCCCAAGTGGAGCAGGACGTTGTCGCTCATATGGTTTCTCCTGAATAAGATGGATTCAGACGGCCTTGTGGCCGTCTGAAAAGAAAACGATAGGCGTTATATGGTGGCAGACAGACAGAATTAAAGTGTTCCGCCTATCTATCAACCAATCTTATTCTGCGCCGCGCGGATTGGCGTGCAATGGTGCGGCCAGCTCGAGGCGCATAGTGGTGCCTTCTGGGGCATAAACCGCATTGGCAACATTGGTTTGCAGGGATTCGGCAAACGAGCCGCGATACACTTTTGCGCCTTGGTGGGTCAGGTTGGATTGTACGTCGACGTACACTTCTCCGCCGATTTGACGCCAGAGGTGGCAGAAGGTGTAGTCTTCGGACAGATAGCGTTTGCTTTCAGGATCGACCATGCAGTCGAAGAAGCGGTAGTGCAGGCCTTTGTTTTCCGGGCTGTAGTCGCTGTCGGAGACGTAGTTCAACTCGGGGTAGGCCTCTATCATTTTTTCAAATACGCTGCGTTTGATAACCATGAAGCCGGTTGGTGCGTCATGAACCTTCATAAAGCCTTCTTCATCGACTTTCAGGACGATTTCGCCGTTTTCATTTTTGTCGTTGGTATTGACGGTGTAAGAAGTGTACATGCGCTCGAAATCGGCTTGGGTCATGCCGGCAGGAAGGCCTGCTTGGGGCCAGTTTTCGCGTTTGAGTGGATAAACGCCGGCTACAACGTCTTTATCGGCCAAGAGCAGGCGGTAGAATGAGTCGGGAGAGAAGCCGATGTCGGAGTCAATCCAGAATAAATGCGTCCATTCTTTGTTTTCCAAAAATTTGGCCACGCAGTTGTTGCGCGCGCGCGTAATCAGGCTTTCGCCGCGCTGCATCATTACTTGCAGCGGCAGGCCGAGGGAGGCGTTGGTGTGGACGATGTTCAGAAGCGAGAGGGTGTAGTTGTGGAAATATTTGCCGTCATGGCTGGGGGTCATAATGACGGGATACATTTCGGCAAGGGCTGATTCGGGCAACATGACTTTTCCTTATTGTTGATTGTGAACTTCATTATTGTAAGGGATTTGATTGTATCAATAAACAAACCGTACTATTTTGTTTGGTTGATCAGTCGGTATTGCGTGCGCAAAAATTCGTCTAAGACGGCCTGTTGTATTTCCAGCCGTTTGGAAACGGGGGAGGCGAAGCGTACGATGATGTGGTACACCTTGTCATCATGCGGCACGCGGGACACGCGCGGCTGGGCGGCGGGGGTAATAAAGAGTTTTTGCGCTTGAACGTTTTCCAAATATTGTTGGATAACGGGAACATAGGCTGCGCACAACGGATCAAGAACGGCTTTCAGACGGCCTATGATTTCGTCCGAATCCAAATGAATCGGCACGGGGATTTCCACCGTATGAATCACATAATTACCCAAAATATTGTCGCGGCGCACGGTATGGCTCAAAAGCAGGCTGTTGGGAAACGAGAGCGTTTTGCCGGAAAGTTGGCCGATCAACGGATTAGGGCCGATTTGCATCATCAGCGTGTTCAGCATATTGATATCGACCACCCGTCCGCGCAGGCCGTTGATTTCGATGTAGTCGCCGATGGAGTATTGTTTGGTTACCGAGCGCAGGATGCTGCCGGACAAACACATAATCAGCTCTTTGGTTGCCACCACAATCGCCGCGGCTACTGCAAACATCGACAAGGCCAAAGTTTGAATCTGTGCCGCCCAAATCATCGCCAGCCCGAGCAGGATCAGCAGCATGGTCACGTTGCGGCTGACCACCAGCGAACGGCGTTTATTTTCGATACTCAAATCCGGATGGCTGCGAAAATGCGCCGAGAGCAAGATGCTGCGCCCGGCAATGACGGCCACAATCATCAATACCGACATCAATGCCGATTTGATGATTTCTTCACTGACAGGCAAAGCGTTCAGCCATTCATGCATGGTGTTCCACATAATCCTGTTTCCTTTCCCTTCTTAGGCCGTCTGAAAACCCACGCGTTCAAAAATTTCTGCCGCACACGCTTCCGATACCGCAAACAAAGTTGCCACGCTGCCCAAAGCCCGTTGCGCTGCCACGCTCAAATCATCGCGGCATACTTCTCCCAGCCACTCAATCGGCCGCACCAGCGACATTTTTTCATCGTCCCATTGCGGACAATGCACCGCGCCGCCCGTAATCCTGCCGACCCGATAACGGCGCAGGGCAGGCGAGTAGGTCAGTACGGCATCTCCATCGGCCAACTCATTGACAAAACGCCACATCTGAGCCGCACCCGATTGCGCCGTTCTCAATTTCACATCCGGCACGGCCGAACGGTAAATATCCGTCAGTTCCTCACGGCTAAAACCCTTGGCCGCCGCTTCGGCCAGCATGGGCCAGGCCAACGCCGCCACACCGCGTTCAAAAAATACATCATAAAGCGCACCTTGCGTGCTGCGAACCATATAAAGTTTGGCTTGCTTTCCCATTGCAGTACCTGTTTGTTTGAAGGATTCATCCCTTGGTTTCAATATTACCCGTTACGGCTAAAAAATTCGATATTCAGCATAGGCGGAAAGGGTTAAATTACCCGCTGAAAATAAATGAATAATAAATAAAAGGCCGTCTGAAAAACAAAATAGGCTGATATATCAACAGATGATATATCGTAACAATATATTAATAACTGTAAATTTTTTTACGGTTGCATGAAAAAAAGATAAGATGGAATAATCAATCGAGAAAGATTGCTATTCACTGAACATTAGGAGAGAAAAATGACCTGCAAAACCCACGAACATCATGACCACGTCCACGGCGCAAACTGCGGCCACACTGCCATCAAACACGAAGGCCACGTCGATTATCTGCACGACGGCCACCTGCACCATGAGCACAACGGCCACTACGACGAGCACGCCCTGAGCGTCAATGAAACCAATCCTGACGGTTGCCATCCGGTTGACACCTGCCACGGCCACGTTCACGGCGAAGGTTGCGGCCACGAAGCCGTACCGCACGGCGATCACGTCGACTACATCGTCAACGGCCGCCTGCATCACCAACACGGCGACCACTGCGACGACCACGGTCCGGTTGAAATCGTTAAATAAAACTGTTTTTCAGACGGCCTCTGATATGGGGCATCTGTAGGGAAAGGGGGGGGTATTTTCACCCCCTTTTCATATATATTGTCGTACCCTACACTAAAACAGCCATTATCATGTTTGACATCATATTTGTATTGGTATTCGGCAGGCTCCAAGCCTCCGGAACACTGAATTTCCCCGATAGGCTTTATCCCATCTGGAAATGGGCGCTAGGCGCAGGCATGCTTTATGCCGCGATAGGGACAATGCTGGGATACGTTTTCTCCGGTTCCTTCTCCCTAGTCAGCTTTTTGCTGATTATTGTCTTGTCATCCACTTGGTTCTCTCTGTATTTCAAACTGCTGCGGCTTACCGCCTCAAAAACTGTACTGAACCAATGTATTTACTGGGTGCTTGGCATTCTTTCGGCATTGTCGTTCCCCTTTGTTGTGGGTTATCTTTCCTTATTAGTCAAAGGCTTTATGCAATAAGCTTTTCAGATAATCTCTCTATACAATAAGGTCGTCTGAAAGCCTTCTATACAAGGTTTTCAGACGACCTTTGCTTTATTGGGGAACACTTAAAACCAATGCGGCAAACCGACAGCCATCAACACTGCCGTGATACATGCTAAGAGCGCGCAGATTTGCAGGGCTGTTGAGTTGGCTTTTGGGTAGCCCATCAGATTCGGTAGAGGGTTGGATGGCAATATCATGCCGTAGGCGAATTGAAGCAGTCCGCCCGCCACCATAGGCAATGTGTATATCGGAAATATCAGGCTGATGGCGGCAAGTACGATGCTGATTCTGAACATCCATATCGCCGGATAATGCCCTTTTCCGGCATCATTGCACCGCTTTTCCAGCCAAGTGCTTTGATAGTGCAGTAGGCCGTAAAGGGCGATAGCAAAGACATACACTGCGCCGCCGACCTGCCGGTTGATGCCGCATTGACCCAAACATGATTGGGTAATCCACAGCAATAGTGCGGACACTGCGCTTATGCCCAGCAAAATGGGCAGGTTTACTGCCGCAAAGCGCGTACGGCTGGCGCGGCGGTTGTCGAAGGAATCAGGCCTTTCGTCATAAAAGGGTTACTGATTTTGATACCGAAGTAAGGACGACCTTATTTCTTATCTAACGGCTGATGTTCCGCGAAAGCTTTAAATGCTTTATGGTTATTCTTCGCTAGGTATTGAACAACAGAAGAGAGTACTTCAACACCTTGAGATTTATGAACCGCATTAATGAATTTACCGTACTGACGGGCAGTTTCATTAACTTAATCTCTTAATTTAGAAACAGCTCTAGCTTTAGATAGGATTTCATCATCATTATAACGAGAGTAGAGCATAATTAATTTCTTTTCTAGTTTAATATTTACGAGTATTGTCATTGCGATCCATTTTAGGACGTGGAGGAGTAATAGAACCTGGTATCACTACCTGACCTTTAGGTGGTTTATACTAACCAGTATAAACTACACTAGGATAAGTGGGTTTACCTAAATATTTCTTCATGAAGTATTTATCAGTAACTAATTTCACATTTAGATGTAGTGCTAGGTCACGAGCTTTTTGTAGTAGATAAGGCACTTCGCGAGCCAGAAGATAGGTGTGTTGTAAATCGGGATCTGGAGATTGTCGTGATTCAAATTCATCGGTGATTAAGTTTGCCATTCTGAATACAAACATGAAGTGATCATCTGGTTTTATATAGTTTAAGCTCATGCCGAATTCTTTTTCGTAACGTATCCATTCTTGGGTAAGATACTGACTACGCTCAATAAATTTTTGATATAGTTGCTCGTATGTGGGATTCAGAGTAAAAACAAAATCTACCTCTTCTACGTAATTCATTACAATATATTCACTCATTTTAATCGAATGATATCGAATTTTCTTAATAAACGCGTCTAAACACTTACGTGTTTCGTTTAACTCTTGAATAACGCTATTAGCAATATCTAAATAAGTTACAAAGTCATGAGTTGAGATTTCACCTTTTAAATGGTCGTTAACTAAATCAGCAATAGACTCTTTTAAGGTTTTCTCACTAGACAAATCTAGATAATAAACATCCTCGTATTCTTTATTCATTTTAAATTTCCTTTACTCAATTAGTGATTAAATAACTCTTTCAGGATGAAGCCGTCGGGTTCTTCTTGGTATGTGTTCATGATGTGGTGAGTGATGATTTGGTTGTAATGTGGTTTTGTTTTGCGTTTTCAGACGACGTCTTTGAATGGTTTATCAAACGTCGTCTGAAAATAAAGGTACAGCTTTGCATCTTATGGCGATGCAGTTTAAACAGCAGCTTTCCGTCGCCGTTTCAGACGACCTCTGCGCCTTACCAATTCACTCGAACTGCCCTGCTGCCAAGCAGTTTTTCCAGTTCGTCGAATAACGCGGAGCTCGGCGTAACCATCCATTTCGGCGGCACTTGAAACCTGCCCGATGCTTTGCCGTTGCTGTACGACAGTTGCAGCGGGATGTGCGCCGTATCGGGCAGACGGTGGGCGGTGAGGATGGCGGCGAGGCGCGTGATGTCGTGGCCGGGGGCGAGGGCGAGGCTGAGGCTGCGGGCGTAGCGTTCACGCGCCATTTGCAGGGTCATGACTTGGTTGGCCATGATGCGCAGCCCGTCGCCGCCGCCGTAGTCGTCGCGGCTGACTTTGGATTCGATAATCAGCACTTGGTCGGACTTGAGGTAGTCGGCGCAGTTTTCCAGCGTGTGGCCGCTGACCATGATTTCAATCTGCCCGCTCAAATCTTCAAGGCTGACGAAGGCGATTTTGCCGCGCTTGCCCATCATGGTGCGCACGGCGGTCACGAATCCGGCGAGGCGCACGCTGTCTTGCGGTTTCAGACGGCCCAATTTGGTCGGGGCGATTTGGCGGACTTCTTGGGCATACGGGCCGAAGGGGTGGCCGGACAGGTAAAAGCCGATGACGGTTTTCTCTTCGGCGAGTTTTTCCGATTCGCTCCACATGGGCACGTCGATGAGCTGCACCGGTTCGATGGCGTCTTCCATCATGTCAAACAGCCCGCCCTGATTGGCGTTGGCGGCTTTTTGGTCGGCGTTGTTCATGGCGAGGTCGATGTTTGCCAAGAGCATGGCGCGGTTGGGTTCGATGCTGTCGAACGCGCCGCCACGTATTAGGGCTTCGAGGGTGCGGCGGTTCATGTGCTCTTTGCCGACGCGCTCGCAGAAGTCCAAGAGGCCGGTAAACTTGCCGCCGCTTTGCCGCGCGGCGATGATGGATTCGACGGCGGCTTCGCCCGTGCCTTTAATCGCGCCGAGTGCGTAGCGGATTTTCATGTTCGGATACGGCGTGAAGCGGTAGTCGGATTCGTTGATGTCGGGCGGCAGGAACTCGATGCCGTTGGCGCGGCAGTCGTCGTAGAAATGCTTGAGCTGGTCGGTGTTGTCCAATTCAGACGACATGGTTGCCGCCATAAATTCGGCGGGGTAGTGCGCTTTGAGCCATGCGGTCTGGTAGGAAATCAGGGCGTAGGCGGCGGCGTGGGATTTGTTGAAACCGTAGCCGGCGAATTTTTCCATGTAGTTGAAGATTTCGTCGGATTTTTCGCGCGAAATGCCTTGTTTTGCCGCGCCTTCGGCGAAAATTTCGCGGTGTTTCACCATTTCTTCGGGCTTTTTCTTACCCATGGCACGGCGCAGCAAGTCCGCACCACCGAGCGAGTAACCGCCGATAATCTGCGCCGCCTGCATCACTTGTTCCTGATACACCATAATCCCGTAGGTCGGCGCGAGGATGCCTTCGAGCAGCGGGTGGATATATTGGAATTCCTGACCCTTCATGCGCGCGACAAAGTCGGGAATGTTGTCCATCGGACCGGGACGGTAGAGTGATACGAAGGCGATGAGTTCTTCAAACTTGGTGGTGTGCGCCGTTTTCAGCATTTTTTTCATGCCGGTCGACTCGAACTGGAATACGGCGGTGGTGTTCGCATCGCGGAAGATTTGGTAGGCGGCTTGGTCGTCAAGCGGAATCTTGCCGACATCGACGATATCGCCGGTGGTGTTTTTGATGTTGTTCTGCGCCATTTCGATAATGGTCAAGTTGCGGAGACCCAAAAAGTCGAACTTCACCAAACCCACGTCTTCCACGTCTCCTTTGTCGTACATGGATACGGGCGAGGCGGATTCGTCTGCCTGATACACAGGGCTGTAATCGGAAATCTTACCCGGCGCAATCAACACGCCGCCCGCGTGCATACCCAGACCGCGCGTCAGGTCTTCCAGCTTTTTCGCCAGCGTAATGAGTTCGTCCGCTTCTTCTGCTTCAATCAATTCCTGAATCTGCGGCTCGGCCTCCATGGCTTTTTCCAAACTCAGGGGTTTGTTGGCTTCCAACGGAATCAGCTTGGACAGTTTGTCGCACAGCATAAACGGCAGTTCCAGCACGCGTCCGACGTCACGAATCACCGCTTTGGACGACATTGTGCCGAAGGTGACAATCTGGCTTACCGCATCCGCGCCGTATTTCTCGCGCACATATTCAATCACGCGGCCGCGGTTTGCCTGACAGAAGTCGACGTCAAAGTCAGGCATGGAAACGCGTTCAGGGTTCAAGAAACGCTCGAACAGCAGCGCGTATTTGAGCGGATCAAGGTCGGTAATCTTCAGCGAATACGCCACCAGCGAGCCAGCGCCCGAACCACGGCCCGGCCCTACCGGACAGCCGTGCGTTTTCGCCCAGTTGATAAAGTCTTGTACGATAAGGAAATAGCCGGGGAATTTCATCTGGATAATGATGTTCAACTCAAAATCCAAACGTTCCTGATATTCAGGCATTTTCGCCGCCCGTTCCGCCTCGTCGGGATAAAGCTGAATCATGCGTTCCTGCAAGCCCTCGTTGGACAGCTTCACCAAATAATCGTCCAGCGACAGGCCGTCCGGAGTAGGGAAGAGCGGCAGGAAGTTTTGACCCAATGTGATGTGCAGGTTGCAGCGTTTGGCGATTTCTACCGTGTTTTCGAGGGCTTCGGGCAAATCGGCGAAACGTTCGGCCATGGTTTCCGGCGGAAGAAAAAACTGGCTCGGCGTAAAATCGCGCGGACGTTTTTTGTCCGTCAGCACCCAGCCGCCTGCGATGCACACCCGCGCCTCGTGCGCGTTGAAATCGTCGCGGCTCATAAACTGCGTCGGATGCGTCGCCACCACCGGCAAACCCAACTCCTCCGCCAGCTTCACGCTGCCGGAAACGCAAGCCTCCCATTCAGGGCGTTCGGGCAGGCGTTGCAGTTCTAAATAAAACGCATCGGGAAACCACGCCGCATATTTCAACGCCGCCGCACGTGCCGCGTCTTCATTGCCGTTTAAGAGATTCACGCCCACTTCGCCGTAATGCGCGCCGCTCAAACAAATCAAGCCGCTGTTGTCGCCATTTTCCAGCCATTCGGGGTTGAGTTCCGCATGATGGATATTGCGGTCTTTGCCGACATAAGCCTCCGTCAAAAGCTCGCTCAAGCGCAGATAGCCCGCATCGTTGCGGATAATCAGCATGGAGCGAAACGGCTTGTCAGGCGCATTCGGATTGCCTATCCACACATCCGCCGCGCCGATGGGCTTAATCCCTGCACCGCGGCAGGCTTTATAGAATTTCACCAAGCCGAATTCGTTCATCAAATCGCTGATGCCCAAAGCAGGCAAACCGTATTCCTGTGCTTTGGCAATCAGTTTTTTAATCCGCACCATACCGTCGGTAATCGAAAATTCGGTATGCAGGCGCAGGGGGATGTAGGTCGGCTCGGTCATGGCAAAATCGGCGTGAACAATAAAAGGCGTATTGTAGCAGGGTTGGCAGCTAAAGGCCGTCTGAAAACCAAATGTAATGGGGTTGGATAAAGCAAATCAAACAGAAGGGGGCTTTCTTTCAGACGGCCATGTTAAAATATCGCCATTATTGAAAAGGATTAAATGATGGAAGCAACTGTCTATCTTGAAGACAACGAATACATCGCGTTGTGCGACTTATTGAAATTGGCCGGTCTTGCCGAAAGCGGCGGACAGGCAAAAGCGTTTATCGCCGAAGGGCTGGTGTTGCGCAACGGCAAAACCGAAACCCGTAAAACCGCCAAAATACGCGGCGGCGAAGTAATTGAGTTTGACGGCGCACGCTTGGAAATTGCCGATGGATACGACCCTGAAGAATAAAGCCGAAGCCATCTTGGGCGAATCGCTTTTAGACGAACCCGTCCGCCCCGAGTCGTGGGAATGTTGTGGCAGCGAATGCGGCGATGCTTGTATCCAGACAATGTATTGGGCGGAAAAAGCACGTTATGACGCGCAACAGCGGAAATTGAAAGAAGCGGGTTGGACTGATGGCGAAGATGAGGCAAAGGCCGTCTGAAAACGATTGGGCTTGATAGGAGCTGTGTTTCAAACAATGCTGCATTAAAGCCAATGTCGTCTGAAAGTTTCAGACGGCATTGGCTTTTTTAAAGTTTAAATAAATTAAGATTTTGTTACCTCGGAAGCGGTTGCATTTTCAGGTGTGCCAGGTGCAGCATCGGCAGGAGCCTGATAATCTGTATTTTGCGATGAAGAGGGCTCAGCATTGTCATGTTTATGATGCTTATCATACTTATCAAAGTGTCGTTTGTCTTGATCGTTATCTTGCGCTACCGCCAATACTTTGCCGCTTTGAGCATCAACCAGAGCCTCATATTCGACCCCGTCTTTTAAAATTTCCACCTTATAACGGCCACCCAAATGCTGTTTGTATTTATAATCAACATCTTTGGCCACGCCGCCAACTTGCGCCACTGCCGTTGCTGCCGCTTGCTGACCGGAAACCTGCGCAAACATGCCTTCTTTAAAAGCCACGGCACCCGCAGCACCGGCAACGCCCAAACTTGAAGCAATAATACCGGCAATGATGAGTTTTTTTGAAATAAAAGCATTAATGCGTTTCATGATTTTCTTTCCTACTGTGTTGTTGAACGATGAATGCATTCTATGCCTCAACAATTAGCTGAATATGAGCAAAATGCTAAGATGTGTAATTAGTTGCAATACTAAAATTAACACTTTAATAATAATGGAGATTGAAGCCGCGCTTTCAGACGGTCTTGCTGATATATTGTGATGGTATATTTGGTGGAGATTGTGGTTTGCGTGTGAAAACAAAAAAGCGTGATGAAAAAAAGGGCATGTGTGAGACATGCCCCGAATTAAATGGTAAACGCGATGTTGAGAAACCAAATGACGGAATAAGATTTGCGGTTGGTCAACTTATCTTATTCCTCCTTGTTTTACAATCATTCAGGCGATGTTTCTCCTGCAAAATTCTCGATTTCTTCGCGATGCGCGTCAAACCATGAGCCGACCACTTGATTGACTTCGTCCATACCTTGCTTTTTCAGGCTGGAGAACAGTTGAACGCTGATTTTTTGACGTTCGGTGTAGGGCTTGAGTGATTTTTTTACCGTCGCTAAAGTTTTAATCTGGTCGTTTTTAGACAGCTTGTCTGCTTTTGACAGCAGGATATGCACAGGACGGCCGGTGATGTGGAAAAAGTCCAGCATTTGAATGTCTAAAGCTTTGAGCGGATGGCGCGAGTCCATAATCAAAATCAGGCCGATCAGTTGGCGGCGTTGTTGCAGGTAGTCGCCCAAGAGTTTGACCCAGTGCGCACGGATGGCCTCCGGTACTTGCGCGTAGCCGTAGCCGGGCAAGTCGACCATGAAATTGCCGTTTTCCAGTTCAAAGAAATTAATGTGTTGGGTGCGGCCCGGTGTTTTGGAAACGTAGGCAAGGCGCACATGATTGGTTAAAGTATTGATGGCGCTGGATTTGCCGGCATTGCTTCGGCCGACAAAGGCAATCTCGGCCGGCGTGTCGGGCAGGTCTTTCAGATGGTTGACCGTCGTAAAGAATTTGGCGTTTTGAAAAAGGTTCATCAGTATTTCCTTACATGGAAACAAAACTGCAACATCATAATTTGTATCGGGCATTTATGTTGCAGCAGTTTGGTAATTTGAGTAGTAATTTAATGTAAACTTGGTATAGAATAGCACGTTTATAGAATTATCGGTTTTAATCGGGAAAATTCCCCGGTATTTGAGTATAAAAAAGGCATTGACGCGGTACGCAATGCTGTAATCAGGAGCACTCCATGAAACGATTGACTTTATTGGCCTTGGTATTGGCTGCCGGTGCGGTTTCCGCTTCCCCTAAAGCAGATGCTGAAAAAGGCAAACAGGTAGCGACTACTATCTGTGCGGCGTGTCACGCAGCCGATGGTAACAGCGGTATCGCAACTTATCCTAAACTGGCAGGTCAGGCTGCGGCCTACACCTACGGTCAAACCATGGCCATCAAAGACGGTACCCGTACCCACGGTGCTGCCGGCGTGATGAAACCGATGGTGATGAACTTGTCCGAACAAGACATCCGCGACGCTGCCGCCTACTACGCTAAACAACAAGGCAAACCGGGCGAAGCCAATCCTAAAGAAAACCCAGAGCTGGGCGCGAAAATCTATCGCGGCGGCCTGAGCGCTAAAAAACTGCCGGCATGTATGTCTTGCCACGGTCCTAGCGGCGCAGGTATCCCTGGCGGCGGTACTGAAATCCAAGCCTATCCTCGTCTGGGCGGCCAACACAAAGCTTACGTTGTCGAGCAAATGAAAGCTTACCAATCCGGCCAACGCAAAAACGCCATCATGGCCGATATTGCCAACCGTCTGAGCGAAGAAGAGTTGAACGCAGTAGCCAACTTCATCCAAGGTTTGCACTAATTTCGTTTTGAAACGAGCTTATTGATACAGGCCGTCTGAAAACCCTTCAGACGGCCTTAGCCAATATAGGCCGATAAGCCTGATTGTTTTTTTCAAATAGCGACAGAAAGATTTTTACTACAATATGCAGTATTCTTCCTTTCGCATCACACGTCATTGCAGTCCGTTCTACCGATCGGGTTGCCCCAAGCCGACATTTGAGACATGAGTAAATCTTCATCATCCGTCCCACTTATCCGTAGACCATGGTTTGCCTTTTTCAGCTCCATGCGCTTTGCCGTTGCCCTGCTTAGCCTGTTGGGCGTGGCTTCGATTATCGGTACGGTCTTGCAACAAAATCAGCCACAAGTCGATTATTTGGTGAAATTCGGCCCGTTTTGGTCGCAGATTTTCGGCTTTTTGGGCCTGTACGACGTGTATGCCTCGGCGTGGTTCGTTGTCATCATGATGTTTTTGGTGATTTCCACCGGATTGTGCCTGATTCGCAATGTTCCGCCGTTTTTGCGCGAGATTCGTTCCTTCCGTGAAAACGCGAAGGAAAAATCACTGGCGGCAATGCGCCATTCCATCGTTTTAGACGGACAGGTAACGCCCGAAGTTGCGCAACGTTATTTGGAAGTGCAGGGCTATGGCTGCAAAACCGTTACGCGTGAAGACGGTTCGGTTTTGGTGGCGGCGAAAAAAGGTGCGATGAACAAATGGGGCTATATCTTTGCCCATGCCGCGCTGATTGTAATTTGTTTGGGCGGTTTGATAGACAGCAATATCCTGCTGAAAATCGGCATGCTCACCGGCCAAGTCGTGCCGGACAATACGGCGGTTTACGCCAAAGACTTTAAGCCCGAAAGCGTGTTGGGCGCATCCAATTTGTCGTTTAGGGGCAATGTCAATATTTCGGAAGGGCAGAGCGCGGACGTAGTGTTTCTGAATGCGGATAACGGCATGCTGGTGCAAGATTTGCCGTTTTCGGTCAAATTAAAGAAATTCCATATCGACTTTTACGATACCGGTATGCCGCGCGATTTCGCCAGCGACTTGGAAGTCACGGACAAGGCGACCGGCAAAGTCAGCGAACACACCATCCGCGTCAACCATCCTTTGACGCTGCATGGTATTACGGTTTATCAGGCAAGTTTCGCCGACGGCGGCTCGGACTTGACGTTTAAAGCGTGGAATCTGGCCGATGCCGACCGCACTCCGGTCAAACTCAAAGCGACTTCCATGCGCGAGTTTCCGCTGGATTTGGACAAGGCTTCTTATAAACTGGAATTCGACCAGTTTACTTCGATGAACGTCGAAGACATGAGCGAGCCGTCTGAAAAAGAGCAAAATCTGAAATCCGCCATCAATGATGTTCGCTCCGTCCGTCAAGAAGGCAAAAAATACACCAATATCGGTCCGTCTATCGTTTACCGCATCCGCGACAAAGCAGGGCAGGCGGTCGAATATAAAAACTATATGTTGCCGCTGAAACAAGATGAAGACTATTTCTTCATTACCGGCACGCGCAGCGGCTTGGCGCAGCAATACCGTTGGTTGCGCATTCCGATGGATAAAAACGGCCAAATCGACACCTTTATGGCTTTGCGCCAATATCTGAAAAACGATACGGCACGCCGTAAAACCGTTGCCAATGCCGTTAAAGACGCGCCTGCCGAAATCCGTGAGCAATTCATGGCGGCGGCGGAAAATACCTTGTCGATTTTTGCCAAAGGCGGCTATTTGGCTTTGGACGAATTTGTTACCACCAATATTCCGAAAGATCAGCAGGAAAAAATGCAGGGCTATTTCTACGAGATGCTCTATGGCGTGATGAATGCCGCTTTGGAAGACACGATCAGTACATACAACCTGCCGGCTTGGCCGCAAGATGAAAAACGCAACCGCTTCCTGCTGCATGCAATGGACGCGTACACCGGTTTGACCGAGTATCCTGCGCCGATGTTGCTGCAATTGGACGGCTATTCCGAAGTGCGCTCTTCCGGATTGCAGATGACCCGTTCGCCGGGCGCATTCTTGGTATATCTGGGTTCGGTATTGCTGGTGTTGGGCACGGTGTTTATGTTCTATATCCGTGAAAAACGTGCTTGGCTGCTGTTTTCAGACGGCCGTATCCGTTTTGCCATGTCTTCCAGCCGCAACGAACGCGACTTGCAGAAAGAATTTCCGCAACACACACGGCAATTGCAGCAGCTTGCCAAGGATTTGAACCATGAATAACAAACATCAGGCCTTGCCCGAGCATGAGCTTCTGACACACAAATCATTTATCCGAAACCTCAACCTCTTCGACTGGGCATTCGCGCTGCTGATTGCAGTCGGCGCGTTTATTGCCCAAACCCAGGCCGGTTTGCACATGGACATCTACGAAATGGTGATTTTGTGGGCGAGTGCCGGTATTGCTGTTTTTCTAGGTTGGTTTTTCAAACCGATGCGCTGGTTTATCCCTGTGGGCGTATGCTTGGCGTATTTGGCCGTTGATTTGTATGGCGGCGACATCAAACGCGCAGACGGCTTCCTGCTCAAATACCTGTTAAGCAGCCAGTCGGCGATTATGTGGCAATGCGCGTTTGTGTTCTTTGCCTTGTTTGCCTATATCGTCGGCGCGATGGCAGCGGTGCGCAAGAATGTGCCGTCCAATACGCTTTTGGGCATGGGTACCGTGTTTGCGTGGGTTTCCGCGATGGCGGGCTTTGTCGGTTTGCTGGTGCGTTGGCATGAAAGCTATCTGCTGCGTCCCGATGCCGGCCATATTCCGGTCTCCAACCTTTACGAAGTATTCATCTTGTTCTTGGTCATTACGGCGCTGATGTACCTCTATTACGAAGGCCGTTTTGCCGTACAAAAACTGGGTGGCTTTGTCTTCAGCTTTATGGCGATTGTGGTCGGATTTGTCTTGTGGTACAGCGTTTCACGCGAGGCTCATGCCATTCAGCCGCTGATTCCGGCTTTGCAGTCTTGGTGGATGAAAATCCACGTTCCGGCCAACTTTATCGGCTACGGTGCATTCTGTATTGCCGCCATGCTGGGTATTGCCGAACTGCTGGCACTCCGAAAAGAAGATGCGGGCAAAAAATCATGGCTGCCGCACTCGCAAGTCATTGAAGAAGTCATGTACAAAGCGATTGCCGTCGGTTTCCTGTTCTTCACAATTGCCACCATTCTCGGCGCATTGTGGGCAGCCGATGCGTGGGGCCGCTATTGGAGCTGGGACCCGAAAGAAACTTGGGCATTCATCGTTTGGCTGAATTACGCTATCTGGTTGCATTTGCGGCTGGTGGCAGGCTGGCGCGGCAAAGTGTTGGCTTGGTGGGCGGTCATCGGCTTGATCATTACCGCCTTTGCCTTTATCGGCGTGAATATGTTCTTGAGCGGCCTGCACTCTTACGGCACTTTGTAAGCAGCTTATCCCGCACTTTATTTCAGACGGCCTTTTTCCGTTTTCGGGGAAAACGCCGTCTTAATCGTTTTTAATCATTTTTTCAGACGGCCTCAAACCATGTTGGTATTAGGAATTGAATCATCTTGCGACGAAACCGGCGTTGCGCTCTACGATACCGAGCGCGGCCTGTTGGCGCATCATTTGCACACACAAATGGCGATGCACGCCGAATACGGCGGCGTTGTCCCCGAGTTGGCCAGCCGCGACCATATCCGCCGTGTCGTGCCGTTGACGCAAGGTTGCTTGAAGGAAGCAGGCGTAGGCTATGCCGACATTGACGCGGTTGCCTTTACGCAAGGCCCGGGTTTGGGCGGCGCATTACTGGCCGGTTCAGGCTTTGCCAACGCCTTGGCATTTGCCATCGGCAAGCCCGTTATCCCCGTTCACCATCTTGAAGGCCATTTGCTCTCTCCCTTGTTGGCAGACGACAAGCCTGAATTTCCATTTGTCGCTTTGCTGGTGTCGGGCGGACATACGCAATTTATGGCTGTACGCGGTATCGGCGATTACACCTTGCTGGGTGAAAGTGTGGATGATGCGGCAGGCGAAGCGTTTGATAAAACGGCCAAGCTTTTGGGCCTGCCTTACCCCGGCGGTGCCAAATTATCCGAGCTGGCCAAACTCGGCACGCCTGATGCTTTCACATTCCCACGCCCCATGCTCCATTCGCACGATTTGCAGATGAGCTTTTCCGGTTTGAAAACCGCCGTTTTGACAGATGTCGAAAAAGTCCGCGCCGAAACCGGCAGCGATGAAATTCCCGAACAGACGCGCAACGATATTTGCCGCTCTTTCCAAGATGCGGTGGTTGACGTATTGGCGGCCAAAGCCAAAAAAGCGTTGTTGGATACCGGCTTCAGAACTTTGGTGGTTGCCGGCGGCGTGGGTGCAAACTGGAAACTGCGTGATGAATTTTCGCGCTTAACCGTCAAAATGCCGTCTGAAAAAGGCAAATCCAAACCGCAGGAAGAAAAAATCAACGTCTATTTCCCACCGATGGCATATTGCACTGATAACGGCGCAATGATTGCCTTTGCCGGCGCGATGCGACTTGCCGAGCGTCAGGCTGTCGGTGCATTCAATGTCAAGCCGCGCTGGCCGCTGTCGGATATTGTGAAGCAGGGTTGATGCATTAGACTGCTTCGATGCAATGAAAGGCCGTCTGAAAACCCGAAGACAGGGTTTTCAGACGGCCGTTTAATGAAACGGATGTTTGCGGTAAAACTTCATTCAAAAAGATGAGTAATTTTTTCATCCGTTTTTTCTACAATATTAACGTTGATTGATTGCAAAAGGCCGTCTGAAATGACGAATTTATCCAAAGGTTTGCTGGCTGCGATAGCGTCCAATTTGTTGTTTTCCATGCTGTTTCTGTACGGTATGTGGATGCGGCCGATGACGGGGACGGAGGTGTTTGCCTGGCGCATGGTCGCCATGCTGTCGGCTTTGTGCGTGCTGATGACGATGGTCAACGGTTGGCAGGCGGCAACGCGTTTTGCTTATGGCGTCGGCCGGGATTGGAAACGATGGCTGCTGATTGTATTGCCGACGCCGATATTTGCCAGCCAGTTGTGGCTGTTTGTCTGGGGGCCGGTCAACGGGGAAGGGGTAAACATCGCCATGGGTTATTTCCTGTTTCCTTTGGCGATGATGCTGGGTGGACGGATTTGGTTTAAAGAGCGTTTGAACCGGTTGCAGAGGGTGGCGGTAATCTTGGCGTGTGCAGGCGTGGCATGTGAATTGGTGCGGTCGGGCGCGTTTTCGTGGACGACGGTATGGGTGTTCGGTACTTATCCGTTTTATTATCTGCTGCGCCGAAAACTGGGCGTGCCTTCTTTAATCGGTCTGACCTTTGATTTAATGATGATTACGCCGTTTGCATTGGCGTATATTATATTTGCAACGGATACGCCGGCGATGATTGCGGCCAAACCAGTTTTAATTTTCTTTATTGTGTTGCTGGGTTTTAATAGTGCAATATCTATGCATTTGAATTTGAAGGCAAATCAGTTGCTGCCGGTGGCGGTGTTCGGCATGTTGAGCTATTTGGAGCCTGTATTGCTTTTTATTGTGTCGATTGTATGGCTGGGCGAGCCGGTGCAAAAAGGCGCATTGATCGGCTATGGCCTGATTTGGTCGGGTTTGTGCGTGATGATTGTCAATGGCTTGTTGGGAATGAAGAAAGAAAAGAAATTGGCTAAAGCTTGATTGATGGATTAAGGCCGTCTGAAAAATGGGTTGATCAATATTTTCAGACGGCCTTGAATATTAAAAGGGACGTATCCGATACGTCCCTTTTGTTTTACCAGCTTTGGGCGATACGGTCAGCTTCTTGCAGGCGTTCGACTGTGCCGACGTCCAACCAAAGGCCGTTGTGGTGTTCGCCGCTGATTTGGCTTTGACTCATGGCCTGACGCAACAGAGGGGCAAGTTTGGCAGCCTGGTGCGCCGGGGTATCTTTGAAAAGCGCGGGATGATAAACGCCCACGCCGCTGAAAGTCAGGGCCTGGCCGTCTGAGGATGATGCGGATACCAGGCCGTCTGAAAGCAGGCCGAAGTCGCCTTCGGGATGATGGGGTGGATTGTCCACCAGCCACAAATGGGCGAGAAAGTTGTGTTCCTGCATGCGCTGGGCAGCCAGTCGTGCAGCTTGGAAATCAATGTCGGTCAACACGTCGCCATTGACGACCAAAAACGGCTCGTTGCCCAAAAGCGGCAGGGCGGTGGCAATGCCTCCGGCAGTTTCCAGGCCTCCGGCGCGCTCGGGAGAATAGGCAATGTGTACGCCGTAGGCTGAACCGTCTTTCAAGGTGTCTTCGATTTGCTGGCCAAGCCAGGCATGGTTGATGACGATTTCAGTAAAGCCGGCCTTCCGCAGGCGGCGTAAGTGCCAGCCGATAAGCGGCGTGCCTGCTACTTCGAGTAAGGGTTTGGGCGTGTGGTCGGTCAGGGGGCGCATGCGTTCGCCGCGACCGGCGGCCAGTATCATTGCTTTCATGGGGGTGCCTATAATGTGTGAAACAGAAAAGGTCTCAGGCCGTCTGAAAAAATGAAACCGATGTTTCAGACGGCATGAGACCTTTATTTATGCCAAAGATTTGAATTGCCTACGGAAATACAGCAATGCCGGCGCTTGCGTATCGGTATTGCGGATTTCGTTGATCTGAACGAAAAAGACGTAATGCGTGCCGATTTCGCGTTGATCGACAATGCTGCCGTGCAGGTGCGCCAGCGCGCCTTCGACTTCTAGCTGTCCGGTTTGTCCTCTATGCCAAATATGGTATTCAAAGCGTTCTTCGGGCGAGAGGTCGGTCAGTCCGGCAAAGTGTTCGGCGACATCCTGCTGGCTGTCGTTGAGTGTGTTGATACACAGATCACGGTTACCTTGCAGGATGGGAATAATGGCGGATTGGCGGTTGATGCACAGCATGACTGTCGGCGGTTCGTCGGTAACGGCAGTTACGGCAGTCATAGTAATGCCATAGCGTCCCGCTTCGCCGTCTGTCGTGATAACGTGCACACCGGCGGCACAGGAGGCCATGGCATCTCGAAATGGTCTCTTGAGTGTGTGTGTTGAATCTGTCATCCGGCTCGCTTTATTTTAATGCCTGTTCGATTTTTGCCAGCTCTGCCAAGAGTTCTTTGAGTTGTGCCATTTTTTCTTTGGTAAGGACTTTTTCAATTGCGTCATAGCGCTCGTCAACCAATGCGCCGGTGGACTCATAGAGTTTCTCGCCTTCGGGCGTCAGTTTCAGATAAACGCGGCGTTGGTCGTTGGAAGGCTTCAGGCGCACGGCCAAACCTGCTTTTTCCAAGCGGGTCAGAATGCCGGTCAGGCTGGGACGGAGGATGCAGGCCTGATTAGCCAAGTCTTGGAAGTCGAGAGTGCCGTTTTCCGCTAAGAGCCGGATGATACGCCATTGCTGGTCAGTAATATTGGCTTGGTTCAGAATAGGGCGGAATTGGGTCATCAATGCTTCCCGTGCCTGAATCAGACCGATATTGATAGATGCATGTTTAGATTGGTTGGGCATTACTAAGTCTCCGGTGTTATCAAAAATCAAACCGTTGAAGCGTGAGGTAGATTGATAAAGGCGAATATTGCTGTTTTAAGGCTGCCGTCGGCAGCCGGGTCATGGGAACAAAAGCATCACTGCCACAATATTAGATGAAGATCTCTAACAGTTTGTTTTGATAATAATGTTTCCAATTGTTCTTATGGTTATATCTTAGTCTATTTTCTTTATAATCTCAACAAAATCATATGTTATCGGGAAAGAGATAGTTTATTTATTTATGAAGTGGAATAGGATAAAAATATTCGGCGAAGATGATTCTTTGGATTTTCTATTTTTGGTGGATTTTCAATGAATTTAGCCGAAGATGTCTGCTAAGTAAATTCTGATTTTTAAGCCGATGTAGCTAGAAAGCCCGGATGTGTGATGAATCATTTTGCCATCTTTTAATATGATAATGGTCGGTGTGACGGCTATATTCCATTTTTGAGCCATCAGGCCGTCTGAATCATTGAAGTTTGGAAAGGATAGATTGTTTTGTTGCATATGGTGGGCAATGTCCGCGTCGCTTCCGGAGCGCAAGGCTATGCCCAGTGTTGGGATATCGTCTTGGTGTAGTTTTTCTATGGTTGATGATGTGTATGAACAAATACGACACCAGCTGCCCCAAAAATAAACGACGGCAACCCGATTTTGGCTGAAGGATTGGAGGGAAGTGGTTTGTCCATCGGTTAAAGTGATGGTTTGTGCTGCCGACTGCAAGGGTTGGTCAGGCTTGCGCACCCAGTCGACAATCATGGATAAGAAGATGAAGATAATCACAGCCTGAAGCAATGATTTGGCGTAGTGGAGCAGAGTTTTCATCATATATTGCGGGGGATATTGGATTATCGTTTTATAAATGAAAAAAGCCTTGCAGAGCAAGGCTTTTGATTCGATCCTAGAAACGTATTAACGTTTGGAGAATTGTTTTGCGCGACGTGCTTTGCGCAAACCTGGTTTTTTACGTTCAACTTCACGAGCATCGCGAGTAACGAAGCCTGCTTGAGACAGGGCTGGTTTCAGGGCTGCATCGAAGTCGATCAGGGCGCGGGTGATACCGTGACGGATAGCGCCGGATTGACCGGTTTCGCCGCCACCGGTTACGTTAACTTTGATGTCGAAAGATTCGGCATTTTCAGTCAGAACCAGAGGTTGACGTACAACCATGCGGCTGGTTTCACGTGCGAAGAATTCGTCAACGGGGCGGCCGTTTACGATGATTTGGCCGGTACCTTTAGTCAAGAATACACGAGCCACTGAACTTTTGCGGCGGCCTGTGCCGTAGTAGTATTTACCGTTCATGTCGTGTCCTTATTATTTCAGTTCCAAAACTTTAGGTTGTTGTGCAGCGTGGCCGTGTTCGGCGCCGGCGTACACTTTCAGTTTTTTGATCATGGCGTAGCCCAGAGGACCTTTAGGCAACATGCCTTTTACGGCTTGTTCCAAAGCGCGGCCTGGGAATTGCTCTTGCATTTCGCGGAAAGTACGCTCGTAGATGCCGCCTGGGAAACCAGAGTGACGGAAGTATTTTTTGTCTTCGAATTTAGCACCAGTCACGCGCAGTTTGTCTGCGTTGATGACGATGATGTAGTCGCCAGTATCAACGTGAGGGGTGTATTCGGGTTTGTGTTTGCCGCGCAGACGGTGTGCGACTTCGGCTGCGACACGACCCAGAACTTTGTCTTCTGCGTCAATGACGAACCATTCGCGCTTCACCTCGTGGGGTTTTGCAGAGAAGGTTTTCATGGTTGGAATCCAGATATATATAGAAAGTTATGGATTTTAAAGAGGAGATTGGTTTTTGTCAATCTTAATTGAGTGTGTTTGATGCATGAATATGCGGTTTTTTCAGACGGCCGGAAATCTTTACGAAAGTCTTTACTTAGAAAGGGAAAAGCCACACCTGTCGGTATGGCTTTTTTTAGGGAATCCCCACGAGTGCCGTTTAGGCTGAATCCGCTTGAACCTTGCTGACAAGGCGGTCACCTCGGGTAGTTTCGGGTGCGTCCGATAAACGGACACTCGCGCCCACTACAGCTCCCGGCAACCTAAAGCGAACGTATTGGTTCAAAGGAATATATGCCTTCGCGAACACCGCAGGGAAAAGGGGAAATTAGTTTTGCTCCAAGCGCGCCAGTGCTTTTTGGCACGCGTTGTTCATGTCGGTTATTTTACGCTCAAATTCACCGATTGCCAAATCGTCGTTGAGGGTGGTTTTCAAGAGGTCGTGTACGACGTTGAGGGCTGCCATGACGACGATTTTGTCCGTGCCGACGATGCGGCCGCTTTCTTTAATCGCGTCGCTTTTTTTGTTGAGCATTTCAACGGCTTGTAGCAGGGTGGCTTTTTCTTCACTCGGCGTGTTGATGGTGAAGTTGACATTCATGATGTCGAGATTGACTTGTTCGATACTCACGGGGCGTCCTTTTATTGTTGTGTTTCTTGGGGCAATCGGGCAATGAGGCTGCGGATTTGGTCTGCACTTTGGGCCAGCGCGTTGCGGTAGTTTTCTTTTTCGGCAGTCAGGTTGTCAATTTTGCTTTGCAGGTCTTCTTTGAGTTTGCCGACTTGAACCAGCAAGGCTTCGCTGAGTTCGTCAATGGCCGCGTCGTGTTGGCGTTTTTGTTGCTCTTGCTCGAGTTTGAGTCTGTCGATTTCTTCGTTGAGACGGCGGTTTTCTGAAACCAGCGTTTCAAATTTTTGGACAAGTTGGTAAACGTTGATTTCCAGGTTGTTTAGTGATTGGTTCATGTGTTTCCCTTCAGACGGCCTTATGGCTGCCATATTGTGCGTCAGACCGTCTGAATGGCAGACGGCGCGACCGTTTATTCGAAGCGAGCGCTTCGTTCCATCAGGCGTTCAACGACTTGCTGCGGTGTCATTTCTTTGCGGATGAGTTGCAGCAGGGTTTGAGTGATGGGCATATCGATTTGGTATTTGGCGGCGGTGTTGAAGACTTCTTCAATGGTGCTGACACCTTCGGAAACGTGGCCGATTTCGACAAGCACTTGATGCAACTCTTTGCCTTCTGCGAGGCCGAGGCCGACGCGGCGGTTGCGCGAGAGTGCGCCGGTACAGGTCAGGATAAGGTCACCGATGCCTGCCAAACCCATCATGGTTTTGGGTTGTGCGCCCATGGCGATGGCAAGGCGGGTGATTTCGGCAAGGCCGCGGGTTACTAAGGCTGCACGTGCATTGAGGCCGTATTCGAGGCCGTCTGAAAGGCCGGTGGCAATTGCCATGACGTTTTTAACGGCACCGCCCACTGCGACACCGATGACGTCGGTGCTACCGTACAGGCGCATTACATTGGTGTTCAGTTGGGCAGTAGTTTCTTCCACCCAGTCTTTGTTTTCGGAAGCAAACACGACGGCGCAAGGCAGTTGTGCTGCAAGTTCTTGGGCAAAGCTCGGACCTGAGAGAACGCCGATTTTTTTATTGTTAGGCAGGACTTCTTTCAGTACTTGGAAAGTCAAAAGGCCGGTATCTTGTTCAAAACCTTTGCAGGCGGCGAGAACGGGAATATCGGCAGCGTTATGCTGTTTGAGCAGCTCGGCGCTGCTTCTGAGGCCGGCTACGGAGGTAACGATCAGGGCAAGTTGGCTGTCTTTCAGCGCTTCGCCCAAATCGGCGTGAACGGTCAGGGACTCAGGGAAAGGGAAGCCGGGCAGGCCGCGTTTGTTTTCGCGATCTGCTTGCAGGGTGCGGATTTGGTCGGGATTGCGTGTCCAAAGGGCAACTTCATTGTTGTGGTGCGCAAAGTGCAACGCGAGAGCTGTACCCCACGAACCTGCGCCGATGACGGTAATTTTCATGTTTCTCTTCCATATGGGAACGGGGCTTACTTTAAAACAAACGGCTTTGGGGTGCAAGGGCGGCGTTTGTGAAAAATATTTTGTGCCGTTTAAAAAGCCTTAGGCCGTCTGAAAGTTCAGACGGCCTGCTTCGGTTTATGATTTATTGTTACCGGAATGGTAGGCATCGTAGGCGTAGTAGTCGTAGCTGTTGTTGGCTTCGCGCTTCATACCGTTGAGGACGACACCTTTGATGTTGATGTGGTTTTGTTTGAGGCGCTCGACGCTGGCCTCAAGCTCTCGTGCACGCGTGTGCGCATAACGGCTGATCATCAGGACGGTGCCGGCATATTGGCCGATGATGACGGCGTCGGTAACGGCTAATACGGGCGGCGTGTCCAAGATGACGTAATCGTAGCGTTGGCGCGCGTGGGTGAGCAACTCGTTGAAACGGTTGTCCATCAAAAGCTCGGACGGATTGCTAGGATAGCTGCCGCTGCTGATGAGATGAAGGTTTTCAATGCCGGTCTCTTGTACGGCTTTGGCCGGAGCCGCTTTGCCGTTAAGGATGTCAGACAAGCCGAACTCGGGGGTAAGGCCGAAGAGTCGGTCGAGGTAGCCTTTGCGCATATCGGTATCGATAAGCAGAACGCGTTTGCCTGACTGCGCCATTACGGTGGCGAGGTTTGCGGAGATAAAGGATTTACCTGCTTCAGGCGCGGCACCGGTAATCATGAGGACGTTGTTAGGCGCGTCCAGCATGGAGAAGTAGATATTGGTGCGCAGGGCGCGGATGGCTTCGACGGCCGTGTCGGCGCGGTCTTCGCTGGCCAGCAGATAGTTGGAACGGCCGCCGGTTTTCTTGAATTTGCTTTTGAAGAAGTCGCGTTTTTGCTGGGTTTTGGAGTGCGGAACAAGAGCGACGACTTCCAAATTGAGGTTTTCGATTTCTTCGGATGAAGTAATGCCGTTTTTCATGCGGTTGCGAATTATCAGCCACAAAGAGGTTAATGAACCTGTGGCAAGTGCGCTCAGAAGTGTGATGACGGCTTTGCGCGGTGCAACGGGGTTTTCAGGGACATAGGCATAATCGACGATGCGGACATTACCTTGCGCACTGGCTTTCATGATGTTGAGTTCTTGTTGTTTGCTCAACAGTTGGACGTAGGTTGCTTGGTTGGTTTCTACGTCGCGGGTCAGGCGGATGACTTCTTGTTGGGTATTCGGCAACTCGGCGATTTGTTGGTTGATTTTGTTTTTAGCGCGCTCGAGGACGGCAAGTTTGTCCAATACGGCTTTATAGGAAGGGTGTTCCGGCGTGTACAGCTCGGCCAAACCTGCTTCTTCGGTTTTGAGCAGGGTAATTTGGGTTTCGATGCCGGTCAGGCTTTCCAATGCGCCTTTGGACTCGAGCGGAATGTCGAGAGAGCCTGATTGTTGGCGGTAGGCATTGAGTTTGTTTTCAGCGTCTTGCAAGGTTTCTTTCAAGCGTGGCAATTCTTCGCTGATGAAGGCCAAACCGCTGGATGCGACTTGGACGTCGCGTTCGCGGTTTTGCGCAACGTAGTTGTCGGCAATGCTGTTGAGGATGACGCTGGTACGTTTAGGGTCGGTGCCGGTAAAGGTAAGGTTAATGATGGGGCTGGTTTTACCTTTGCTGATAACAGCCAGTTTGTTTTGGATGTTTTCGATGGCGCTGATGCGGGAGAACTTGGTTAACGCAAATTCTTGACCCGGATTAGCCAGGATTTGATCGATTTTGAGGGTGGTTTGATTGTTGATTTTCAGAGGCACGCCGACCTTGCCTTCGACAACGCGTTTGTCAGGCAGGGTAAGGGTATAGGCTTTGTTGCTCTTGGCGGTCAGTGTGAAGGTTTTGTTGAACCATTCGTCTTGTACGGTAAAGTTGCCGACGGTCAGTTTGGGATCGGGGTCGCCGCTGATGTTGTGCATTAGGCTGCCGATAACGGGTGTGTATTTGGCTTTGATTTCTTGGTCAAGCTGAAGGTCGTCAACGGTTTTACCCAGCACCAAGCGTGATTGAACCAGCTCGACTTCTGCTTCAGACGGCGTGGTTTGGTTGTTGAAGATACTGTTGATTTCAGTCAGGATTTGGTTTTGTCGCGTTTCAATTTCCAGCATGGCATCGGCACGGTATTGCGGAGTGGATGCCAGGCTGAAGGCTGCTCCAAGAATGCCGCCTGCAAGCAGGGCGGCGAGGATTTTGTATTTATTTGTCCAAATTACTCGCAGCTGTTGGCCGAAGTCGATTTCGTCGTTGTCTGCGCTGTAAGGTGTGTAGGTCGTTTTTTTCATTGCTTGCTTTCTTGTTCATGCCGGTTTTATACCGGTTGAGTTTTTCCGTTTAGTTTGGTTTTCCAAGTGTCTGCGGCAGCATTGAGCTGTTCAAAAACGGCTTCAAACATTTCACTGCTTTGTTTGTATGGGTCAGGTACGGTTTTTTTAGGCAACCATTGGGCAAACAGCATGGTTTTGCTGCGTGCCGGCGGATGGATGTCGGCCACCATGTCAATTTGACAGGGCTCCATGACGAGAATCAAATCGGCCTGTTCGCACATTTGGGCAGTCAGTTGGCGTGCCGTATGGCCTGCAACGATAACGCCGTGTTTGAGTGCGGTTTTGATGGCTTGGAAATCGGCATCCTTACCTGCCAGTGCTTTTATGCCAGCGCTGCTGATGCGGTGGCCGGGTAGTTTTTTCTGCATAATCCGCTCTGCGGTGGGGGAGCGGCAGATGTTGCCTAGGCAGACGATGAGTATGTTGTGGTACATGATATTGTTTCGGTTTATGGTCTGAAAAAAGCGTGAGTCAGACTATAAGGTACTGCTTTTCCGTTTGTGCGGTGTGTACGGCTTTTATATGCCGTTTATGTAATTTGGTTGGATTGTGCGTGATTTTGTATCCTGCTGTCAAACAGGGTCTGACAGCAGGAACCACTGCTTATTTAAACGTATTGTCGAGGGTATTGACGTTGCTGATGGAGTTGGTAATTTGTGACATTACGCGGTTCCAACGGGTAACTGGGGCGGCGGTAACGTAAACGGTGTCTTCGGAGCGCAATTTGAATTCGCTGCCCAGTGCGTAAGAAGTCGCATCTTTTAGGTTGAGCTGGTAGATGTGGATAGGTCTGGCCGCATCTTCAGGTGCGCGGCGGATCACGAATACGCCGGTTGCATCCGCATAGGCTTGGTTCATGCCGCCCACTTCGCCGAGCGCTTGGGTCAGGTTGAGGCCGTGATTGCCGATCGGCAGGGTGGCTTGTTTGCCGACTTCACCCATGATGTAGATTTTGTTGTTGCTGCTGTTAGGAACATAAACGATGTCACCATGGCTGAGGAGGTGGTTTTGCGACATATCACCGTATTGCAACATGTCTTGTAGGGAAATGGTGCGGTCGACGCCGTTGTGCGTCCATTTGATGTGTTGGGTGTCGGCACTTTGGGTGACGCCGCCTGCTTGGTTGATGGCATCCAAAATGGTCATCGGGATATTGGTAATCGGCAGCTGACCTGCTTGGCTGATGGCACCGGATACTGAAATGCGTTGCGAACGGAATTCGGTAACGTTGATGGCTACTTGAGGATTTTTGATGTAGCGTTTCAGAAGGTTGGTCAGGGTATTTTGCAATTCGTCCAAAGTTTTGCCTTTGGCTTGAATTTTGCCTGCTAACGGGTAAGTAATATAACCGCCCTCATCCACCCAGGCGCCGCGGCTGACTTGGTTGGTTTGCGGGTTGCTTTGCTGGATGGGGGAATTGAGGTCGGAGTGCGCCCAAACCATGATATTGAGGACGTCGCCGCTGCCGATGCGGTAGCGGTAAGCGCTTTTGCTTTGCTCCAAGCCTTGGTTGGCTTGGGAAAGTACGGGTGGCGTACGCATTTTTTCAATCAGGTTGGGCGTGATGGGGTAAACGGCAACGCGGCTGTCGAGGTTGGTATCGGCTGCGGTGTCGGTGTCGGTGTAAACAATGGTTTTGGTTCGGGTTTTGATGGTTGAACCAGGAATGACTGTTGTGCTGTTGCAGGCAGTCAGTGCGAATAGAGTAAGCAGGGAGAGTGTTTTTTTCATGTAGTAGTCCTTGCAGTATGGTGTCCGGGCCGTCTGAAAATGTTCAGACGGCCTTGTTGTTTTGTTGCCAAACCAAGTCGCAGATACCGTCTTTAGGTACGAAGCCTGTCGGTGCGCGCAACAGAAGCTGGCGCAGGCTGTTTTGGTCGCTTTGGAAACAAGCGGTTTCGAGTTCCGACAGTATGTCAGATAATTGCGTCCATGGAAGCATTACTTCACTGGCGGTCATAATACGGGGATGAGTGGTTTTTTGCACCTCGTCGCCGATGAGCAGTTCTTCATAAAGTTTCTCGCCCGGGCGCAGGCCGGTAATCTTGATTTCGATGTCGCCGTGGGGGTGTTGTTCGTCTTTCACTTTGAGGCCGCTGAGGACAATCATTTGACGGGCAAGGTCGATGATTTTGACGGATTCACCCATGTCGAGGACGAATACGTCGCCGCCTTTACCCATTGCGCCGGCTTGGATAACCAATTGCGCCGCTTCGGGAATGGTCATGAAGTAGCGGGTAATGTCTTGGTGAGTCAGGGTAATCGGGCCGCCTTCGGCAATTTGTTTTTCAAATACAGGAACAACGGAACCGGACGAACCCAATACATTGCCGAAACGCACCATGCAGAAGCGTGTTTTTTGTTCCGGCTCGGCGGCAAGGGCTTGCAGGCAGAGTTCGGCCATGCGTTTGCTGGCGCCCATGGTGTTGGTCGGACGGACGGCTTTGTCGGTGGAAATCAAAACAAAGGTGGAAACGCCTGCATCTACGGCAGCCTGCGCACAGCAGAGTGTGCCGAACACGTTGTTTTGAATGCCTTCGATGGTGTTGAACTCTACCATTGGAACGTGTTTGTAGGCTGCGGCATGATAAACGGTGTCGACGTGATAGGCCTTCATGATGCTGCTAAGGCGTTCTTTGTTTTGAACCGAACCCAAAAGCGGTACGACTTCAACTTGGCTGCCTTGCGCGGCTTGGGTTTCGCGCAACTCTTTGTCTATGCTGTACAGGGCGAATTCGGACAATTCAAACAACAGCAGTTTGGTCGGCCGGCAATTGAGAATTTGACGGCAAAGTTCGGAGCCGATAGAGCCGCCTGCGCCGGTTACCATCACGACTTTGTCGCTGATGTCGGCGCGCATCAATTCAGGGCGAGGTGCCACAGGGGCACGGCCGAGCAAATCGACCACAGAGATTTTTTTCAATGAGCTGACGTTGATTTTGCCGTCCACCAAATCCTTCATGCCCGGAATGGTCAAGACTTCGCATTTGTATGCTTCGAGGCGGCGGATGATGTCTTTGCGTTCTTCAGGCGTAGAACTTGGAATCGCCAGCAGAATTTTGCGGACGCCGTAACGGCTGATCAGCATCGGGATTTCGTTGGGGTTGTAGACGACAAGGTCATAGATGACGGTACGTTGGATTTTCGGGTTGTCATCGACAAAGGCAATGGCCGAATATTCGTTAACCTGTTTGATGGCTTCCAACAACTGGCGGCCTGATTGGCCTGCGCCGTAGATGATGACAGGGGTCATCTGTTTGCGGTGATGGTCGGTCAGAATCGCACGCAGGATCATGCGCGAGCTGGTTACGCCGACCACCAGAACTAAGAAATAGACGATGGGCAGGGCAAGGTGTAGTTTTTGTTCAAAAATCAGGGTGGTCAGGCAGAACAAGACCGCTGAAATAATGCTGCCGAATGCGGCGGCAGTCAGGACGCGGATGCTGACGAAGCGCGTGACGGCGCGATAGAGGCCGATACGGATGAAAAGGATGATGGTCAGCACAGCGGTGCTGCCGAAAGCCAGCCAGTTGGCGATACTCAACCATTCGTCGGAATATTGCACTTTGAGGCTTTGGGCAAACCAAAACGCCACGAATATCATCAAGATGTCGTGGATGACGAAGAAGGTTTTTTTAAGGTTGCGCGGCAGAGCCAGCAGGGTTTCCAAGTTCATTTTATATTTCTTGTGTCTGAGTGTTGTAATGTGGCTTGGTACGGATTGTTTGAAGCAGGCTGTTTTATTTTTTCAGACGGCCTGAAGTTGCAGGCCGTCTGAAAATGATTATGCCGTGGCTTCAGCCAATACGGCTTCGATGTTTTCTTTGCAGAACGCAATTTCTTCATCGGTCAGGGTTGGGTGCACCAAGAACATCAGGCTGGTGTCGCCCAGTTGGACAGCGTTTTTCAGTCGCTCTTTCGGACGCCAAGGCGTGTTGTCGAAGGCTTTTTCCAAATACACTTCGGAGCAGCTGCCTTGATAGCAGGGGACTTTGCGCGCGTTCAATTCGCTGACGATGCGGTCGCGCGTCCAGCCGTCTTTCAGGTGTTCGGGTTTGACGAAAACGTAGAACTTGTATTGCGCGTGTTCGATGTAGTCGGCCACTTTAACCAAACGGATGCTGGCAAATTTGCCCAAGCTTTCAGCCAGTTTGGCGGCGTGCGCTTGGCGGCGTGCTGTCCATTCGGGCATGCGTTTGAGCTGGATGCGGCCGATGACCGCCTGCATTTCCAACATGCGCCAGTTGGTACCGAAGCTTTCGTGCAGCCAGCGGAAACCGGGTGCGTGTTCGCGGTGGTACACGGCATCGTAGCTTTTGCCGTGGTCTTTGTACGACCACATTTTGCTCCACAGCGCTTTGTCGTTGGTGGTTACCATACCGCCTTCGCCGCCGGTGGTCATGATTTTGTCTTGGCAGAACGACCAAGCACCGACGTGGCCGATAGAGCCGACGGATTTGCCTTTGTATTTCGCACCGTGGGCTTGGGCGCAGTCTTCGATAACCCACAAGTTATGTTCTTTTGCCAAAGCCATGATGTCGTCCATTTCGGCAGGCATCCCAGCAAGGTGAACCACGATGATGGCTTTTGTGTTTGGCGTCAAAGCGACTTTGATGGTTTCGGCGCTGATGTTTTGGCTGTTCAAATCGACATCGGCGAAAACCGGATTTGCGCCGGCGGTCACGATGCAGGATGCGGAAGCCAAGAAAGTGCGCGAAGTGACAATCACATCATCGCCTTGGCCGATACCCATTGCTTTGAGGGCTACGTCCAAAGCCAACGTACCGTTGGAAAGGGCGACGGCGTATTGCGTGCTGACAAAAGCAGCAAATTCTTTTTCAAATTCGCGACATTCCGTACCTGTCCAGTAGTTGACTTTGTTGGACAGCAGGACTTTGGAAACGGCATCGGCTTCTTCTTGAGTAAAGCTTGGCCATGGGGAGAGTGATGTATTAAGCATTTGTTTTTCCTGCAAAAAGACTGGTTGAGCCTTTGGGGGCGATTTCTTCCAGCAGTTGGCGGTTGATCAGGGTGTATTTCTGACCGTTGATTTCGACGTATGCGCCGTCGTAAGGAGGGAACCAGAAGGCGCGGATTTTCTTCTCGATATTGTCGCCGTCGCGGATTTGCTTCATGGCTTCCATTTCGCCACGGCTGACGTAGCGGCCACCGATGTTTGGCGTGGTCGGCAATTTGGTTTTCGACTCGATGGCGCGGGTGATGATGCGTCGTGCGAAATCTTCCAATGCCTGCATGGTTTTGCGTTCGAGCGATTGGGCGGTTTCTGTTTCGGCGTCGATAGGGAAACGGTCCACTTCGATGATTTCGCCGGTATCGATGGAAGCATCGACGTAGTGGGCGGTATTGCCCCATTCGTTCAGCTCGTCCATGATGGCCAGGTTGTAGCCGCCTGTGCCTTTGTATTCGGGCAACAGCGCAGGGTGGAAGTTGATTGTGCCTAAAGTCGGAATGCTCAGGAATTCATCACGCAGCTTGCGCCAGTAAAGGACGGACAAGCCCAAATCGTATTTCAGACGGCCTTCTCGCATTGCTTCCAAAGCCGTATCGAAGGTGTACAGGGGCAGGCCCAATTCCTGCGCGGCAGCCGTGGTCGGCGAGCCTTGCAGATGGCTGTCGGTCAAGACACCGACGATTTCGATATGGTCATGTTTGGTCAAAAAACGAAGCAGGTTGGCGGAAACCTGTTTGCGACCCATAAATAAGATTTTCATGGAGAAATGTCCCTTATGCATTTGCTTTTTCGGTGGCGGAAGTTGTCAGTGTAGTCAGTTCTTCCAGGGTGTTTATCCAAAGGGTGGGCTGGTATTCACGACCGTATTGCTCGGGCTCGGCTTGATGAATATTGTGCGGCTTAGGCATGATGCCTATGGAGAGCCAACCCAATTTGTTGGGTGCGACAAAATCTTTTTTGATGTTGTCGCCGATGTAGATGAAACGTTTTGCAGCCGGATATTTGTTTTGCAGGAAGACAAAACGCTTATCGTCGGGTTTTTCCGATTGCATGGCTTCCGAAATCAAAATGTCGTCAAACAAATCGGTCAAACCCAAGGCCTGTATTTTCAAACGCTGTGTCAGACTGCGGCCGTCTGTAATCAGGGCGCATGCGGCAAAAGGGCGCATCAGCTTCCGTAAAAAAGACGGTTCGACATAAGGTCGGATAACAGGCCTATGTAGTCGATATTGCCACAAAAGTGATTGTTTCTCTAGTTCGTTTAATTTGCAATGATGACACAAATTGTCGAGCCAGTCTTTACTTTTATTGTCTGCAATTTCATTTAGTACGTCGGCATCGTGTTGCGGGTAAAGCGACGTAATTGTCCCTACAACTGCCTGTATTCCGGAGCATTTGTAGTCGTACTCAGAGTAAAGCGTATCGTCAAGATCGAAGACGATGACGGATTCTTCCGGCTTAATCATGTTCTCTTACCAAAACCTTAGCATCGTAACGAAGCATGATTAAATTGTTTTCCCAATCGTCGGAGAAAGGGACGTCTTGGCCACCGATGTATTCTTGAATCAGCCAGCCCGGATAGTTGCCGCCTGCTGCGTAAGTCAGTGGGAAACCGCCGCCGAAACGCGGGTTGATTTCCACGCCGTAGGTCGTACTGTCGGTTTTGCTGACGAAGAATTGCGCGGTAATGCAGCCGCGTGCGCCTTCCAATACGGCCATTTTTTCAACCAGCTCTTTATACAGGGCATTGCGTCGGGTTGCGCCTTTGCTGACTTCGCCGGTGCGCACTTCTAAACGCTCGCGAGGAATGGCGCATTTCAGACGTCCTTGACGGTCGTAATACATATCGACGGTAAACTCGGAGAAAGTATTCTCGATATCGATGTATTGGGCGAACATCATTTTCGGGTCTTCGGTAATGTCGACAGTCAAATCAGCCGGTGTGTTGATTTTTTTCGCACCGATGGCGCGGCTGCCGTCATAAGGCTTGGCAAAACATGGGAAAATCAGGCGGCCACGTTCGTAAATTTCAGGCGAACGGATGCCGTATTGTGCAAACAGGCCTGCGGTCAAGCGCTTGTCGCGGCACAGGGTAATCAGTTTGGCGTCGGAAATGACGATATGTATTCCTTCGGCTTCAAAACGGTCACGTGCTTCGGCCAGCTTGAGCAGTTCAGTATCGATGGTCGGCACAATCAGGCCGATGTTGTTTTGTTTGGCCAGTTCGAAAATGCTGTCGATGTATTCGGCTGCGTCGATGCGCGGTACGCTGAAAGCGCGGTCGGCAACATGGCAGGCTGAAGACATGTGGGGATTGAGGTCAGTGGCAAATACGCCGATGCCGTCTGAAAAACGTGCGGCTTCGGTTTGGAAGTCCTGCACCAATTCGACGCGGCGACCTGCCGACAGAATCAGTATGTTATTTTTTTTCATCAGTTTTATTACCCGTGAAATAAGGCATGGTGGCTTCTCCTTCGGCTGAGATGCCTTCTTTGACGAAGACTTTTTTAACCGTCAGGAACAAAATTTTGATATCCAGCCAAAAGCTGAAGTTGTCGATGTACCAAACATCGTGGGCGAACTTTTCGTCCCATGAAATGGCGTTGCGGCCATTGACTTGCGCCCAACCGGTTACGCCCGGTTTCATTTCGTGGCGGCGGTTTTGGAAGTCGTTGTACAACGGCAGGTAGTGCATCAGCAGCGGACGAGGGCCAACTAGACTCATCTCGCCTTTTAAGACATTCCATAATTCAGGAAGTTCGTCCAAACTGGTGGCACGTAATTTTTTGCCGAAATCGGTCAGGCGTTCGCTGTCCGGTAGCGGGTTGCCGTCTTTATCGATTGCATCGCGCATGGAGCGGAATTTAATCATTTTAAACGGCTTGCCATCCTTGCCCGGTCGCTCTTGGATGAAGAATACAGGCGAACCTAAGTTTTTGCGGATGAGGTACACCAAAATCAAAAACACAGGCGACAGGATAATCAGCCCTGAAGCGGAGGCAACAATGTCAAACAGGCGTTTGAAAAATTTATTCATGAGCTAATCTTTCAATCAGGTTGACGATTTTTTGATAGGCAACGTCGCGTTTGAAGCGGCGGACGATTTCTTCGGACTGAACAGGATCGTTTTTGCGCTTCAGAATATCTTTGGCTGCTTGAACGAAACCGTCCACATCGCCGGAACGGTAGTTCGCATGCGGCAGCAGGGTAAGGACTTCGGCAACTTCGTCGTTAACCTGGCTGTTCAGAATCGGTTTTTGCAAAGCCATATAGTCGGACAGTTTGTTGGTAATCGACTGCATGGCGTAAGAGTGGATGGCGTTGACGGAAATGTCGCAGCCTTTGGCGACCGACATCATTTCGGCGTAAGGAATGTAGCCGTAGAACTTGATGCCGTCGCAGGCATATTGTTTGAGCCTCTCCAAATCGGGGCCACCGCCCATGATGTGCAATTCGACGTTTTCGCCGGCATCCAACAGTTTGCGAACGCCTTTGCACACGGTTTCCACGTCATAGCTGTAACTGAGCGTACCCAAGTAGAAAAAGCGGGTTTTGTCGTCGCCAAAATCTTTAGCAGGCGCGGCATCGAGTTTGGGAAAATCAGCGCCGATATAGACGACTTCGCCGGGTACGTTCGGATTGGCTTCTTTGGCGCGGTCGAGATAAGTCTGCGATACGGCAACCAGCGCATCGGCGTAGCGGTAGACTTGGTTGGCGCGTGAAGCAAAGGGCAGCAGGTTGTGCGGTACTTTTTTCAAAAACGGTACGACCGAGGAGAAAGACTCCGGCCATACATCCTGCACATCGACAATCAGTTTGTAGCCCAAACGCGTTTTGTGTTTGCCCAACAGCAGGTTGGTGGCAATCAGCGGATAGGCGGAAAAGACGACGTCTTGTTCGCCCGGACGGCAGTTTTCCAACCATTTTTCAAAATGTTTGACAAAGCGGTGATGGCTGGTCACGCGTCCCAAAGACACGTTTTTGCTGTATCCGCTTTCTTCCAACAGCATGACTTTCAGACGGCCTTGTGAGGCGGCCTCGGCATCTTCAGGCCGTCTGAAAGATTTGTCGTAGTGCTTGAAGTTGCTGGTAATCAGCAACACGTCATGCGACTGCGACAACAGCTCGGCAAGATACCAGAAGCGGTTGAAATGCGGCTCGGACGGCAGCGAGCAATAAGGGGCGACGATGGTAATGTTCATGTTTCAGACGGCCTTACATTTCGTACGCAGCCATGGTGGTGCGGTAGATTTCGTCGTCGGAGCATAAGGTCTCAACGTGTTTGTGCAGGGCTTTGCCCATTTGACTGCGCAACTCAGGATGCTTGATGAGTGTATCGACGGCTTCGATAAACGCTTCGTCATCGCCGAAAGGAATGCAGTAGCCGGTTTGGCCGGTGATGACCATTTCGGAAATGCCCGCCATGTTGTAGGTCACGACAGGCGTGTCGTAAAGGCCGGCTTCCAAAATATTGTTGCCGACACCTGCGCCGTGGTCGCCCACGCAATGCGGCGTGTTCACCAAAATATCGACTTCTTTGAAGTAGCCGGTCAAGTCGCGGACACCGCCGAGGAAGGTGACTTTGTCTTCAATGCCCAAACGTTTGGCTTGGGCTTTGAGGTTGTCCATTTCTTCGCCGATACCTGCAACGTTGAGGCGTACAGGCATGCCGCGGTCAACCATTTTCTTCAAAATATCCAACATCAGATGCACGGCGCGGACGGTGTCCAAACGGGAAAGCGTGCCCAGTTGGACATAGTCTTTGACCGTTTTTTCAGGAACGAAATCTGCTTTGTGCAGGGCGTTGTAAGTGTAGGTGATGCGGTTGGCAGGGAAACCGTAACGGATGAGTTTTTCGCGTTCGTGTTTGCAGTTGCCGATGATGTACACGCCCAGCTTGTCGAAAAGCTTGGCGATTTTCGGATAAGTTTCCGGATCAAGGCCGCGCGCGTGGTAGAACACTTTGGTTTTCGGCGAAGCGAACTTGGCCGCAATGGCGCAGGCCGGAACGATACGCGCCATTTGGCAGTGAATCACATCGGGTTTCTCTTTTTTCAGCAGTTTCATATAGGCAAACATGCCTTTGACGTAACCCAATAATCCGCCTCGGTAAAAATCGATCGGTTGCCAACGGATGCCCAATGCTTGCGCTTCCTGAATCAAAGGGCCGTCTGAAGAGGCCAATACGATATCGTGTCCGCGTTGTTTGAGCAGGCGACCGAGGCGGAAAGTGGCGTTTTCAGTGCCACCGAGGCCGGACATGGAGGTAGTCAGGATGATTTTCATGATGGTTTCTTCGTATCGTATAGTGTTTCGTTGTATGCGTAAGCGGCCATATCTTTCAGCTTAGGCGCAACAAATACGCTGTAAATAAAAATCAGCAGGCAGGGCAGCCAGATAAACGGCATACGCAAAATGGTGGACGGAATAAAACCGGCCAACAGGAAAATGCCCAAGGCAACCCAAGCCAAAACGCGCGATTTGCCGGTTACTGCGCGGTTTGAGGCGGTGTAGAGGAAATAACACGCCACAAAGGCAATAAAGCCGAGTAAGGAAATCATGCCGAAACCCAGATACAGCTCGATGATGAAGCTGTGCGGGTTTTCAAAGCCTAAGCTGCCGCTCAAATGGCCGCCGAAATATTCGCGGAAGTTTTTAGGACCGTAGCCGGTCAGCAGTAGGGGTGGATTGTTCCAGAAGTAGTTGTAAATCTCCTGACGGTAGGACACGGAGTTGTCGCTGCCCAAGTCGTACAGGAAGAGGTACACGCGGCTGGAAAAACGTTCCAAAAACTGGTTGCCGTTGAGCGACAGCAAAAATTCTGCAATCGCGCGTGATGGAATCATCGACAACACTAATGCCAGCAAACCTGCTACACCGACCGTAATAAAACCGTTTTTGCGATAGGCCGTATAAACCAGCAAAATCAACAGGTAACAGCCGATGGCGGTACGCGATACGCTGGCGAAAATGGCCATGCCCAACAGCAGGAACAAGCCCCAGCCCAGCAGTTTTTCTTTGTGCTTCCGTCCTTGGAGTTGGAAGAAAAACAAAATGGCAGGCGCAAGGCAGACTGCAGTGGCGGCAAGGTTGTTCGGGTTAAAGAACAAGCCTTTGAGCGAGCCTTCGTCAATAGCCAACTCATCGCTGGCACTCACAAACTGAATACCGGTGGCCAGCTCTACAAACGGCGGCACGGCGATAAACAGCGTAAATACGATGAGGAACTTCTGAATCGTTCCCAAAGGGTCGTCGGCGCGCTTCAATACTTGGTAAAACAAGTAGAAGAAAGCCGGAATCGCCATAAAAAATAAAATATCCATGTACTGCGTCGGCGTCAGCGATGTAATGCCCATGTGGATGGCAGGCCAGATGCACATGGCGGTCAGGGCGCAGAGCATGGCAAAAATCTTGCGCGGAATATGCTTGCTTTCCAGAAAAAATACGACAAAACCAAGCAGTACAAATATCAGGGTCAGCGGGTTGTCGATACGCGGCACGCCGACCTTAAAGGACAGCGCGGGCCCCAGCATATAGGCTGCGAGCATGATGTATAGGATGTAAGTGTATAAGTTCAGACGTTTTATTTTCATAGTCGTTCTGTTGTTATCGTAGAGACGTGAATCTCAGGTTGGCTATTTTGCCGAACGGTTTAATTTGGCTTTGATTTTTTCGGTCGCGGCAAATAATGCGTGTTTGTATTTTAGGAACAGGAAACCCAGTCCGACTGCCCATGCCAGCGCAAACCAAATGTAGTTGTCACGCGTACCCAGCCAAGTGTAGGCAAGGCAGATTATCAGGCAGAGCGTTGAGTTGGTATAAATCTTCAGGCGCGGCAAAGGCTGCCACAGGCGTGAAGAGAATTCGGTTTTAAAGATGAAAAACAGCCAAAAAGCCGTTGCGCTGGCCATAGCCGCACCTTTTGCACCGAATTTCGGCACCAGCAGATAGAGCAGGGCGGTATTGGCAAGAAAGGCAACGATGTTTATGACGGTAATCAGCCAAGTCGAGCGGACGACGTTCAAACCGATGCCGCTGACTTCGGTCAGCGTGTAAAACAGGGGAAAGAGCATACACGAGAGCAGGATAAATTGAACCTGTGTGTATTTTTCCGGCAGTATCCAAGTCGCCATCGGCGAGAAAATCCCGATGAGGCAAATCATTGCGCTGATGAGGACAGTCATGGAAAGCGTGATGTCGCCGATTTTGTCCAGATTAGTTTTTTCTTCTACCCATTTGAACACCAAAGGCGCCCAAATGGTGGAGAACACGCTTTGGAAAATCAAGGCGACGGCGCCAAAGCTGACCGCCATCGAATAAATACCCAACTCGTCCAGGCCCGAGATATTCTTGAGGACAAAACGGTCAATCGAAGTCAAACCCCAATAGGCCAAGTTGCCGAATGCCAACGGCAGGCCGTAGCGCAGGCCGTCCCGATGCAGCTCGGACGACCATTTCGCATGGGAAACGGCTTGCAGGTCTCGGCGCAGTTGATAGATCAACAGCGCAACGGTCAACACTTGGGCGGCGGTGTAGGCAAAAACCAGCGAAGTGGTATTGGCGGGCAGGCCGGAAGCGATCACGGCAAAAACCAACACCAAAATCAAAAATTTCGGCGCAAGCTGACTGACGGAAAAAGCCAATGCCTGCTCTTTCATCCGCAAAATCAAGGCTAAAAAACGGATAATCAGCGTGGTGGCCAAGAAAATCAGGAAGAGAATCCCCAAATTCGCACTGGGGATGTCGAAAATGATTTCAGACGGCCATGATGCGTTTATCAGCAACACTAAAACCACAACCGCCACCGTCAGAATCAATGGCGATAAAAAAACGGATTTGAACAGCGCGGCCTTGTCTTTAACGGCGTAATAGTCGCGAATATAGGATTGGTCCAGCCCCAAGCCCAAGAGCAGAATGCTCAGTCCGGCAATGGTCTGCAAGAGTACGATACGGCCGATGTCTTCCGCAGGGAAGTACCATGAGATGAGCGGCAGGGAAAGCAGGCCGAAAGCGGCGCTTCCTATCGGGCCCAATGCGTAGCCGAGGATTTTTTTCGCGTTCATATTATTTGTTTTCAGACGGCCAGAAGTTCGAGCTGAGCGTTTTTCGTAAGAGATGCGTTGTTACCGTTGCCGGTTTGCCAAGGCCGTCTGAAAAACAAATGGCCTTGGGAAACCGGCCGCCGTCCCGGTCGGGGAAACCGGTGGCAGCCGGATGCGTCTGAAGCAAGATTATGCTTTGATGACTTTAGGATTTTTCACTGGGAATTTGCCGCGAGTATCGACAATCAGCTTGGCATGTTCGGTGATCATGTCATAGTCGAATTTGTCGTGATCGGTGGTCAGAACCACGCAGTCGTATTGAGCGACAGTTTCAGGGGTCAGCGCTTCGCTCTTCAGGTCGAAGTAGTGGTGGCCGGGGATATGTGGGAACTCTGGAACGTGTGGGTCAGAGTAGGAAACCACTGCGCCCAGTTTGTGCAGGCGGTCCATAACTTCCACAGACGGGCTTTCACGCATATCGTCCACATTTTTCTTGTAGGCGATACCCAATACCAAGATTTTGCTGTCTTTGATAGAACGGTTGTGGTCGTTCAAAGCCAGGCCGACTTTTTCGATAACGTAGTCGGGCATGTGGGAGTTCACTTCGCCTGCCAGCTCGATGAAGCGGGTGTTTACGCCGTATTCGCGGGCTTTCCAAGTCAGGTAGAACGGGTCGATAGGGATACAGTGGCCGCCCAAGCCAGGGCCTGGGTAATAAGCAACGAAGCCGAACGGTTTGGTTGCGGCGGCATTGATGACTTCGTGAATGTCGATGCCCATTTTGTCGGCAACAATTTTCATCTCGTTCACCAAACCGATGTTTACGGCGCGGTGGATGTTTTCCAGAAGTTTGGTCAGCTCGGCCGCTTTGGTGGAGCTTACCGGAACAACTTTATCGATGGCGGGTTGGTACAGTGCCAGGCCGACTTCCAAACAAGCAGGGGTATGGCCGCCGATGACTTTTGGAATGGTACGGGTTTCAAAGTTAGGGTTACCCGGGTCTTCACGCTCAGGAGAGTAAACCAAGAACACGTCTTGACCGACTTTCAAGCCGCCTTCTTCCATGCGCGGCAGCAATTCTTCTTCGGTAGTACCGGGGTAGGTAGTGGATTCCAAAGACAGCACTTGGCCGGCGCGCAGGTAAGGTTTTACCGCATCGGTAGTGTCGATCACAAAGCTCATGTCCGGCTCGCGGTATTTGTTCAGCGGAGTCGGTACGCACAAAATGACGGCTTCTACTTCGCCGATGCGGGAGAAGTCTGTCGTTGCTTCAAACAGGCTGTTGGAAGCAGCGGCAATTTTGTCGGAAGGGATATGCTCGATGTAGCTTTCGCCTTTGTTGAGCTTGTCGACTTTGTTGGTGTCAATGTCGAAACCCAAAACTTGGTAACCGATATCCACATAGCGCAACATCAGTGGTAAACCGACGTAGCCTAAGCCAACGATGCCGATTTTTGCGGTCTTATCGGCAAATTTTTGTATCGTAATGTTTTTCATGATGTCTTTCGTGTAATGAATGAGTAAATCGGGAGTGTTTGCCCGATGCCTGAGTTGTTTGCTGCAACCGCATAGCCATAGCCGGCTGCCGTATCGTGTGAAGCCTTAAAACCATACTTATAATTACATTAGACAAAATCATAAGCACTTATCTGATTCGTCTCAATCAAAAAAGTTTAACGGTCGTTCAGGCGGCCTCTATGGTATGGAAACGGTATTTTTGAATGCTTAATTTTTAGAAATTACATTCAACCACATGTTTTGATTTTAGATATTGTTTTGTCAAATGTATGATTCATGAAATGAAACTACCGTTTATGCCGTTTAAAACCCTTCTAGAATAAAAACTTTTAATAAATTTTCGTGGCTTAACTTATCTTAATAATCCATTATTTCGTGATGAAAAAAAGGAAAATTTGTCGACAATCGGCTTGAGGATAGTTAACTTAAGTCAAAGTTTTAAATTGGAATACGCTAAAGTCATTATAATATATTGACGAAAAAATTACATTTATTGCTATGTAAATGATAGATATATACTATTAAAAGTGGTTTGATTATTAAGTTGAGGCAATTAGATGGATTTTTTCCGGAGAACCCATTTAATGTCCTGTCCGATGATTTCTACTGATTGACTTTGCCAAGGGCCGTCTGAAAGTAGGGCGGCCGGATTTTCAGGGAGGGAGAAAAGAGGTTTGCCTGCGCCCAATAGTTTTGGCGCTTGGTAGAGGACGATTTCATCCACCAAGTCATCCTTCAGGAAGGCTGAAGCAAGTGTTGAGCCGGCTTCTACCAGAACTTCGCCAAAGCCAAGCTCTGCCAGTTGCGGCATGAGTGAAAGAAGATTGATGCGGCCGTTGATGTGTTCAGACGGCCTGATGATGCGGATATGTTCAAATTTACCCAGCGCCTGCAAACGTTGTTCGTCTGAGGAAAGGGTAACGATAACGGTCGGGCTTTCGGTATCGGTCACGAGGTGGCAGTCCAAAGGGATTTGCAGCCGGCTGTCTAAGACGATACGCGCAGGTTGGCGCAGAGTGGGGAAGCTGCGGACGTTGAGCTTCGGGTTGTCGGCAAGTACGGTACCAATACCGGTCAAAACGGCGCAACTTTCGGCGCGGAGAATTTGTACGTCTTCGCGTGCCGCTTCGCCGGTAATCCAAAAACTGCGGCCGTCTGAAAGGGCGGTTTTGCCGTCCAAACTGGCAGCGCATTTGAGGCGGACAAACGGTCTGCCGCGTTCGATACGCGACAGGAAACCGCGGTTGAGTTCGCGCGCCTGAGCTTCCAACAAACCGCTTTCTGTACGGATTCCGGCGGCTTCCAGCATGGATAAGCCTTTGCCTGCGACCAACGGGTTAGGGTCGGTCATGGCGGCGACTACGCGCGTTACGCCGGAATGAACCAGCGCTTCGGCGCATGGCGGCGTGCGGCCGTAATGGCTGCAAGGTTCCAGCGTGACATAGGCTGTTGCGCCTTTTGCCGCCGCTTGGGCCTGCCTCAATGCGTGAACTTCAGCGTGCGGCTCGCCTGCTTTGACGTGGAAACCTTGTCCGACGATTTGGGCACCGTGTGCAATTACGCAACCGACGCGGGGATTGGGGGAAGTAGAAAACCGCCCAAGCTTGGCCAGCTCGAGGGCGGTTTGCATCATTTGGGTATCAAGTGCGGAAAACATGGTTTCAGACGGCCTTATTTGGCTTTACATTCGGCGATGACTTGGGTGAATTCGGAAACGTCTTTAAAGCTTTTATAGACAGACGCGAAGCGGACATAAGCAACTTGGTCGATTTTTGCCAGCTCTTCCATCGCCATTTCGCCGACGATGCGCGAAGCGACCTCTTTTTTGCCCAAACGGTAGAGGCGCTGCTCGATAAGGGCAACGGTTTCATCGATTTGTTCTTGTGTGACTGGGCGTTTGTGCAGCGCGCGCTCAAGGCTGGTCTGCAGTTTGTGCGCATTGAAGGGAACCCGTGTGCCGTTGGATTTGATGACTTGCGGCATCCGCATTTCAACGGTTTCAAAAGTGCTGAAGCGTTGTCCGCATTCCAAGCATTTGCGACGGCGACGGATGCTGTTGGTGTCTTCCAGCCATCGCGAGTCGGTTACTTGTGTGTTGGGGTGTTGGCAAAACGGGCACTTCATCGGGTTTCCTTGTCATACGCTCGGCAAGGTCGCTAAGCAATTGAATTTATTGTTTGTGAACTATTATTGTAGCGGATTGCGTTATTTTCGTATAGTAAAGGCTTTTCGCTGGATTAAGTATAAAAAGGCCGTCTGAAAGGGCAACTTGAGCGAAGTTGAGCCTTTCAGACGGCCTTGTGTTTTTCAGTCGAGCAAACGTTAAACCGATACGCCGACGGCACGGGCGATTTCCAAACCTTCTTCTGCACTCATATAAACCGGATTTTCGGGGCGGTCACTGAGGACAATGTCGCCGTCTTGAAACATCACTAATTCATTGACTGCCAATTGCGACCAGGTTTCATCTCGTGTCAGGGGCAGGGTGGCGATGACGGAAACTTTATCGTTCGGGGTGGTCACTTCTGAAAAATCGACCATGACATCATCGTCCAGCAAACGCGCTTTGCCAAACGGGGCTTTGCGTACGATGTAGTGCAGCAAGGTGCTGGCGTGGGCAAACAGGCAGTCGCCGTTGGACATGACGAAGTTGAACAAGCCGTAGCGGCGGATTTCATGGGTCAGGCCGGCAATGGCATCAAACAAAACTTCAGGTTCGGGCTTGGTGGCAAAGCGGCTGCGCAGGCGGTTGAGAATAAAGCAGAACGCGCGTTCGGAATCGGTTGTGCCGACGGCATGGTAGTACTCGCCCTGCTCGGGGTAAAAATCAATCAAATGGCCGTTGTGGGCAAACAGCCAATATTCACCCCACATCTCGCGCATGAAGGGATGAGTGTTCGCCAATGAGGTCTGGCCTTGTGAGGCCTTGCGGATATGGGCGATAACGTTTTCAGATTTGATTTGGTAGGCGCGTACCAAGTCGGCAACGGGCGAGTTGGCGCTGGGTTTGTCGTCGTGAAACAAGCGCACGCCTTTGCCTTCGAAAAAGCCGATACCGAAGCCGTCGGCGTGGTGGTCGGTAATACCGCCGCGACGGCGGAAGCCTTCAAAAGAAAACATGATGTCTGTGGGCGTGTTGCAATTCATGCCGAGCAGTTGGCACATGGCGTTAACCTTTATTTTTGGGGTATTTATAGGGTTATTATGGTGTATCGGGCAGGCAGTTTCAATATGTAGAGTGTGATATGTTTATAACTATCTCATACTTGGCGGGCCGTCTGAAAAATTGCTGTCAAAAATTCAGACGGCCTTAAAGTGTTCCCAGACCGGGCGGCATTGTTCGGGTAAGTCGGGGCAGGCACCGAGTATGCCGCCGCTGAAGTCGTTGGGGCGGTGGAAGTCGCTGCCTGCGCTGGCGAGAAAGTCGAAGCGGTCGGCAAGCAGGGCATAGTTGAGGCGGTCGTTTTTGCAGCAGTTGCCGCTGTGTACTTCAATCCCTGCGCCGCCGAGATTTTTAAATTCTTGAAACAGGTTTCGTTTGGCGGTGGCGGATAATTCATAGCGCATCGGGTGGGCGATAATGGCCATGCCGCCCGCGCCTGTAATCGCGGCTACGCAGTCTTCCAGTGTGGCCCATTCATGTCTGACGGAACAGGATTTGCCGTCGCCCAGATATTTGGTAAACGCCTGCTGTTTGTTTTTAACATGGCCTTCGCGGATGAGGAATTCGGCAATGTGGGTGCGGCTGGCCATTTCTTTGTTGGCGGCCAATGCCAGCGCGCCTTCATACGCGCCTGTTATGCCTTTTTTCTCCAGTTTGGCCGCGATGGCTTCCAATCGTTTCAGACGGCCTTTACGGACTTCGGCAAGCAGGTTTTGCAGGGTTTCGTTGTGTTCGTCAAAGTCCAAGCCGACAACGTGGATGGTGCGGCCGCGCCAAGTGACGGATATTTCCGCGCCGTTGACGAAGGGGAGACCGAGGATATCGGCTTCGGCGCGTGCTTCGGCGAGTCCGCCGGTGTGGTCGTGGTCGGTCAGGGCGAGTAGGGTGCAACCGTTTTGACGGGCGAGTCGGACAACTTCGGCTGGGGAGAGCATGCCGTCTGAAACGGTCGAATGGCAGTGTAAATCAATCATGGTTTTGCTTTGAATTTTCTCAAAAAAGGCCGTCTGAACGTTTCAGACGGCCTTGATTTGTTAGAACAGAGAGTCCAGTTGTTGTTTGTTGTTGTTGCCGGTATTGCTTGGCAGAACTGGGGTTTCGTCTAATTCTTCACGGGCTGGCGCATTGCCGCTCTCGGCACGGCGGCGGTTTTCATTCGGAACCGCGCGACGGGCAGATTGAGCGGGATGCGGAGCAACGCCGCTGTTGTCCAAGGCTAGGTCGGAGCTGGTGGTCATGCGTTCGCGCATATACACTTCGCCACCGTTCGAAACCACGCCCTCAGGGGCTTTCATCGGTTTGACGCTGGTGCCTTTCAGGGCAAAGCGCATGTATTCTACCCATACCGGTACGGCGATTGTACCACCGTAACCTGCACGACCCATGCTGCGCGGTTTGTCAAAGCCGATATAGACGGCAGTCACAACGCTAGGGTTGAAGCCGACAAACCATGCGTCTTTGTTGTCGTTGGTGGTACCGGTTTTACCGGCGATGTCAGAGCGGCCGAGCGCGGCTGCACCGCGTGCGGTACCGACACGGACAACGTCCTGCATGATTTTGTACATGATGTAGGCGTTGCGCGGGTCAATGGCCTGAGGTGCGTTCTCACCGGCTACCAAAGGTTGCATTTGCGCTCTCAGACGGCCTTGGCTGTCGTAGATTTTGTCGATGACGTGGGCGGACACTTTGTAACCGCCGTTGGCAAAGACGCTGTAACCTTCTGCAATACGCAACGGCGTGGTTTCGCCTGTACCCAAAGCCATAGACAGGCTGGCAGGGATTTCAGACGGCTTAAAGCCGAAGCGTTGGATGTATTGTTGCGCGTAACCGATACCGATAGACATCAGGATACGGATGGACACCATGTTTTTCGACGCGGTCAAAGCCTGGCGCAGTGTGATGTAACCGGAATAGCGGCCGTCTGAATTTTTCGGGTTCCACGCTTTGCCGTTTGCACCTTTGCCCGGCAGGGAAATCGGCGCATCGTTAATCATGGTGGAAGCAGTCATGCCTTTTGCCAAAGCGGCGGAATAAACGAACGGTTTGAACGTCGAGCCGGGTTGGCGCATGGCTTGAGTTGCGCGGTTGAAGGTTTTGCTGTGGTAGTCGTAGCCGCCGACCAATGCGCGGACTGCGCCCGTTTTCGCATCTAAAGACACCAATGCGCCTTGTAGCAAAGGCTCTTGAACGACGGTAAAGGTATCGCCGCTGCCTTTAACGCGGATGACGGAGCCGCGGCGGATGCGGTCTTCTCCCATTTTTTCGTTGTTGACGGCACGGGCGGCAAAGCCTAAAGCGTGGCTGTTCAGCGTCACTTTACGGCCGCTCGGCAACTGAATCTGTACACCTTTGCGGGAGGCTTCCAATACAACCGCCGGAATCATTTTATCGACGGTGTAAAGTGTAGAAAGGTATTGGCTGACGGTTTCTTCTACGTTGTCGCTTTTGCTCAGGTCAATGTAGTTTTCTGCGCCGCGGTAGCTGCTGCCGCGGTCGAAATTGCGCAGGACTTTACGCAGGGCTTCGGTGGCCACGCGCTGGTGTGCAGTATCGACGGTGGTATATACCTTGAAGCCTTGCGTGTAGGCATCTTCGCCGTATTTCTCAAACAGCTCTTGACGCACCATTTCAGCAACGTACAGGGCGCTTTGATCGATGTTTTGTACAAAACGCTCGTAATGCAACTCTTCTTTCAAAGCCTGATCGCGTTGCTGCAGGGTAATCATGCCTTCTTCCAGCATATTGTTCAGAATATAAGCCTGACGCAGTTTGGCGCGTTCAGGGTTTACAATCGGATTGTAGGCGGAAGGGGCTTTGGGCAAGCCGGCCAACATGGCGGCTTCGGCCAATGTTAACTCGTTAACATTTTTGTTGAAATAAATTTGGGCGGCAGATGCGAAACCATAAGCGCGTTGACCCAAATAGATTTGGTTGAAGTACAGCTCCAAAATCTTATCTTTGCTCAAAGACTGCTCGATTTTGTAGGCCAACAGGGCTTCGTTGAATTTACGGGTGAACGAACGCTCGCTGCTCAGGTAGAAGTTTTTAGCAACCTGTTGCGTAATCGTACTGGCACCGGATTGGACGCCGCCGGCCATGACGTTGCCGATCGCGGCGCGCGCCACACCCCAAACGTCCACGCCCCAGTGGTCGTAGAAGCGTTTGTCTTCGGCGGCAATCACGGCATTTTTCAAAACTTTGGGAAAGTCACCGATTTTGGTGAATTCACGCCGTTGCTCGCCATAAACGCCAATTACTTGGCCGTCTGAAGAATAAATCGTCAGCGGCATTTTGGGTTTGTAGTGTTGTAAAGTGTCCAAAGACGGCAGCTTCGGATAGGTGACCAAAATTGCAATTGCAATTAGCCCCACGCCGAAAAGAGCCAGTCCCAATAAGAGACCCAGGCAGGTCGTTATAATCTTTTTAATCATGACTAAGTAATAATTTGCCATTAATGGCGATAAATAAAGTAAAATGGGAAACGATTTCTATCAGCCACAGTCAATACTGTGCAAAGAATAAGAAGTCCTTTACGGATAACGAAACAGTTACTCACTCCTAAATGATACAGGGAAGTCAAATCATGCGCTTATTTAAAAGCACGAAAGATACCAAAACAGGCAAGGCTTCTAGCGGATTGAACAACCGCTCTGCCATCGGCGTCGACATCAGCCAACATGCCATTAAGATGGTACAACTGACAGGCCGTAGTTTAAACCAAATTCAGCTGGAAAAATACGTTATTACCAAATTGCCTAAAAATATTGTCAAAGGCAACAAAATTCAAGACTACGATCAGCTTGCTACTTACATCCAACATACTTACACACAATTACGCAGTTCTTGCAAAAATATTGTTGCGGCTGTGCCACAAAATTTGGCAACAGTCGAGCAAATTATTTACAACCCGCGTGATACCGATCTGGACTTGGAAGAGTTTGTCGAAGCGGAAGTCGGCCAATTTGCGCCTATTGAAGAAATGAACTACGACTTTCAAGCCGAAGAAGTCGGTTCAGGCCAGCATGTTTTAGCTGTTGCCGCCAAAAAAGACGATGTCGAGCCACGCATTGAAATGTTTGAAAATGCCGGTCTGCCTTTGTCCGCTTTGGACTTGGACTTGCTGGCGCAACGCAATGCCTTCGTCTATTGGATGAATACGCATGCTCCCGAAATGGCAGAGGAAAAAGTTGCCGTGTTTGGCATTCATGCGACGCAAATGTATGCCCTGATTCTGCAAAACGGCCGCATTCTCTATAAACAAGAAACTCCGGTCAGCACAGAGCAACTCAATCAGCTGATTCAGCGTACTTATCAGGTAACTGAAGAAAAAGCCGCACAAATGATGGCTTCCCAAAACAAGCCTTCCGACTACCAGTCTCAGATTGCCGACCGTTTTAATGTACAGGTTGCGCAAGAAGTTCAGCGTGTTTTGCAATTTTACTATACCACGCAGGCCACTGATTCTTTCGCCAATATCAAACACATCCTGCTGACCGGCTTTACCGCACAGCAGGCAGGTTTGGCAGAAAGCATTTTCTCGCAAACCAATACGGCAACAGAATATCTGCATCCGATTTCATATGTGGAACGCAGTGCAAAAGTAGAATTGCCGCAGTTTCAAATTGATGCGCCGTCACTGACTTTGGCGTTCGGATTGGCATTAAGGGGACTTTGAGAACATGATCGAATTAACCAGAATCAACCTTCTTCCGTATCGGGAAGAGATTAAACAGCGCAAGCAGCAGCAATTCAAAGTATTGATGCTTGGCGCTTTTGCAGTGGGTTTGGGCTTGGCAGCCGCTACCTATCTCGGTATTGACAGCGCCATCCGCAATCAAGAAGGCCGCAACAACTTCCTGCAAACCGAAATTGACAGACTTGATAGAGAATTAGGCGAAATCGATAAACTTCAGCAAGAAAAAGAAGCCTTCTTGGCTAAAAAGCTGAAAGTTGAAGAGTTGCAGGAAAAACGCTATCAAGCGGCCTATATCCTTGATTCTTTGAATGCGCTTACGCCCGATAATACTTATTTGACTGCGTTGGAAGCAGAAAGCCCGACCAGCTATAAAATCAGCGGTCATGCCATCAGCGACAATAAAATCGCCGTTATGATGCGCTCCCTGCCAAGTACAGGTATTTTCTTGCAGCCTGAATTGTTGAGCATTAAAAAAGTAGATAACTACCAAGAATTTACTTTGAAATCTTCAATCAACCAAGTGAATACGCCGGCTCCTGCACCGACTGCCCAAAGCAGCGGTGAAATGGCCGAACCTGTGGCCGAACCTGCTCCGGAGGCTCAATAATGGCATCTAAAAACCTAAAACAATTGGACGTACAAAACCTGTACCTGCTCAATATGCCTTCAAAACTTTTGCTGGCAGGTTTATTGATTGTCGGTATGTTGGCTTTGGGCTATGTCGGCGTCTTTAAAGATCAGATTGAAACCTTGAATACGCAGGAAGCCAAAGAAGATGAGCTGAAGGAAACCTTTACGCGTAAAAGCATTCAGGCGGCAAGTTTGAATAATCTGAAAGCAGAATTGGCTTCGATTCGTTCTGCATTCGACGTTTTGTTGAAACAATTGCCGACTGACGCGGAAATTCCGAACCTGATTCAAGAATTGCATCAGGCGGGTTCGACCAACGGCTTGCGTTTGGACAGCGTTGCACCGCTCCAACCTGAAAACGATGGCCCGATTCAAAAACTGCCGTATCAGATTTCCATCACAGGCAAATACGCTCAGATCAGCCAATTTACTCGTGATGTAGGTGATTTGTCGCGCATTATTACGTTGGATTCTTTGAAGTTCGTAAACGCAGGCGAGGATAAAGAAGGCAAAGGCAATAAAGGCGAATTGACACTGAGCGCGATTGCGACGACTTACAAAGCCCGTCCTGCCGAAGAGATTGCCGCTGAATTGGCTGCGCAACAGGCGCAGGAAGAAGGCAAATCTGCTGAGAATGAGCAAAAATAAAAGAATAGGGAAATCATGAAAAAAATCATCTTACTCTTAAGTCTTCTTCCCTTGGCAGCCTGCACGCAAAGCTATGAAGATTTGACTCAATGGATGACGCAAACCCGTCAGGAGGCGAAGTCCAAGATTATTCCGTTTGAAGAGCCGACGGTTACATTGCCCAAGCCGTATAACCCTCCAAATTTTAAAGGCTTGAATGCGTTTGATTCACGCCGTTTGGATACTGCCCCCAAAGGCGGTAATGCGCCGGATGTAAACCGTCCGAAAGAAACCTTGGAAGCCTTCAGTCTGGAAAACATGACTTTTGTCGGAACGCTTCAAAGCGGTGGTAAAGTTTCCGGATTTATCAAAGTCAACGACCATGTTTATACCGTTTATCCCGGAAACTACATCGGTCAGAATTACGGCAGAATCCAAAGTATTACTGAAGATAAAATTATCCTGACCGAGCAAGTTGAAGACAGCTACGGCAACTGGGTGTACCGGAAGGCCGAATTGCCGTTGAGCAGCAAAGACGCGGATTCTTCCGATAGCTCAGATAGTTCGAATTCAAATTAATTTAGGGGTCTCACTCGATTATGAAAACCAAGCACATGACAAAATTATTTGCCGGCTTCAGCGTTGCCCTCGCTGTTCAGACGGCCTTTGCAGGCAATATTACCGATATCAACGTTTCCACTTTGCCTGACAACCAAAAAATCATCAAAATCCGTTTCGACAAAGACGTCACCACACCTCATGGTTTTGTAACATCTACTCCGGCGCGTATTGCATTGGATTTTGCCAACACCAATATCCGTTTGCCCCAGCCTGTTTTGGAATATGCCGACCCCTTGCTGAATCAAATTACTGCGGCACAAAACAACGACCGCGCACGCGTGGTTTTGGGTTTGAACAAAATCAGCCAATACAATACTGAAATTCGCGGCAACGAAGTTTGGGTATTCGTAAACGAATCTACTGACCAAACCAATGCGGCCGTTGTAAATGAACGTGCAGCTACACCGTCTACCGCGCGCGCTACTCAGGCCTATCAAGCCGTTTCGGCCGCCAATATCGATTTCCGCAAAGGCGCACGCAATTCCGGCATTATTGAACTGTCTGCCCCGGGTTTCAGCGGACAGCCGGACATCAAACAGCAACGCGACCGCGTCGTTGTTACCTTGAAAAACCATACACTGCCGACACAAGCGCAACGCAGTTTGGATGTGGCTGACTTCAATACGCCTGTACAAAACGTTACGCTCAAACGTATCGGCAATTCTACCCAGCTCATTATCCGCAACAATAATGCGAATTGGGACATCAATACCAAAGCCTCTTCCGGCCGTTTTGTATTTGAAGTATCGCCTAAAGCCGCCAATACCGAATCCGGCGGCTTGAACCAAAATGCAAACAAATCGTTTAAAGGCCGTAAAATTTCCTTGGACTTCCAAGATGTAGAAGTCCGTACCATTTTGCAGATTTTGGCGAAAGAATCCGGCGTGAATATTGTTGCCAGCGATACCGTCAAAGGCACCATGACTTTGTCCCTGAAAGATGTACCTTGGGATCAGGCTTTGGATTTGGTCATGCAGGCGCGTAATTTGGATATGCGCCGTCAAGGCAACATCATCAATATTGCTCCTCGCGATGAATTGTTGGCAAAAGACAAAGCCTTCTTGCAGGCGGAAAAAGAGATTGCCGAATTGGGTCCGCTGTATTCTCAAACCTTCCAGTTGAAATACAAAAACGTGGAAGAATTCCGCAAAATTCTGCGTTTGGAAGAATACGACAGCAATAATTCCAATACCCGCAACACTTTGTTGAGCAACCGAGGCAGTGCCTTAATTGATCCGGCTACCAATACACTGATCGTAACCGATAACCGCGGCGTGATTGAGAAATTCCGCAAACTAATTGATGAACTGGACGTTCCAACCCGTCAAGTGATGGTGGAAGCGCGTATTGTGGAAGCAGAAGATACCTTCTTCCGCAACTTGGGCGTTAAATTCGGTTCCGGTGGTGCAAGTGGCCGTAACGCATGGGGCAGCAACTGGAGCAATGCGCAAACCAACTACAATACCAATGCCTCGTTTAACCGTGGCGATGTCCGCTATCCTACTTGGTCTTTGGATCCGAATGTCAGTCTGCCGACCGCAGCCGCAGTCAACAGCATTGCGCTGGTGCGTGCGTTCTCGTCCGGCGCATTGGGTTTGGAAATCAGCGCGTCTGAAGAACAAGGTAAGAGTAAAACTATTTCCAATCCGCGCGTGCTGACACAAGACCGCAAAGAAGCCAAAATTGAATCCGGTACGGAAATTCCTTACCAAGAGGCTTCTTCCAGCGGTGCGACTTCGATTACCTTCAAGAAAGCCGTTTTGGGCTTGACCGTAACGCCGAACATTACGCCTGACGGTCAAATCATTATGACTGTGAAGATTAATCGTGATACCCCGATCGACTGTACCGTAGATTCTCTGACAACCAAGTGTATCAACACCAAACACTTGAATACCCAAGCCATGGTTGAAGATGGCGGTACGCTGATTGTCGGCGGTATTTACGAAGAAGAAAGCACCAATGCAGTGAACAAAGTACCTGTTTTGGGCGATATTCCTGTTGTCGGCAATCTGTTTAAATCACGCGGCAAACGTGAAAACCGCCGTGAGCTGTTGATCTTCATCACGCCGCGCATTATGGACAATGTGGGTAACAATCTGCGTTATTGATTTTAGAATGACAAACAGGCATATCTGCAAAGGTATGCCTGTTTTCGTTTTCAGACGGCCTGAGATGAAAAGGCCGTCTGAAAAACGACGAACTTTTCCACGAAACCACCATATCGTATAAAATGACCCTCATGGAAAAAATCAACGGCAATTTAATTTTAATCGGGCTGATGGGCGCGGGCAAAACCACTTTAGGCAAGCAGCTTGCCCAAATGTTTGAATGCCCGTTTTACGACAGTGACTACGAAATCTGCACTTCTTCGGGCGTATCCATTCCGACCATTTTTGAGATGGAAGGGGAGGAAGGCTTCCGCAACCGCGAAACCAATATGCTGAAGAAGCTCGCTTCCCGGCGCAACATCGTTTTATCGACCGGTGGCGGCTCCGTATTGCGCAGTGAAAACAGACAGATTTTGCGCCAAAACGGCACGGTTGTTTATCTGCATGCCAGCCCCGAAACCTTGCTGGAGCGTACCCGTTACGACAGCAACCGGCCGCTGTTGCAAGTTGCCGACCCTTTGGCCAAACTGCAAGAGCTGTATGACCAACGCGATACGCTGTACCGTCAAACTGCCCATCTCGTCATCGAATCCGACAGCTGTCACAAAACGCTCAAACGCCTGATACAGGCTTTAGACGAATAAATACGCTTTGCAAAGGAATACCATGCGCACACTGACTGTCCAAACCCCGTCCCATCAATACCCCATCTTTATCGGGCATAAACTGATTGAGCAGGCAGATACGCTGCTTCAGCCCTATTTAGGCAAAAAAGCAGCCATCATTACCAACGAAACCGTTGCGCCGCTTTATCTCAAACAGCTTCAGACGGCCTTAGACAGACTGGGCGTGCCGCATTTCAGCATTATCCTTCCCGACGGCGAAGAATATAAAAACTGGCAGACGCTTAACCTGATTTACGATGGTCTGATGCAAAACCGTGCCGAACGTAAAACCACTTTAATCGCTTTGGGCGGCGGTGTGATAGGCGATATGGTCGGCTTTGCCGCGGCGACTTATCAGCGTGGCGCACCTTTTATCCAAGTACCGACCACATTGCTCAGCCAGGTCGATTCCTCGGTCGGCGGTAAAACTGCCATCAACCATCCGCTCGGTAAAAATATGATTGGCGCGTTCTACCAGCCGCAAGCCGTGCTGGCCGATTTGACCGCCCTGCAAACGCTGCCGCAACGCGAACTTTCCGCAGGTATAGCCGAAGTCATCAAATACGGCGCATTGGGCGATGCCGAATTTTTTGCTTGGTTGGAAGAAAATATGGCCGACCTGATGGTGCAACACCAAGAAAAAATGGCAGAAGCCGTTTACCATTGCTGCAAAATGAAGGCCGATATTGTTGCCCAAGACGAAACCGAGCAGGGCATCCGCGCATGGCTTAATCTCGGCCACACTTTCGGCCATGCCATCGAAGCCGAAATGGGCTACGGCGTATGGTTGCACGGCGAAGCCGTTGCCGCCGGTTGCGTCCTTGCTTCCCGTTTGTCGCAAATTTTGGGTAAAACCCAACAAGCCGATACCGATCGTATTGCCGCTTTAATGGAAGCCGCCTCCCTCCCGTCTGCGCCGCCTGTTTTTTCATTTGAAAAATGGATTGAACACATGAGCCACGACAAAAAAGTCAGCAGCGGCATCATGCGTTTTGTCGGCTTGGAATACTTGGGCAAAGCCAATATCACCGAAATTACCGATATGGAAATCCTCCGCCAAACCTTGCAGCCGTATTTGTGAGGAATGAATGAGGTTTGCTCCAAAATATAAAAAGGCCGTCTGAAAGTCATTTTCAGACGGCCTTTGGTTTTAAAGCGTTTTGATTCATCGGATTAAAGCTAGATAAACCAATTTGGGCGGGTCAATTATTTAAAGCGTCTTTTTATCCAACTCGGCAATAATCAGCAAGCCGCTGTCAAAGCGTCGGCTGTCGGCCAGTTTCAGACGGCCTTGATGGCGTTTGACAATGGTGTCTGCAATGGACAGACCAAGTCCAGTGCCTTGTTGTTCGGTGCCGAGAATGCGGTAGAAGGGGTCGATAACGCGTTGGCGTTCGCTTGGGGGAATGCCGGGGCCGTCGTCTTCCACCCAGATATTGAGGTATTCGGCGGTTTCGTCAAAACCCAAATCGATGCGGCCGCCTTTTGGGGTATAGCGGATGGCGTTATCGGTAAAGGTTTTGATAAGGGTGTAGATTTCAGTGTCGTCGGCGTGGATTTGGCAGTCGTTTTCAACGGCGACACCGATGTCTTGACCTTTAGCCAGTGCCAGCGGCATGAGTTCTTGCAAGACACGGCGGAACTGGTTTTGCAAGCTGATCAAGGTTTTAGGGCGTTGGGTTTCGGGTGCTTGGGCGCGTGCGAGGGAAAGGAGTTGCTCGAGCAGGTGGCGGTTGCGCTGTATGCTTTGTTGCAACAGGGCGGACTGCTCGCGCGCTTCGGCGGACAGCTGCATATTGTTGAGCCGCTCTGCCTGAAGGGAAAGGGCGGTCATGGGGCTGCGCAATTCATGTGCGGCATCGGCGATAAAGCGTTGCTGTTGGCGGACGTTTTCGTCGGTACGCTGCAACAGGTTGTTGATGGCGACGACAAAGCCTTGGATTTCGCTGGGAATGTTTTGCGTGTCCATCGGCGAGAGGTCGTTGATTTGGCGCTGTTCCAAATCGTTGGACAGGGTTTTGACGGAACGCATGGCGCGATGGGTAATCCAGACGGTGAGCAGGATAATCAGGGGCAGGGCGAGGAGCATGGGGAGGATGCTCTGCACGGCGGCCATTTCGGCCAGCTCTTCGCGGTAGTCGCTTTCCTGCATGACGGCGATGCGGCCTTGCTTGGTGTCGCGGGTATAAACGCGGTAGTAATCGTCATCGTCATCAGCCTGAATGGTGTGCAGGCCGTCTGAAATCTGCTCAGGCAGGCTGACAATGGGGTTGGGCGTATTGGGAAATTGAACGGAAATCTTGTTGTCGTTGTCGAGTGAGTGTTTCTCATCATCGGCATCGCTCGGATCGAGATAGTTCGCGACTTGGCGCAACAGGTCGTCTTGAACCTCTTGGGTCTCGTGATAAGTATCGTAATATGAAAATATGCCTGCAAGAATGGAGAGGGGCAGGAGCATGCAGATTAGGGCGAGGCTGATCCGGACTTGCAGGGATTGTTTGATGGTGTGGATAAGGCGTTGCATGGTTTGTGTGTTGATGTTGTTGTGGTTTTTCAGACGGCCTGGTTGTTTTGTGCAACCAGCCAGCCAACCCCGCGGACGTTTTGAATCGCTTCTTTGCCGAGTTTTTTGCGTAAGGCGTGAATCAGGAAGTCAACGGCGTTGCTTTCGACTTCTTCGCCCCAGCCGTAAATTTTGTCTTCCAAATCGCTGCGTGACAGAATCATGCCCGGACGCAGCAGCAGGGCTTGGAGGACGGCAAATTCTTTGTTGCTGAGCATGATGGCCTGTTCCTGCCCGACCACTTCCGCCTGATGGGTGGAAGGGTTCAGCGTGATGATGCCGTTGCTCAGCAGCGTTTGCGCCTGTCCGCCGTGTCGGCGCAATACGGCGCGCATACGGGCTTGCAGTTCCGCCATGTCGAAGGGTTTGACGATGTAGTCGTCTGCGCCGCCGTCTAGGCCGTTGAGGCGGCTGTGCAAATCGTCGCGTGCGGTCACGATTAAGACAGGGACGGTACAGCCGCCGTTGCGGATTTGCGCCAATACGTCCAAACCGTCTTTGCCGGGCAAACCCAAATCCAAGAGCAGCAAATCGTATGCCTGCGCCGCCACTGCTGCGGCAACTTCCGAACCACGATTGACCCAATCGACAGCGTAACCGGTGTCTTTCAGGTTGGCACTGACGGCTTGGGCAATCATGGCATCGTCTTCAACCAATAATACGCGCATGGAAGTTCTCCGTGAGGATGGGTGGATAGTGATTATAACCGCACTCAATTAGTAAAAATTTAGGAAGGGTTGAAAAACTGATTTTTTGCAAAAGATGAGGCCGTCTGAAATTTCGTTTTTCAGACGGCCTGTATGCTTCAATCCCGATTATTTAGGGTTTTTCTCAATCAAGGCAACCAATTGGTCGATATAGCCTTGAACAAATCCGCGCGCGGATTCGATGAGCTGGCCGTTGTCGTCAAACAGGGTAGGCGAGTTGCCGAGGAACACTTCCGGCTGGCCGGTCAGCGGCATATCGAAATACGAAAGGGCAAGGCGCAGATTTTTTTGCGCGCTATAACCGCCCATTTTGCCGACAGAATGACTGATGATGCCAGCAGGTGTTTTTTTCCAGGCAACATCGGCATTGGGTTTGGAACCGATGTCGATGGCGTTTTTCAGGCAGGCGGGGACGGTACGGTTGTTTTCGGAAGTCACGAACAATACGCCGGCAGAGGCTTTGATGGTTTCACGGAACTCGGTATAGCTGGACGGAGTAGGGAAGTCGGTAACGGCAGGATCGTCGTAGTCGAAGTTGTATAAAGGCAAATGGCCGATTTCGACGATTTGCGCTTCGTAGCCTTCGGGGAACATGGGAATGACGTTTTGTGCGATTTTGCGTGCAAACGAGCCTTTACGCAGACTGCCGACCAAGATGCTGACTTTCTTTGACATGTTTTTCTCCTGTTTAATAATAAAAATGAAAACAATTCTAAATTTTAGTGTTATCTGGGGAAGCGGTCAAGGTTTCAGACGGCCTGTCAAAACGGTTTATGCTAAAATAACGGTTTCGCTGATATTTCAAATTATTATGCACGCTTCTGATTCGCAAGAGGACGCAACGGCACACGAATACTATGCCGACAATCCCGACTTTCCAGCTAAAACCATTGTCGCCACCTTATTCATCGGCGCATTTTTCGGCTATCTCAACGACACGCTGCTGAATGTCGCGCTTACGCCGATTATGAAAGATTTTGGTGTCGATAAGACCACGGTCCAATGGCTGACAACGGGCTTTTTGCTGGTCATGGGGGCATTTACGCCGATTACGGCCGGCGTGATTCAATGGTTTGAAACGCGCAAAATGGTGCTGTTTACGCAGGCAACGTTTTTAGCAGGATCGCTGATTTGCGCGTTTGCACCGACGTTTGGCGTATTGGTGGTCGGGCGTATGGTGCAGGCAGTGTCTGCCGCGTTTTTTGTCCCGCTTCTGTTTAACGGAGTGTTGTCGATTTTCCCGCCCAACAAGCGCGGAACGGCGATGGGCGTGATTACCATGATGTTTGCCGCCGCGCCTGCAATGGGGCCGACGCTGTCGGGCATCATCATCGACCATACGCATTGGCGCGTGCTGTTCGGCTTTACCGCGCCGTTTATGTTGGCGGCGATGGTGCTGGTGGGCAAATATTTGACAGTCAATTTGAGCAACATCAGCCGTCCGAAAATCGATATGTTGTCGGCCGTGTTGTCAATTGCGGGTTTGGGCGGGCTGGTTTATGCGAGCAGTAATTTTGCCCATATGCCGCTGGTGGAATTTATCCTGCTCTTTGCCACTTCCGTTGTGCTGGTGGGGTGGTTTGCGCACCGTCAGTTCCGTTTGGCTACGCCGTTGTTGAACCTTCGTGCGTTTGAATACAAACAGTTCAGATATTGCGTTGTGATTTTGGCCGGTGCGGTATTCCTGTTCTTGGGCTTGGAACTGATGGTGCCGATGTACACGCAGCAAGTGTTGATGCTGACCGGTACGGCAACCGGCCTGATCCTGATGCCTGCCAGTATTGCCCAGGCGATTGCCGCGCCGTTGTTCGGCAAATTGTTGGACAAAAAGGGCGGACGCTTTGTCGTTTTGCCGGCAACAGTGATGCTGGTGGTGTCGTTGGCGGTATTGTGGCTGTTTTTGCGGATTGATACGCAGGTGGTGATGTTGACGGCGATGTTTACGCTGTTGGCGCTTTCCGTGTCTGCTTGTGTAACCGGCGAAACTCATGGTCTGAACGCGTTGCCGAAAACGCTCAATCCGCACGGTGCGGCGATTCTGACCACCATTAATCCGATTGCCGGTGCCATCGGCGCGGCGTTTTTTGTCGGTGCGACCAATATCGGTGAGAAACTTTCCAGTGCAGATATGCCGCAACAGGCAATGCTGGACGGTATCCATTTGGCGATGGGTTGCGCTTTGGTTGTCGGTGTTGTGGTTGTCATGTTTGCTTTGCGTTTGAAAGCGCATCAGAAATAAATAAAAGGCCATCTGAAACGTTCAGACGGCCTAAGTATCTCGTAAGAATTTATAAGATTTTGTAACACAATGAAGTTGAAAAGTATTTTATCAGTCGGCCTGATGATGGCGGTTTATCCGTCATGGGCTTTGGATTTCGGGCGTATTCCTGAAAATGAGATTTCTGTTTATGTGCAGGAATTGGACAGCGGCAAAGTGATTGCCGAACACCGTGCCGATGAATTGCGCAATCCTGCTTCGACCATGAAGCTGGTAACGGCGTTTACCGCGTTTCGTATGTTGGGCGGCGATTATCGTTGGAAAACCGAGTTTAAAACCAACGGCCTAATCAAAGGCGATACGCTGAAAGGCAACGTGTATTGGGTGGGGAGCGGCGATCCTGTGTTTGACCAGCATGATTTGGTGCAAATGCAGCAACAGATGCGTGATAAGGGCATACGCCATATTGACGGACATCTGATACTCGACCGCAGCCTGTGGGGCGATGTGAAGAATCCGGATGATTTTGCTTCCGATTCTGCCGAAAGCTTTATGACACCGCCCGATCCTAATATGTTGGCGTATAAAACCGTTGAACTCCGTGCTGAAAAAGAAGAAGATGGAAGCTTGGTCATCCGTACCAATCCGCCGCTGCCGAATCTGAACATTCAAAACAAATTGACGCTTGAGAATAAAGAAGGGAAGTGCAGTGTTTTAAAAAAACACATGAAGACTTCCTATAAAAACAATACGCTGACCGTATCGGGCAAGCTGTCGGAACGCTGCTTGGGCAAAGAACTGTATCTGAATATGTACAGCATGAAAGAATTTGTCGGCAAAAGTTTCGTCAACCAATGGCGTCAACAAGACGGTACGGTTTCAGACGGCCTGACGACAGGTGCGGCGCCTCATGATGCGCATGTGTTGGCAAGCCATCTATCCAAACCGCTTACCGATATCCTCACCGATATGAACAAGCATTCCAATAATCTGATTGCCCGTTCGGTTTTCCTTAAATTTGCCGGAAACATGTCTGATTACAAGCTGGCGCAGACTAAGGCCGCTTCTATCGTAAAAAGCGAGCTGGCGGTTGCAGGTATCAATACGGAAGGGCTGGTGTTGGAAAACGGCTCAGGCCTGTCCCGCGTTGAACGGCTTAATGCGCGCATGATGGCGCAAATGTTGGAAAAAGCCTACTTTAGCCCGTTTAAAAACGAGTTTATCAGTACGCTGCCGATTGCCGGTAAAGACGGCACGCTTAAAACACGCTTGAAGCAGCCAGGTGAAAACCTGCGCCTTAAAACCGGTACGCTTAAAGATGTCCGCGCACTGGCTGGGTATTGGTTGGGCGAAAAGCCGTTGCTGGTTGTCGTCATTATCAACAGCCAAAAATCAACCGATTATTTACGCGACTTGGATAAGTTGGTGTCTAAAATTGTTCAGCCCGGTGGCGAGCATTGGATTGATGCTAAGGCCTCCTGCATGATTAGGTATCAGGCTTGATAAGCCAAAGAAGGCCGTCTGAAAATGTATTGACGTTTTCAGACGGCCTTTGTGTAAGAAGAGGAGGCAAGTATTTATGTCTATTTTGGAAGATGATTTAGGGATTTGATGAATAAGCGTTTATTGTGTTGCCCTGTTTATACTATCTAAATAGCTGGATTTTTTATAAAAAGGCATAGGATACAGACGAAAAAAATACCGGTAAAAACCGGTATTGTTTACTTTTAACTTGATGGCGCGGCGGACGGGGCTCGAACCCGCGACCCCCGGCGTGACAGGCCGGTACTCTAACCAACTGAGCTACCACCGCGCATCCATTGTCGAAGACAATGAAAAGGAAAGTGGTGGGTGATGACGGAGTCGAACCGCCGACATTCTGCTTGTAAGGCAGACGCTCTACCAACTGAGCTAATCACCCGAAAAAGGGATATACTGAAGAATCAGTATTTTTAAATAATGGCGCGGCGGACGGGGCTCGAACCCGCGACCCCCGGCGTGACAGGCCGGTACTCTAACCAACTGAGCTACCACCGCGCATCCACTGTCAAAGACAATGAAAAAGAAACTTGGTGGGTGATGACGGAGTCGAACCGCCGACATTCTGCTTGTAAGGCAGACGCTCTACCAACTGAGCTAATCACCCATGCGCAAAATTGCGAAGACGCTATTAAACCAAAAAATCCTGACACGCGCAAGATTTATTTGCCGATAATTAGATGTCTCCCTGCAAGCACCAGTTTTCAAAGGAAATAATTTCTTCCTGCTTGCCTGCAACAACCAAAATGTCGCCGGTTTCCAGAACGAAATCAGGGTCAAGGTCTTGGATTTTTCCGGTATTGCGGCGGATAAACAATAGTTTCAGATAATGCGCTGCCAATGGCAATTCACGGATGGTTTTGCCGATGGCATGTGCCTCGCCTTGTAATGGGAAGGCATGGCGGCAGACGGCCTTACTGTCTTCGTCGGAGAAGCTATCATCATCACTGCCGACAAACAAGTCTTGCAATGATGCATAGCGGCTGTGACGGATGTGGGTTATGGTTTGATAAACATGGTTGTAAGAGAGGCCGTGGCCCAACATGGCATAGCTTGCCAGCACCAGGCTGGTTTCTTTGGTATCGGAGACGGTTTCTTCCGCACCCATTTCGGTAAAGGTTTTGACATAATCGTCATTGGTGGCGCGAACATAAACCGGCATGCTCGGATGCATGGACATGATGTTACCGAGAACATGTTGTGTTTCATGCATATTGTTCAGCGTGATGACCACCATTTTGGCGCGTCCCAAGCCGGCGGCTTCCAAGACTTCACGGCGTTTGGCATCGCCAAAGGAAACCGGTTCGCCTGCGTTGCGTGCCACTTGTACGCGGGCAATATCCAAGTCAAGGGCAAAGTAGGGGATGCCTTCTTGCGCCAATACACGGGCAACCGATTGGCCGCCGCGTCCGAAACCGATAATCAGGACGTGTTCGGATTTGCTCATGGTTTCCACCAACATGGAGTGTAAGTCCAAGGCTTTCATGTCCCAGTCGGATTTAACGAAGCGGCTGACGATGGCATCGCTGCTGCCCAAAATGAATGGTGCGGCAATCATGGAGAGCAAGACGGCTGCAGTGGCTGCTTGTTCCAATTCGGGCGAAACCATATTGATTTTGCTGGAAATAGCCAGCATCACGAAACCGAACTCGCCGCCTTGTGCCAAATAAAGCGCACTCTTGAGGCTGTCGCTCGTAGGGTTTTTCATGCGCAAAGCGATGATGAAGACGACCAGTGCTTTCAAGACCAACAGGATTGCCAACAAAATCAGGATTTGCTGCCAGTTGCCGATCAGCGCCTGAATATCCAGCTTCATACCGACGGTAATGAAGAAGAAACCCAGCAGGATATCGCGGAATGGACGGATGTCGTCTTCCACCTGAATGCGGTATTCGGTTTCGGAAAGCAGCATACCGGCAACGAATGCGCCCAATGCCATAGACAGGCCTTCAAGCTCTGTCAGATAGGCTACGCCTAAGGTAACCAGCAAAACGTTGATCATGAAGAGTTCGGACGATTTGCGTTTGGCAACCAGTCTGAACCAGCGTGACATCACACGGCTGCCGATAACGAACAAAATGCCCAAGGTCAGCAACATTTTCAAGCCGGCCAAGCCCAGCTCTACCCACAAGTTGCCTTCGCTGCCGCCGGCAAGTGCCGGAATCAGAATCATCAGCGGTACAACGGCAATATCTTGCATCAGCAAAACACCCATGGCCATTTGACCATGCGGCTGACCTAGCTCGGTTTTCTCCGACAGAATGCGGCTGACGATAGCGGTGGACGACATGGTCAGTGCACCCGCAGTGGCAAACGCCCAGTTAAACGGCGTGCCCATTGCCATCAAAATGCCCATAATCGAGAGCATGGTAATGATGACTTGCAAACCGCCCAAGCCGAATACGAGGCGGCGCATGGCTTTGAGTTTGGGCAGGGAGAATTCGAGACCGATGCTGAACATCAAGAACACAATGCCGATTTCGCCCAAATAGTCAGTGGCGTGGCTTTGCGGAATCAGTTTGAACATACCCGGACCGGCAATAAAACCGACCAAAAGATAACCGAGCATGGAAGGAATGTTGAACTTGCGACAGCAGATAACCGTAATGACGGAAACCAACAGGACAATGACAATGGGACCGAGGGAGAATTCGTGCATAGAGTGGGCGGCCTTTCGTTAAAAGTAGCTATTGTTATATAGGCCGTCTGAAACACGTCGAAAACCGACAGCAAACCCAAATAAAAACGCACAGAATGAACTTCATTTCTGCGATTTGATTTCCCGTATCATGCTTATTTGGACTTACTGTTTCGAGCGTTATCTAACGGATTGTTAAGATTATATCAAGATAGAATGTAAAGTAGTGTTTTGATTGACAAAAAGGGCCGTCTGAAATATTCAGACGGCCTTTAAATAAACAAACGGTTTACGGCATCAACATGCCGCCGTTGACATGAAGTGTCTGACCGGTAATGTATTTTGCCTGATCAGAAGCCAAGAACAAAACTGCATCGGCAATATCTTGCGCTTCACCGAATTTGCCCAAAGAAGTTTGCGCTTCAAAGGTTTTGCGGGTTTCTTCCGGCAGGGCGCGGGTCATATCGGTGTCGATAAAGCCGGGGGCAACGCAGTTGACGGTAATGCCGCGGCTGCCGACTTCACGCGCCATAGATTTGGAGAAGCCGATTAAGCCTGCTTTTGCGGCCGCATAGTTGGTTTGGCCGGCATTGCCCATCACGCCGACAACGGATGTGATGTTGATGATGCGGCCGGTACGCTGTTTCATCATGCCGCGCAATACCGCTTTGGAGGCGCGGAACACAGATTTGAGGTTAACCTGCATGATGTCGTCCCATTCTTCCTCTTTCATGCGCATCAGGAGGTTGTCGCGGGTAATGCCGGCGTTATTGACCAGAATATCCAGTTTGCCGAATTCTTTTTCGATGTTGGCAATCAAGTTTTCGATGGTTTCAGGTTCGGCAGAATTCAATGCACGGCCTTCGCCACCCCATTGTGCCAAGCGTTCGCTGATTGCAGCCGCACCGCTCTCACTGGTGGCTGTACCGATAACTTTTGCACCGGCCGCAGCCAAAGTATCGGCAATCGCCGCACCAATACCGCGCGATGCGCCGGTTACCAAAGCGATTTTGCCGCTTAAATCTTGTGTACTCATGTTTTATTCCTTAATTGCGATTGGAAAAATGGTTTCAGACGGCCTTATTTACCTAGGGAGGGTGCTTGATACCGTCGTTTGTTGATTCTGCGTAATAAATATTCTTTGTAGTATGCCCATGCTTGCTTTTTTTGTCCTTGTTTCCAAAGCCGTTTGGCTGCTTGTCTAAATTTCCTTTTAGGATTTGGAAAGGGCAACCAAGTTGATAGAGGTTGTTCTAGATATCCGTTATTCCATGGGGAATTCTTAAAATATTGATCATATGCGGGGTGGAAGCCTAATTGATGCCACGGTTTGATATGACCAACAAAATGGACTAAGCGGATATTGTTGGGATTGTCGATTAATTCACTGTATTTTTGATGCCAATGTATCCAGTTAAAGTTTTCTGAAAGCCAGTGTACATGACCTATACAGGCTAAATTCAAAATATCTTGGTCTGGACAGGAGAGTTTAAAATTCTGTTTTTCTACGGCTTGCATTTTTTCAGACAAAATTTTATCTATTGCCATATCATTCCATTTGTCAATATTGAATAGAATGACCCCAGAGTTGAAATAAGGCTCAGTATCTGTAAAACCAAATTGATTGAGTTGTTTTATATATGCTCTGTATAAGATTGCATCAGGTACGGCGGCAATCAAAGAATTTGAAATGTCGATTTCAAATAAATCATCAATGTTGCCCAAGCACAGTACATCAGTATCTAAATAAAGCGCAGTATGAGCAATACCTTTTAATAAGCAAGGGATACTCATACGGTAATACATAGCGATAGTAAAATAATGGGTAGTCTGCAGGGTAGAAAAGTATTCTGTATTTAAATGGTAAACGCTTATTGCGTAGTTTTGATTTGATGTTTCAATTTGATCGAAAATATTAAAATCATAACCTTCTGAACCACTAACTAACAAATGAAAATGTATTCGACTGGTATTGTTTTGCAGTACAGAAAGTAACGCAGTGCCGATGTGTTTGATATAGTTTTGATCGGCTGCATAAACAATATGTTTCGGCTGTTCAATGAATTCTCGTTTGCGGATATGAACAGTTTCTAATACTAATTTTTCTCTTTCAAACATTTAAATTCCCCACAACTTCTCTATTGATTTCAGGTAATCCGATAGGGATATTCGGTTCAATATCAAATGCGCAGCTGATCCAGTTGCTGAAGCTGTATTTGTGCTTCAAGCCTGGGGCAAGCGGTACATACGGCAAGGTCAGGAAGGCTTTGAGTTCTTCAAGGTTGCTTCCGTCCCAGTAGAACATATTGTTCGGGTGATAAAAATCGTAATGTGCGATGGTCGGATTGGTCGTAATCAGTTTTTTGTCCAATCCAATCGCTTCGAAAATCCGCAAAGAGAGACCGTAGTGCTTGCGGTTGAGGAAATCCACCAATACGGAGGATTTGGCCGCTTCTTCTAAGTTTTGACGATAGGAGAGGGCGTTTTCAAAGGAGAAGAACTCGACTTCGGGAATGCCCAAAGCTGCTTTTTCTTCTTCGATTTTCTTGCTGGCCAAGCGGAAATCTATTTCTAAACCGATTGAACGTGCAGCTTCGCAAAATGCGCGGATGTCGTTGTTACGGTCGGCGGCGTACGAGCCGATAAACAAGATTTTGTTTTGCGGGTTTTCAGACGGCCTGAAGCTGTCAAAGTAGAAGCTGGTGGTTGGAAAGAGTTTTTCGGTGTATTCAGGGTGTTTGCCTTGGTCAAACGGATCGAAAAAGTAAAACTTGTCGAAAAATTCGATGTTGTCGAAGTCTTCTTTTAAGAAGGTCAGGGCTTCCCAGTTGTAATACACCATTAATTTTGAATGCGCTCTGAGCTTGGCGATGAAGTCTTTCGGATAGGCGCCCAGCCAAATCATGAAGCAATAATCCGCTTGTTCGGGATGTTCGCTTAACAGGGTATTGAGGCGTTCTTCTACGGCGCGGAACATGGTCCGTTTTTTGAAGTCTTTTTGCCCAAGAATATTTCGATACCAAATTTTTTTCAGCCGTTGAAATACATTTTTGTATTTGAACTCTTTTTCTTCATAGGTCAGGGACAGCACTTCAAATCCGCATTTCTCCAAGTTCTCAATAATGAGTTCGTGGATTTTGAAGAGTTCCGGCATGGCGAGAATGACTTTTTTCTTACTCATAATGTATTTAATGTAATATTTTGTCAGGCAGGGGTATCTGCCGTGGGCAATAAGGTTAATCAATGCCGATCAGGCGGTTTAGCCATTGTGTAAACGAATAATAGGCTTTGATTTCAGGGGCAGGTTGCTGATACGGACGTGCCAAAAATTCAGGCAATGCGTCTAAATTACCGCCGTCCCATACGAACACGCGGTCCGGGTGGTATAGGTCGGTTTCCAAGATATGTTTGTTGGTGGTAATCAGTTTTTTATCGAAACGCAACGCATCAAAGATACGGAATGATAAGCCGTAATGTTCGAATTGTGCAAAATCGACGACTGCACCGCAACTTTGCACTTGGCTGAGGTTTTCTTCAAAGCTGAGGATGCTGCTGCGGTCGAGATAGCGGATGCCGTTGTGTCCGAAGGCTTTTTCAGCCCTGTCGTCTTTGCAGTAGATATGAAAATCCAAGGGTAGGCTGAGGCGTTCGGTTTCTTGGATAAAGCGTTTGGTTTGTTCTTCGCGTCTGAGTTCGTAGCCGCCTAAAAAGTAGAGTTTGTTGGTGGGGGTATATTCCGCCACGGGAAAGTCAAAGTAAAAATTAGTGGTGGCTTTGAAACGGCATTGTGGATATTTTTGAATATCGTCGGGATCGAAAACCCAGCATTGGTCAAAATAATCCAAATATTCAATAATATCTGGGAAGCGTCCTACGCCATCCCATTGATAATTCACGCAAACATTGCTGTGTTCGCGGATGGTGGCGATGATTTCTTTGGGGTAAATATTGGCACGGATACAGAGCGCATAATCGGCTTTTTTACCGTTTAGCAAGGCCAATTTTTGTTGAATGTCGTCGAGGTGGCGGCTGTATTTGAGGTATTTTTTATAGTTGCCGTTTTTGGTGATGTGTTTGTGGTAGAGGTTTTTAAGTCTGCTGCCCAAGTTCGGGTAATAGGAATCTCGGTCGTCATAGCACAGATTAATGACATCAAAACCAAGAAAACGCAGATTTTTTTCGATACATTGATCCAGTCCGTACATGTAGGGAACGGCAAGAATAATGGTTTTTTTCATAATGTATTCGGATTGGAGTGGGCTGATTTTTCAGACGGCCTTGCCTGACAGGATAAGGCCGTCTGAAAACATTTTTAGTGGGCTTCGATAAATGCAGTCACTTGATCGGCATTGGTCAATGCGCTGCACGCGGCTTCTTTATTGATGCGTTTGGCGAGGCCTGCGAGGACTTTGCCGGGGCCGCATTCGGCGGATTCAGTGATGCCTTCGGAGACAAGTGCGTTGACGGTTTCTGTCCAGCGTACTGGGCTGTACAGTTGGCGTACCAAGGCATCTTTGATTTTGTCGGCATCATCGTAAGAAGCGACATCGGCGTTATGGATGACACGGATTTGCGGTTGTTTGATGGTGATGTCTTTCAGTGCTTCGGCAAGTTTTTCTGCTGCAGGCTTCATGAGGCTGCAATGTGAAGGAACGGAAACAGGCAGCGGCAGGGCGCGTTTGGCTCCGGCTTCTTTGGCAGCGGCCATGGCGCGTTCGACTGCGGCGGTATTGCCGGCAATCACAACTTGGCCTGGGGAGTTGAAGTTGACGGCTTCAACGACTTCGCTTTGTACAGCTTCGGCACAAATGGCTTTTACTTGATCGTCTTCCAAACCCAAGATAGCGGCCATTGCGCCTACGCCTTGCGGTACGGCAGATTGCATAAGTTCGGCGCGCAGACGAACCAGTTTGACCGCGTCTGCGAAATCCAATGCGCCGGCAGCGACGAGGGCGGTGTATTCGCCGAGACTGTGGCCTGCAACGACGGAAGGGATTTTACCGCCGGCTTCCAAGTAGGCTCGGTAGGTGGCAATGCCAGCAGCCAGCATGATGGGCTGGGTGTTGACGGTTTGTCCGATTAATTCGGCATCTTCGCCGTTAATCATTGCCCACAGGTCTTGACCCAATACGGCGGAAGCTTCGTCAAATGTGGCTTTAACGATGGCTTGCTCGGCAAAGCCGTTCATCATGCCTAGGCTTTGTGAGCCTTGTCCAGGGAAAAAGAATGCGAAAGACATGGTAATTCCTTATTGGTTTGAATGTTTGAGGGTGTCCACCAGCAGAAGGAGGGTGGCGACAGTATTGGTTGCGGCGGTCAGTCGGAAGGTGCGGACAAAACTGAGTTTGCTGGTTTTGTGCCTGAATGCGAGGCTGCCGCAATAACCGCCCGGCCAGCCGCCAAGTAGGTTGAGCAGATGCAATTTTGCTTCGGGTATGCGTCTGCCGTGGTTGCGTGCGCGCTGTTTGTCTAGGTAGTAAAGCAAGAAAACGTATGCACTCAGTGCGAGATAGGCGATTGCCAGTTTGGGCAATATTACAGCCGTTATGCTTAAAAACAGGCTGCTGATGCAAAGTGCAAACGTTAGGGATTTCATAGGTTTTAGCAGAATAGGCCGTCTGAAAGGGATGTTCAGACGGCCCAATCGTTAGTATTTCACCAAAACTGCACCCCAGGCAAAACCGCCACCGATGCCTTCGAGCAAGAGGTTTTGTCCGCGTTTGATTTGGCCGTTTTTAATACCGACATCCAGTGCCAGCGGAATGGAGGCTGCGGAAGTGTTGCCGTGGTCTTGGACGGTCAGGATCACTTTGTCCATGCTCAAGCCCAAGTGTTTGGCGGTAGAGTCGATAATGCGCTTATTGGCTTGGTGCGGCACAAGCCAATCGATTTGATTGGTGGTATAACCGGCTTCTTCGATAACGTCATCTGCAATTTTTGCCAGCATTTTGACGGCAAACTTGAATACGCCGGGGCCGTCCATGCTGATGTAGGGCGAACCGCAAACCTGGCCGTTGGCGATTTGTCCCGGGACGTTCAAAAGGTTGAGGTAGTTGCCGTCGGCTTTGAGTTTGCTATGGATAATGCCCGGTTCGTCAGATGCACTTAAGACAACCGCGCCTGCGCCGTCACCAAAGAGGACGCAGGTGGTGCGGTCGTTCCAATCGACGATGCGGCTGAAGGTTTCCGCGCCGATAACCAAAGCGTTTTTCGCCATGCCGCTTTTGATGTAGGCATTGGCAGTAGTCAGGGCATATATAAAACCGGCGCACACGGCCTGTACGTCAAAGGCAGGGCAGCCGTTGGCAATACCCAATTTTTGCTGCACGATGGTTGCCGTAGAAGGGAACTGCATATCGGGAGTGGCTGTGGCGACGATAATCAGATCGATATCGTTAGCCTGCAAACCGGCATCTGCCAAGGCGCGGCGCGCTGACTCGGCGGCCAAATCGCTGGTTTTTTCGCTGTCGTCTGCAATATGGCGAAATTTGATACCTGTACGCGTGGTAATCCACTCGTCGGAAGTGTCCACTTTTTTTGCAAGGTCGTCATTGCTGACGCGGTTGGCAGGAAGGTAGCTGCCTGTACCGGAAATTTTGGCATATTGCATGAGAACGGCCTTTTTAGAGAGTTGATTCAGATAGTCGGGTATTGTAAGCGAAAATGGGGAAATTCCCAATATTAAGAATGAAGTCGGTGATTAAAGATAAAAACAGGCCGTCTGAACATTTTGGAGTTTCAGACGGCCTGTATATATCAGCCTTAAGCTTCCGTTGTTTGAGCAGCGGTTTCTTCCAGTTCGGCTGCTGCTTTGGCGGATTCCAAAGCAGCCAGCTGGGTGGCTACGCCTTGTTCGATTTGAGCGAGTCCGGCGGATTTGGCTTCATGGTAGGCTTCTTCCAAAGCATAACGGAATCCGACTTCGTCGGTTCCGCCATGGCTCTTAATCACGATACCGCGTAAACCAAGCAGGATTGCACCGTTAAATTTGCGCGGATCCAGTTTGCCTTTTAAACCTTTGAGCGCGGGCAGGGCGGCAATGGCGGCAAGTTTGTTGAACAGGGTGCTTTGGAATTCACGGCGGATGGCGCTGCTCATGAATTTAACTGCGCCTTCTATGGTTTTAAGCATAACGTTGCCGACAAAACCGTCTGCGACAACGACATCGGCTTCGCCATACAAAACGCTGTTGCTTTCGATATTGCCGATGAAGTTGAGTTTGCTGCTGCTCAACAGTTTAAAGGTTTGTTTGACGGCATCCGTACCCTTGATGTCTTCTGTGCCGACGTTCAAAAGGGCGACGCGCGGGCTGCCTTTTTCAGGGTGCAGCGCATGTACCAGCTCGCTGCCGATGATGGCAAATTGAACCAGTTGTTCGGGCGTACAGTCAACGTTGGCGCCCAAATCCAAAGCCAGGGTAACGTGTTCGCTGTCGGAAGGCAGGAATTTGGCGATAGCAGGGCGCTCAATGCCGGGAATGGTTTTTAGGACGAATCGGGCGGTCGCCATCAGTGCGCCGGTATTGCCTGCCGATACGGCAGCTTGCGCGTTGCCTTCTTTAACTTGGTTGATGGCGATGCGCATGGATGATTCTTTTTTATTTTTCAGCGCAGATTGTGGCGCTTCATCCATTTCGACGACTTGCGCTGCATGGCAGACGGTAATGCGGTCCATAGGAACGCCTGCCGAGCTTAATGCTTGGCGGACTGCTGCTTCATCTCCGACCATAATCAGATGTACGTCGGATTGCTGTTTCAGGAAATCCACTGCACCGGGGACGGTAATCGCAAGGCCTGCATCTCCGCCCATGGCATCTACGGCCAGTGTAATCATGTTGTTCTCCGGTTTGTGTGTTTCAGACGGCCTCAAACAATCGGACAAGCACGCTCATCTGATTTTCAGGAGATTGAATTGAAAATCAAATGAAAAGGCTTGTTGTGATGGTCGTGCCAGATTTATTGGTTTTGCGCGGCCAATTTGTTGTGTTCGTCGATGTCCAGCGCGTCCCAAGGATAGTTGATCCACCAGTCTTCCACGGTAATGCCGCTGAAATAAGGGATGCCTTCGGGAATCTTGCCGACTTTGGCTTTGATTTTTTCATGCAATACTGCCACGCCGATGGTGCCGAAATCTTCTTTCAGCAATTCGTTCAGGCAGAATTCCATGGTAACGCGGCTGTCGTCCACTTCGTCAACAACCAGTACGTTTTTGCCTTTCAGTACATCGGGAACGGGATCGAGCCATTGGACTTTTTTCACTTCCTCGGTCACTTGACCTTCGTGATCGTTGTCGTAGTAGGCTGTAGTAACGGCGTAAATCGGGATTTCCAAGAAGCAGCGCAACATGCGGGCAGGGATAAAACCGCCGCCGCCAATGGCAATCATGGCATCGTATTTGGTGCCGGAGTTTTGGATTTTTTCCGCCAATCCTTTGATTACGCGGTGGATGTCGTCGTAGGTGTACCAGATTTTACGTTTCATGGTGTGCTTCCGAAGAGGAAAATACAGGGTGCAATGCAAAAAAGCCAGTCATTGCATGGCAATATTCTGGCTTTTTCAGTCAGACGAACGGATTATTCGCCTTTAGCTTTTACCACTTTACGGCCACGGTACATACCGTTTGGAGAAATGTGGTGTGGACGATGTACTTCGCCGGTTGCGCTGTCAACAGACAGAGAAGGCGCAGTCAGAGCGTCATGTGAACGGTGCATACCGCGTTTAGAAGGGGATTTTTTGTTTTGTTGAACGGCCATTTCAAGCTCCTAGATAAATAAACTGTGTCCTAATTAACTGCTTTTCAAACCTGCTAAAACAGCGAAGGGGTTTGGTTTGTCCCGATTGACTTTGTCCAGTGTTCCATTGTTGCCGCAGTCTTCGTGTCGAGGGGAAAAAGGGAGCGACATCAGGATTTGGTCTTCAACCAGAGTCCGCACGTCAAGCTCTTTTTCGAGCAGCATGCCTTCCAATTCTTCATCGGCAAGCATGGCTTCGTCCAAACTCTCTTCATCGGCAAACAGGACGATACGGCTGGTTTCATCGAGTAGAAACGGCATGGGCGTAATGCAACGCTGGCAAATCAGGGGCATGTCGGCTTTGACGTTTAAATCGAGAAACAGACGGTGCAGCCGGTCGCGACCGCCTTGCAGCGTAAACGACACGCGTGTCTGTTTGTCGGCCGGATAATCGTGCGAACTGACTCGTTCATCCAATTCTTCGAGCAGGAAGCTGCCTTGCAGATTCTGCCCTTCGGCGGCGAAAACTTCTGGGTCAATCAAATTAGGGTATGACATAAACGGAGTATGATATAATTTCGGCAGTCTAACGTCAATGTTTTTAAGTAAAAATATGGAAGTAAAACTGCCTTTGGTTTTAGGGTCGAGTTCGGTTTTCCGCTGCGGACAGCTTCGCCGTTTGGGTATCGATTTTCAGACGGCATCGCCTGATTTTGACGAAACGCCTATTGCGGGCGAGCATGCGGGCGAGACGGCGCTGCGTTTGGCTGAAGGCAAAGCCCGTTCATTGGTGGCAACTTTCCCTGCCGCGCTGATTATCGGCGCAGACCAAGTCGCATGGTGCGAAGGACGGCAGTTGGGCAAGCCGATGAACGTCGCAAATGCACAACAGATGCTGGCGGACTTAAGCGGAAAACGGATTGAATTTTACAGCGCAATCGTGCTTTTGAATACTGCTACGGGCAAGGTTCAGCATCATGTCGATCATACGGTGGTTGCCATGCGCCAGTTGTCGCAGGAACAAATCAGCCGATATTTGGAACGCGAGCCGGATGCGGTTTATTGTGCCGGTGCGGCAAAGAGCGAGGGTTTGGGCGCCGCTTTGTTGGAGCGTATTGAAAGTACGGACCCGAATGCTTTGATCGGCCTTCCGATTTTCCGTCTGATTGATTTTTTGAAAAACGAAGGTGTGGAAGTTTTATAGTTTGAGGCCGTCTGAATGTGTTCAGACGGCCTGAGATTTTTTGGAGTTGGAAGAATGAAACCGATTTTGTATTTGATTCCTACCCCTTTGGGTGCGCCTGATACGCCATGCCTGTTGCCGCATGAACAACAGGCGATTGTCGGGCTGACGGATTTTATCGTGGAAGCGGAAAAAACCGCGCGTGCGCATTTGAAACATTTGGGCGTAACTACGCCTATCCGCGAGCTGAATCTGCAAACGCTGAATGAACACACGGATTTGAAGACTTTGCCGGAATTACTGAAGCCTTTGCAAGAAGGGCGCAGTATGGGCATTGTCAGCGAGGCGGGTTGCCCGGCTGTGGCCGATCCGGGCGCAAATTTGGTGGCATTGGCGCATAAACATGGTTTTGAAGTACGGCCTTTGGTCGGCCCGTCCAGTTTGTTGCTGGCACTGATGGCTTCGGGTGCGAATGGGCAAAACTTTGCGTTTAAGGGTTATTTGCCGTCTGAAAAAAACGAGCGGATTCAGAGTTTGAAGGCTTTGGAGCAACGTTCGCGCCAGCAGAATGAAACGCAGCTGTTTATCGAAACGCCGTATCGCAACGATGCGTTGTTGGCTGATGCGGTGGAAAACCTGCATCCTGAAACGCGCTTGTGCGTGGCTACGGATTTAACTTTGCCGACACAGGAAATCATCAGCCAGACGATTGCGCAGTGGAGAAAAAGAAAAGAAATGCCGAATTTGAAAAAACGTCCGACTATTTTTGTGCTTCATGCTGCTTAAAACTGGATTGGGTTTAATCTCAAACTGTATTTGAGGGAATAAAAAAAGGCCGTCTGAACAACAGACGGCCTTTGTGTTACCTAAACCTTTATCAAGAAACGACTTCGCCTTGGGCGCGTTGTTTTTCGATACTGCGGTTGATGTGCCATTGTTGGGCAATGGTCAAGAGGTTGTTGACTACCCAGTACAGAACCAAGCCGGCAGGGAAGAAGAAGAACATGATGGAGAAAACCAAAGGCATGATTTTCATCATTTTCGCCTGCATAGGGTCGGTTGACGGCGGATTCAGATAAGTCTGTGCAAACATGGTCGCCGCCATAATAAAAGGCAGGATGTAGAAAGGATCCGGACGACTCAAGTCGGTAATCCAACCCAACCAAGGTGCTTGGCGCAATTCTACGGAGGCGAACAATGCCCAGTACAGACCGATGAAGACGGGGATTTGCAACAGCATAGGTAGACAGCCGCCCAGCGGATTGATTTTCTCGTCTTTGTAAAGCTGCATCATGGCTTGTTGTTGTGCCATGCGGTCATCGCCGTATTTCTCTTTGATGGCTTGCAATTTAGGTGCGGCGGCACGCATTTTTGCCATAGAGCGGTAAGAGGCGTTGGTCAATGGATACAGTACGGCTTTGACGATGATGGTCAAAACGATGATTGCCCAGCCCCAGTTGCCGATGATGTTGTGCAGTTGGTTCAAGAGCCAGAAGAGTGGGGAGGCGAACCAGTGTACTTTGCCGTAGTCTTTGGCCAGTTGCAGTTTGTCGGCGATGTTGGCGATAACGGAAGTGGTTTGCGGACCGGCATACAGATTGATGGCAGTTTCGGCTTTTGCGCCGGCTTGGATGACGGCTAAAGGCACGCTGACGCTCGCGCTGTACAGGTTGTCGTTGCGGCGTTTGATGTCGATACGGCAGTCGCCTGCGGTGCATATGCTTTGGCCGTCTTTAGGCTGTAAAATCCAAGTGGACATGAAGTGGTGTTCAATCATGCCGAGCCAGCCGGTCGGGGTTTTGCGGATGTATTCGGCTTCGGATTTGCCGGATTTGGCATCGTCGTCCAAATCAGAGAAGCTGACTTTTTGGAAGCCGCCTTCAGGGGTGTAAACCACCGGGCCGACGTAAGAGCGGGTGAAGTAGCCTTGGCCTTCAGGTTCGCTGTGGTCGCGAACGATGCGGTAGTCTGCGCTCAGGTTGACGGGTTGGCCGTTGCTGTTGGTAATGTCAAAGCGGACGTTAACCAAGTAGCTGCCTTTGGTGAAAGTATAAACTTTGTCGATTTTCAGGCCGTTGGTTTCAGGTGCGCTCAGGCGGACTTCAACTTTGTCTCCTTCCAAACTGTATTGTTTTTGCGGAGCGGTAAAGCTGATGCCTTTTAGTACGTTGTTGCCTTGTGCGTCCAAAAGCTCGGATTGGGCAACGTAGGTGTATTCTTTGCCATCGTTAAACAGGACGAAAGGTTTGTGTTCGTCGCCGGTTGCTTTGTATTGCAAGAGGGTCAGCTGACGCAGGTCGCTGCTTTTCTCATCGATGACGGCTTTAACCGTGTCTGTGGTAACGGTAATAGGAGAGGCCGGGGCAAGCGCGGCTTCGGCAGCGGCTTTTGCCGGAGTGGCAGCCGTTTGCTGTTGCGCGGCTTGTTGCGCCGGATTAGGTTTGGGGCTGGGGAAAAAATGTTCCCAGCCGGCAAAGATTGCCACTGAAATGGCAAAAAACGCCATTAGTCTTTTAAAATCCATAAGAGATTCCTGGAATTGACGGATAGGTAATCAAGATGAAAACTGCTTCAGACGGCATTATATAGAAACCGACGGGAAATTAAAGGAAATCGTGTTCTTTAAATGGTTGACAGCAGTATTATGGAACAGGGTCATGTCCGTGTCCGCCGAAAGGATGGCATCGTGCGATGCGTTTGATTGCCAGCCATCCGCCTTTGAATGCGCCGTATTTTTTGACGGCTTCGACTGCGTATTGTGAACAGGTCGGGGTATAGCGGCAGCGCGGCGGAATGAGGGGGCTGATGCAGTATTGGTAAAAGCGGATGAGTGCAAGGAGGAGCTTGGAAAGCAGGGTGTTCATCGGCGTTTTTTCATCAGCTGGGCAAGTTGGTTTCGAGCTTCCGGAGCAGTTTCCCGATTAAACGCCTGACGCACGCGCACAACAAAATCATGCGGCGGCAGCTGGTGTTGATTCAGCCTGAACCAGTCGCGGATGACACGCTTCATATAATTGCGGTCATGGGCGCGTTTGGCGGTCTTTTTGCTGACGACCAAACCAAGGCGCGGATGGCCGAGCGTGTTGTCCGCGGACTGGGAGACTTGCAGCAAATCGCGGCTGCGTCGGTTTTTCAACGCAAAAACGGATGAAAAATCATCCGTTTTTAATAAGCGATACTGCTTCGAGAAGCCGTAATTCAAAATTATACAGCCAAGCGTTTGCGGCCTTTGGCGCGACGGGCGGCCAATACTGCGCGACCACCACGAGTTTTGGAGCGAACCAAGAAGCCGTGGGTGCGTTTGCGTTTGGTAACGGAAGGTTGATAAGTGCGTTTCATGATGTTTCCTAAAAATTGGTAGATAATTAAACCGTGAATTACACTCCAATTTGCCGCTTTTGTCAATCAATATAAAAACTTTTCGTTGGCTAAAGTGTGACAACGGGTTTTATGCATTGATGGAATTTGTGGATAAAATTTTGCAGTGGTTGTGGATAAAAAAGAGCGGAATGGGTATAATCGCCCAACCTTGCTTTTCTCTGTGCGCAAGGCCGTCTGAAAGCAGTAGGAGTATCGTAAGAATTTGATTTTTATCGGATTGCCTGTCTGCTCTGCCTTTTTGTATTTCCCAAATCTTCCATTTTCCGAGCTTAATCTCATGACGTTAGCTGAATTTTGGCCGCTGTGCCTTCGCCGCCTTCACGAAATG